>NZ_JBIALS010000019.1:12021-165084 GCF_042873655.1 Streptomyces sp. NPDC004609 | reverse complement strand
TCAGCAGGGCGTCCAGCTCATTCGTCACAGAACGATCTTGGACGCCCTGTCTGCGTTCCCAGACACACCGCCAGCATTCGGAATGACTCGTCTAGGGGCAGACAAGGACATACGAAGGCGGACCAGCGGACCTGCCCGAGCTGGCGGAGTCGAACTGTCGTTTCGCGGCGGGTACGAGCACTTCAGGGCGATACCGCAACGCCGGGCGCTCTCAAGGGGACCCGGGGACCCGTCTTCGCCCGGTCGAGCGCTACTGCCATCGAGGAGTGATGCGCGACTGTCGGTGGTGGCCCCTACCATCGCTGGCTATGAAGATCACCGACATGACGAAGCGTGCCATCTTGGACGCGCTGGGCGCGCAGGACCGGGCCGCGTTCGAGCCTGTGCGCGATCTGCTCCCGTTGCGGGCAGCGCTGCAGGAACTGGAACGCGCCCACGGCGTCAGCGAGGCGCACCAACTCGCGACCGAGCGGATCCGCGAGCGCGGGGCTCTGCTGCGCCATCCCGATGTGCACCGCGTCGAGATCACTTCGCAGTCGCTCAGCCCGTCGGGCCGTTACCTCGCGGTCGGCGACTTCGGCGGCGACGACTACGAGGACGGGGCCACCCTGCAGATCTGGGAGGTCGCCGCCGGCCGCTGTGTGAACGTCATCGACGGAATCGTGGGCGGGATTGGCTGGCCTGGGTACGGCGGGACGATCGAGTGGTCGGCCGACGAGACCCGGCTGGCCGTGGAGTACCGGGCCAGCAACGTCGGTGTGTGGGACCCCTTCGGCGCCGACGCCGAGCCGATCGCGACCGTCCGCCTCACATACAACGGCCGTCCCGACCCGTTCGCGCTCTCGCCCGACGGGCTGCGTGCGTACGTCATGGACGAGAATTCCGGGACCTATGGCTCGATCGTGGAGTTCTCCGGCCTGGAGACCACGACGGTACCGGCTATGGAAAACGAAGACTATGACGAGGACGAAGACCAGGATGAGGACGAGGAGGGCTTCGTCCTGGAGTGGCCCGTCTGGTCGCGGGACGGGAAGCGGCTGTACGGGAGCTTGCAGGATGGGAGGATCTGCTCGATCGATGTCGCCTCGGGTGAGGTCACCTGGATCGTCCAGGGTGACAAGAACCGCTGGAATCCGTCCGCCGTATGGAGCAGGGACGAGACCCTGCTGGCCTACCACCGCGACGGCGAGCTGGTGATCGCGGACGCGGCGACCGGCCGGGACATCGCCACCAGTCCAGGGTATTTCGATGAGTCGTTCCAGACTGTCTACCTGTCCTGGGGGACGCGACTCGCCGTCGTCGTCCCCACGGGGCACAAGGATGAACGCCCGCGCGTTGGGATCGTGGACCGGACCGGTCGGCACCTTTATGACCTCGACGTAGCGGTCCCGGCGCCGAGAGGCGACCTGGAGGTCGAAGCCTGGGCCTGGGCGCCTGACGGCGACCGCGCGGCGTGCCTCACCGCCGATGGTCGGATCGAGGTCTGGTCACTGAACGACGAGCGCGCGGAGCGCCTACGCACGCTCAACGCTCCGAAGAAGGCGACCGGGTTGCACTGGGGCGCCGACGATGTGCTGGTGGCGATGGGGCCGACCGTGCTGCGCTTCCTGCGTGCGGACACCGGCGAGGTCATCGGCGACTTCACCCTGCTGCGGCAGCCCGTCGCGCCACGTCCGCTGCTCCTCGACGGCGGCGACCTTGGTGAGAAGATACGGCGGGGGCCCAATCCCACGTTCGCCCTCGATAAAGACACTTGGGCGGTCGCCTTCCCGGAGGGCATCGTGATTGCCCCTCCCGAACGGGAAGGAGACCTGGCCGCGGCGCTCGCGTGGGCGGTGGATCGCCGCCACGCCTGGCCTGTTCACTGGGGACGGCTGGACGTCTTCCCCGACGCTCCCACCACAGCGGAACGGGTCGACGGGCCGCTGCGCGTGGATCTGCAGCCGTTCCGCGGCCGCGCCGCGCGGGCGCCGGAAGCCGAGGAGTGGCCACCGCCCGGCCCGGCCACCGTGGACGACCTGTTCCGGTCCTTTCTCGAAGCAGTCGTGGAGTACGGCGTGGATGAGCTTCCGTGGCCCGGCGAGGCCCTCCACGAGGCGGCCCTCATCCGGGCCCGGCGGGGCGAGCCGGACGGCGTGCGCGCGCTGGTCGAGGCGTCCCCGGAGGGCCGCCGCCCGTTCATGGCGGCCGAGGCCGCCACGGTCCTGGCGGCTGCGGGGCTACCGGACGCCGCGCGCTCGCTCTTCGCCGATTACGAGACGGCCTGCGAGGGGCAGTGGGACGAGCCGGTGTGGTACGCGACGATGTGGGGCAGTCAGGCCCGCGCCGGTGCCGCCGTGGGCGGGGCATACGCGGCGCAGGGCGACCGGGAGCGCGCTGACCGGTGGTTCGCGAGGGCACGAGAGATCCTGCGCGAACAGAACGGCGAGTGGGAGCATCGCCTGCCGCTCGTATGGGCGCTGCTGGAGTGCGGGCGACAGGACGAGGCGCGCGCCCTGCTGGACGAGGGCACCGGCGACCCCGGCCACCGCGCCGGCGTTCCGTTCGTCGGTTACGCGTTGCGCAAGGGCAGGGCCGACCTCGCCGAACGAATCCTGCGTGACGCGGAGGACTGGTTCGGCGAGTGGACGGTGGTGCACCTTCTTCGGCAGCACGGGCAGACAGAGTTGCTGCACGAGTGGGCCGAGCGCAACGGCCTGGCGGTCACGGAACCGAGGGAGCCGGTGGACGAGGACCTCGCCCGCAGGTACGCGGAAATCGCCCAAATCCCTCCAGCACAGCGGCAGGGGCCGACCGCGGACCTGCTCCTCCAGGCGGCCGAGCAGGGACAGCTCAGCGCGGTACTCGACCTGCTTCCGAAGGTGCCAATGCCGTCGTACGGCGGGATCAGCTCACACGACCGGCCGTACGCGGCGTTCAGCGCGCTGCGCATCGTCACGACCGGGATCGACCACGAAATCTGGTGACAGTCAGCGGGTGTTCAGGAAGCGGTCCAAGACGATCATCGCCCCGCCCCACGTGGCGTACCCCGGGCCGTTGACGGGCCCGAAGCGCGGGCCGCGCACGTCGTGCACGGAGCGGGTGATGGCGCCCAATGCGCAGGCTGTTCGTCACAAACACCGCGTACGACGCGCCGGAACGCATCCGCCACCCACGCCCCCACCCTGAACCCCGCTGGCGACGGCTGGGACCTGCGCTCTTCCGGTAGCCCGGCTCTCCGACGGGGGCGCCGGGACGCACCGGACGGGGGCAGCCCGAGAGGGGGCTGCCCCGTCCTTGCCAGCTCAGCTCGGAGCGCCGACCGACTCGCCTTGTGGACTGCGCGGGCCGGGCACCGTGGCCCCGGTGGCCGCAAGGTCCAGGTCGAGACGGCTGTTCATATCCAGTTCGAACCGGCCATACGGGTTCACGTGGGTCCAGAACAGCGGCGACAGACCCCGCCGGTCCGCCTCGGTGAGCGTGTCCGCCCACTTCGGGTCGGCCAGAACCCGCTGTACCAGCAATGTATTCACATGCACGAGACTGCTCTGCAAAAGGTGCAGGGCGAGCATGGAGACCTCCTGGCTCTCCTTGTCCGCACCCGCCAGGTCGCCGTCCTTGCCGTAGAACAGGTCGGAGTTCGCCGAGTTCCAGTTCTCCACCACCTGCAAGCCCTCACCGATCTCCTTGCGCATCTCCGCATCCGACAGGTAGTCGCAGATGAACGCCGTGCGCACCACGCGCCCCAGCTCCTCGATCGCCTGGTAGGTCGGGTGCTTGGGGCCGCCCTTGGTGAAGCGGCGCAGGACCTGCTCGGCCTCGGCGGTGCCCAGCCTGAGCGCGGTGGTGTACTTCACGATCTGGTCGTACTGCTGGGCGATGAGGTCCCAGTCGATCGTGCGGGTGGAGAGTACCGGGGCCAGGTGCGGCCAGTTCTTGTCCTCGCCCGCCGCCGGCCGGTACAGCCTCGCCCGCCCGATGTTCTTCAGCCTCGGCATCAGCATGAAGTCGAGCATGTACGCGAACGCGAACCCGACGATGGAGGCACCGTGGGTGTCGGTGTACTGCCGGTCGACCTCCATGTCGGTGCAGTGCCGCAGCACGCCCTCGATCATCGACGCGACCTCGGAGGCCGAACAGGACTTCAGCTGGCTGTAGATGCACACCGATTTTCGTTCCACGTGCCAATAGATCATGACCCCCGGGCCCCGGTACCGCTGGTGCCACTCCGTCATGAAGTTGGATGACCACGCGCCGAACTTGCGGCTGTCGGAGGCGCACGCCGTCCCGGTGCCCCACCACATCTCGTCGCGGGCCGCGAAGGTGGCGTTGACCAGCTTCACCAGGGCCGCGCGCATGTTGGCCCGGTTCACGAACAGGTGCCGCACCCGGCGAAGCGTCGCCTCCGACTCACCGTGCTTGCCCGTCACCGCGACACGCTTGATCCCCATGTTCGTGCCCAGTCCGAACAGGACCAAAAGCAGCCTTCTCCGGAGCACCTCCCGGGACAGGTTCTCGCGGGTGGCCACCGTGGTGAACTCGGCGATGAAGTCGGTGTCGAACTCCGCGTACTTCAGGATATCCAGCAGATCGATGGTGCCCCAGCGCCGTTCGATCTCTCCCTTCACCGCGACCAGGTTCTCCGGCTCCTCCTGCTTGGGCCGCGGCGAGACCTTGATCCATCCCTCGCCGTTCTTCTTGACGATCGCCACCCCGCCCGTGGTGTCGTTGGCCAGTGCGGCCTCGAACCGGTCCAGGGCCTCACGGTGCATCCTCTGCAACTCCGCGATGAACTTCGCCGGGTCCTGGGGCTTTTGGATCGCGTCGTAGTGCACGTCCCGGTTGTCCTCGAAATCCTGCGGCAGGTCGTCCTCCGGGTTACGCCACCGGTTCGCCCCTACCACCCAGATCTCCCGGCGACGCAACGCTTCGCGCAGGCTGACCAGCACGCACAGCTCGTAGGGGATGCGCTCGACGCGGCCCTTGTCGTCCACCACCGCGGCCCGCCACTGATCGGGGACCACACCTTCCAGCGGCACGGTCTCCGCCGCGTCGAAGAACGCGCCCTCCTTCAGCGGTTGCTCCAGGTACCGCTGGAGCAGGTCGATGGCGTCCATCACCGGCCGGTAGGCGGTGTTGTTGCACTTGAGGGCCAACGCCTTCAACAGCGGGGTGAGCATCCGCCGCCAGTGCGCCGAGTACGCCGATCGCAGCACGGTGCGGATACGCGCCTTGTACTTCGCCTCGTTCGCCGCGGCCTCCGCGGCGAGGGCCTTCAACGTCTTCTCCCCACCGACGACGGGGTAGATCACCTTGCGGACCGAGCCGGAGGGCTCGGACAAGGCCGCTTCGGCGACCCGCAGCATCATCGCCTCCTTGCCCCGCACCTTCTTCAGCTCACCGGTCAGCTCCTTGTCGACCTTCTTCTCCGCCCGGGTGTTGATCTTCAGTACCAGCTGGATGAACAGCTCCACCAGCGAGTCGGTGATCTCGGTGTGCCGCACATGGCACAGCGCGGCCAGCAACGTCAGGCGCATCGGCGGCTTCATCCGCTCCAGGTTCGCCGGGTACTCCTTCGCCGCCCGCGCCCGCCAGGCGTCCACCTGCTTCTCCGACACGTCCGCGAACAGGTCGGCCGAAAGATCCAGCTTCCGCACCCGCTGGAGCTTGTCCACCTCCGCGAACAAGCTCTCCAGCCCTGGGGCTCCCGGGTCGGCCTTGAGCTCGGTGAAGAACGACCGGCCGCCCCCGGCCACCGCCTGGTCCTCGGCTGTCTCGTCGCGGCCTTCGCTGCCCGCGACCAGGTCCTCCAGCCGCGAGCGGGTCGCGTGGGACAGCCGGTCCACGGTGGTACGGCAGAACCGCGTGTCGAAGTCCCTGACCGCCTTGCCCACCAGGCGCCGCACCTTGGCCGGGGCCGGCGGCTCGACGAAGTCGTTGCGGCAACGGGCTACCACCGCCTCCGCCAGCCGGTCACGCGACAGTTCCACCGCGCACAGTTCGGCTGTCAGCCACTCGGCCAGCCGCTCCTGGTCGTCCTCCGTGCCCGCCCGGAACCCGAAGGCTTTACGGATCTCCTTGCGGTGGCGCTTGATCCGGTCGCCCTGCCAGTCGTACGCCGCCCACTGGTCCGTTGGCACCTTCACCTGCTGGGCCACGTAACCCACCGCGGCGGCCGGGACTTCCCTGCCGGTCTCCGGGAAGCGGGCCTCCACCTCGAAGAACTTCAGCAGCATCGCGAAGCCCAGCCGGTTCGCCCCGGACTTGTTCCGCAGCCGCTTCATGTCGTCTTCGAGCAGCGTCCAGACCTCGATGAGGTCCTCCGGCTCCCAGTCCTGCCGCACCCGCGCACTCCTCGCTCCGAACAGGTGATCACCACATCGTGGCGACCTGCCGGCGGAAGTGAAGCGGATAGTTCCAACCCGTTGCCAAATGGTTACTCAGCGTTACTCGCCACTTGGCGGCAGCTATACGAGAACTGGGCCATCTGGAGGAGGCCGAGGCGCTGGCCGACCGTATCGCGGTGATCGCGCGGGGCAGCGTGGTCGCCGAGGGCACCCCGGCCTCACTGCGCGAGCGGTACGGCGGCCTGGCCACGGTCACCTGGACGGCGCCGGACGGCACCCACCGCAGCGAGCAGACCTCCACCCCCACCCGTACCGTCGTCGGGCTGGGGCGCCGCCACGGCGGCGAGATCCCCGGTCTGCTGATCAGCCGGCCCTCGCTGGAGGACGTCTACCTCCGGCTCACCGGGCAGGACAGCGGCGAGAGCGGGGCCACGCGATGAGCACCGCCACCGAAGCCGGGCCCGCGATCCGGACGCCCCGGCCCCTCCCCGGAGCCTGGCGGCTCGGGCTGCTGCGCGGCGCCCTGGAGATCCGGGGCTTCTTCCGCCAGCGCGAGCAGGCCGTGTTCACCTTCGCCTTCCCTGTCGTTCTGCTGGTCCTGTTCGCCTCGATCTTCGGCGACGACGTGAAGGACGGCGGCATCACCGCCTCCCAGCTCTATGTGCCGGCGATGATCGCGGCGGGCATCATGTCGACCAGCTTCCAGTCCCTCGGTGTCTCCATCGCGATCGAGCGGGACCACAAGCAGCTGCGCCGGCTTCGCGGCACCCCGATGCCGCCCAGCGCGTACTTCCTGGGCAAGGTCTGGCTGGTGCTGGTCAACGCTGTCCTGGAGACGGCGGTCCTGCTGGCGGTCGGCACGGTCTTCTACGACGTGGACCTTCCGGCGGGCCCGGAGAAGTGGTTCACCTTCGGCTGGATCTTCGTGCTGGGACTGACGTCGTGCACCCTGCTCGGGATCGCGATCAGCAGTGTGCCGAAGTCCGCCCAGAGCGCCTCGTCCGTGGTCACGCTGCCGTTCCGGGTACTCCAGTTCATCTCCGGTGTGTATATCGTGATCACCAGTCTCTCCGACTGGATGCTGAGCGTCGCGGCGCTGTTCCCGCTGAAGTGGATGGTCCAGGGCCTGCGCGGAGTGTTCCTGCCGGAGTCGGCTGTCGTGCTGGAACCGAGCGGCGGCTGGGAGTCCGGCCTCGTCGCCCTGGTACTGGGCGCCTGGTGCGTCGGAGGACTGGTGCTGTGTCTGCTGACCTTCCGCTGGAAGAGCCGGGACGACGGCTGAGTCCGCGCGCTCGGGCGCGGGAGCGGCATGTGTGGGACGGCGAGTATCGGTCCTGGGACTGGTACTTCGCGGTCATCTGGGCGGCGACCCTGGCCTTCACGCTCGGGTCGTCGGGCCCCGGTGTCCCCGTCCGGGCCGCGGCCGCCGGACTGTTCGTGCTGCTGCTGCCCTGGTACGTGGTGGTGGGGCGGCCCGTGCTGTCGGGGCGGGTCACGGACGGGCGGCGCTCGCTCGTCTATGTCGCCGGAGCGGTGCTCCTGCTGCTGCCGCCCGCGATCCTGGTGGGCGAGATGCGGATCGCGACCTTCGCGCTCGTCCCCCAGTGCTTCATGCTGCTGCCGATGCGGCCCGCGCTGGTGGCGGTGGCCCTGGTCAATGTCGTACCGGTGGCGGTCTGGGCCGCCCTGCGTCGGCCCGGCGCCGGGGAGCTGTTCTTCCCGGCCCTGTCCACCGTGATCGCCCTCGCGTTCTCGGCGGTGTTCGGACACTGGATCATCCGCATCATCGAGCAGAGCCGGGAGCGGGCCGAGCTGATCGCCGAGCTGGAGGCGAGCCAGAAGGAGGTGTCCCGGTTGTCGGCGGCCCATGGCGCGCTCAGTGAACGGGAGCGGATGTCCCGCGAGATCCACGACACCCTCGCCCAGGGATTCACCAGCCTGCTGATGCTCGTCCAGGCGGTGCAGTCGGAGCTGGACCGGGATCCGCCGGCGGCCCGCCGCCATCTGGGGATGATGGCGGACACCGCCCGCCAGAACCTCGCCGAGGCACGGGCCCTGGTCGCCGGGGGCGCCCCCGCCGATCTCGACGACGCGCTGCGCAGACTCGCCGCCCGTCACGGCTCCCCGGCCGCCCTGGAGGTCACCGGCCGGGTCCGCCCCCTGGAGCCCGCCCTGGAGGTGGTGGCGCTGCGCGCCTGTCAGGAGGCCCTCGCCAACGCGGCCAAACACGCGGGCCCACGAGCGGCCGTCTCCACCGCCCTCGCCTACACCGACACCCGGCTGCTGCTGTCCGTCACGGACACCGGCCGCGGCTTCGACGACGGCGTGCCCCGTCCCGGCTACGGGCTCCGGGGACTGCGCTCCCGCGCCGCCGAGGTGGGCGGCGCGGCCGAGGTGCGTACGGCACCGGGCGCGGGCACCACCGTCTCCGTACGGCTGCCGTTGCCGCAGCACCCCGAGAGGAGCCGTCCGTGATCCGTGTCCTGCTGGCCGACGACCATCCCGTCGTACGGGAGGGACTGCGCGGGATGCTGGGCGCCGAGCCCGATCTGGAGGTGGTCGGCGAGGCGTCCAGCGGGCCGCAGGCCGAGGCCCTCAGCGCCGAACTGCGCCCGGACATCGTGCTGATGGATCTGCGGATGCCGGGCGGCGGGGGCGTCGAGTCGATCGACCGGATGCGGGCGGCCGGGCTGCCGTGCCGGGTCATCGTGCTGACGACATACGAGACGGACGGGGACATCCTGCGGGCCGTGGAGGCGGGTGCGGCGGGCTATCTGCTGAAGGACCTGGCCCGCGGTGAACTGGCCGACGCGATCAGGGCGGCGGCCCGCGGCGAGACGGTGCTCGCGCCGTCCGTGGCCGCGCGGCTGGTCGACCGGCTCCGCACCCGGCCGGAGGGGCCCCGGCTGTCGGACCGGGGGACGGCGGTGCTGCGGCTGGTCGCGGAGGGGTGCACCAACGCGGAGATCGGCCGGCGGCTGTTCATCGGCGAGTCGACGGTGAAGACGCATCTGCTGCGCGTGTTCGGGAAGCTGGGGGTGGACGACCGGACGGCGGCGGTGACCAGCGCGATGCGGCTGGGGCTGCTGTAGCGGCCCGGGCCGCCTGCGCCCGGGTCCGGTCCGCGCCCGGGGCGCCGGTGGACGCGCCCCCGGACGCCGGTGGGGCGTCCTCGCGGGTCCACCGGCGCCCGGTCGCTTTCAGGCCAGAAGCTTGCGCAGCGCTTCGGCGGCCCCGGACACCGGGACCGCGTTCTGCTCGCCCGACTCCATGTCCTTGAGCTGGACGACGCCCTCGGCGAGATCGCGGTCGCCGGCGAGGACGGCGTAGCGCGCACCCGAGCGGTTGGCCGCCTTCATCGCGCCCTTCACACCCCGGGCGCCGTACGCGAAGTCGGCGGCGACGCCGTCCCGGCGCAGCTGGGTGACCACACCGAACAGCACCCGGCGGGCCTCCTCGTTGAGCGGGACGGCGAAGACGCTCGTCGACGGCGGCAGGTCCAGCTTCACGCCCTCGGCCTCCAGCGCCAGAACCGTACGGTCGACACCGAGCGCCCAGCCGACCGACGGCAGCGCCGGGCCGCCGATCATCTCGGAGAGGCCGTCGTAACGGCCGCCGCCGCCCACCGCGGACTGGGAGCCGAGTCCGTCGTGGACGAACTCGAAGGTCGTCCGCGTGTAGTAGTCCAGACCGCGCACCAGCCTGCCGTCGTCCTCGAAGGAGACGCCCTCCTCGGTGAGCAGCTCGCGCACCTCCCCGTGGTACGCGCGGCACGCGTCGCAGAGGTAGTCGCCCAGCACCGGCGCGTCCGCCAGCTGCCGCCGCACCTGTTCCCGCTTGTCGTCGAGGACCCGCAGCGGGTTGATGTCGACGCGGCGGCGGGTGTCCTCGTCCAGGTCGAGCCCGCGCAGAAAGGCCTGGAGCGCCTCGCGGTAGACGGGACGGCACTCCTTGTCGCCCAGCGAGTTGAGCAGGATGCGGAAGTCCCGCAGTCCCAGGGCGCGGTACGCCTGGTCCGCGAGGATGATCAGCTCGGCGTCCAGCGCCGGGTCCTCCATGCCGATGGCCTCGGCGCCGATCTGCGAGAAGTGGCGGTAGCGGCCCTTCTGCGGCCGTTCGTAGCGGTAGTACGAGCCCGAGTACCAGAGCTTGACCGGCAGGGCACCCTGCTTGTGCAGATTGGCCTCCAGGGCGGCGCGCAGCACGGACGCGGTGCCCTCCGGGCGCAGGGCCAGCCGGTCGCCGCCCTTGGTGGTGAGGGTGTACATCTCCTTGGTCACGATGTCGGTGGACTCGCCGACACCGCGGGCGAACAGTTCGGCGTTCTCGAAGCCGGGGGTCTCGACATAGCCGTACCCGGAGTCCCGCAGCGGCGCGGCGAGCGCGTCCCGCACCGCCAGATAGGTCGCGGAGTCGGGCGGCAGCAGGTCGTAGGTGCCCTTGGGGGCCTGAAAAGTGCTCACAGCAGCTCTCTCGTCACATTCCTCGTCGGGGAGGCTCGAAGCTCCCGGGACCGGCGGCGGCCTCCCGCAGATACGGGTTCGCGGCGCGCTCACGGCCGATGGTCGTCTGGGGACCGTGCCCCGAAAGCACCACGGTCGAGTCGTCGAGCGGCAGGCATACACGTGCCAGCGAGTCGAGTATCTCGGCCGGGTCGCCGCCGGGCAGGTCGGTGCGTCCGACGGAGCCGGCGAAGAGCAGGTCGCCCGAGAAGAGGACCGGAGGGATCCCGGTCTCCCCGCCGGTCGCGGGCGTCCTGAACGTCACCGACCCCTTCGTATGGCCGGGCGCGTGCGACACGGTCAGCTCCAGCCCCGCGAGCTTCAGCAGGGAGCCGTCGGTCAGCTCGTGCACGTCGGAGGGCTCCCCCACGGTCAGCTCGCCCATGAGCTGGGCGCCGAAGGCGCGCCCGAGGGCCTTCTCCGGGTCGCTCATCATGTAGCGGTCCGCGGGGTGGATCCAGGCGGGCACGTCGTGCGCGCCGCACACCGGGACGACCGAGGCGACATGATCGATATGGCCGTGGGTGAGGACGACGGCGACGGGCTTCAGCCGGTGCTTCGCGACCGCTTCGGCGACGCCCTCGGCGGCCTGGTGGCCCGGGTCGATGATCACGCACTCCTCGCCCGCGGCGGGGGCGACCAGATAGCAGTTGGTCCCCCAGGCCCCGGCGGGGAACCCGGCAATAAGCACGATCGTCCTCGGAGTGGTTGCGGAAAGGTCGTGGAGAGGCGTTTTCGCCGGCTCGATGCAGCAGATCAGAGCCTACCGGCGCTGCTGCTCGCACAGCCAACCCGTATACGGTACGGGCACACCTGTCCGGTCGCAGCAGGCGATGAAGAAGAGGAGCGGAGACTCGGTGGTCAGCAACGATCAGCGGCGGCGACAGCTCGCCCGGGAGAAGTTCGAGCGGCAGCAGCAGCGTCGGGCGAAGGCCCGCAGGAGGAAGCAGCGCAACACGGTCATCGCGGCGGCGGTCGCCGTGGTGCTCGCGGCGGGCGCGGCGGCCTACGCGTCGATCGGACTGTCGGACGACGGCGACACCGGATCCGGGTCGGCCGGTGACACGGCGGCGCAGTCGGCCGCTCCGACCCCGTCCGAGTCCAAGGTCCCCGAGCCGGCGCTGTCGATCGACGCGAAGGCCCCGTACACGATGACGCTCACCACCGGTCAAGGGGCGGTCGGGATCGCGATGGAGGCGTCGAAGACCCCGCGCACGGTGAACTCGTTCAAGGCGCTCGCGGACAAGGGCTACTTCAACGGTACGAAGTGCCACCGGCTGACCACGGAGGGCATCTTCGTGCTCCAGTGCGGCGACCCGAAGGGCGACGGCACGGGCGGTCCCGGCTACACCATCCCCGACGAGAACCTGAGCGCGCTGGGCAAGGCGGGCGCGGACGGCAAGGTGACCTATCCGGCGGGGACCGTGGCGATGGCCAACACCGGCCAGCCCGATTCGGGCGGCAGCCAGTTCTTCCTGGTGTACAAGGAGACGCGACTCCCGCCCTCGTACACGGTGTTCGGGAAGATGGACGCCGCGGGTCTCAAGGCCGTGCAGGATGTGGCGAAGGCCGGTGTCACCGGCGGGACGGGGGACGGCGCTCCGAAGACGGCCGTCACCATCCGGAAGGCGACGGTGACCAAGGGCTGACACCCCGGGCGCCCCAAGGGTGGTCGAGGCGGCGGGGCCGGGAATTTCGGCCGTGCTGAGTGCGGACAGCCGGGCGGCCGTTCGCCTAGATTGGCGTTGTGCAGGGCGGGCGCGGCTCGCCCCAGGAAACTGTGGACGATGCCCGGGGGTGAATCCCTTCGGCGGGCATCAGGTGGAGGAGGCGCTGTGAGCAGCGACCCGTGGGGCCGTGTCGACGAGACGGGCACCGTGTACGTGCGTACAGCCGACGGCGAGAAGGTCGTCGGATCGTGGCAGGCCGGCACTCCCGAGGAGGCTCTGGCCTATTTCGAGCGCAAGTACGAGGGACTGGTGGTCGAGATCGGCCTCCTCGAACGGCGGGTGAAGACCACCGACCTGTCGGCGAAGGACGCCCAGACGGCGATCGACCATCTGCGCCAGCAGGTGGACGAGCACCATGCCGTGGGCGATCTCGACGCGCTCTCCAAGCGTCTCGACACGCTGGTCGAGGCGGTCGACAAGCGCCGTGAGGAACGCAGGGTCCAGCGGGCGAAGCAGAACGACGAGGCTCGTCGGGCCAAGGAGGAACTGGTCACCGAGGCGGAGGAGCTGGCGCAGAGCGAGCAGTGGCGTGCGGCCGGTGAGCGGCTGCGGGCGCTGGTCGACACCTGGAAGGGCCTTCCCCGGCTCGACCGGAAGTCGGACGACGAGCTGTGGCACCGCTTCTCCCACGCGCGCTCCGCGTTCTCCAAGCGCCGCAAGGCGCACTTCGCCTCGCTGGACGCACAGCGCGAGGAGGCCCGCAAGACCAAGGAGAAGCTGGTCGCCGAGGCCGAATCGCTCTCGGGCTCCACCGACTGGGGTGCCACGGCCGCGCGCTATCGCGATCTGATGGCGGAGTGGAAGGCCGCCGGCCGGGCGCAGCGTGAGGCCGAGGACGATCTGTGGAACCGCTTCCGGGGTGCGCAGGACGTCTTCTTCGCCGCGCGCAGCGGGGTCTTCGCCGAGCGGGACGCCGAGCAGGGGGAGCACCTGAAGCTCAAGGAGGAGCTGGCGGCCGAGGCCGAGAAGCTGGTGCCGGTGACGGATCTGAAGGCCGCGCGTGCCGCCTTCCGGGCCATCAACGAGCGCTGGGAGGCCATCGGGCATGTGCCGCGGGACGCCCGGCCCCGGATCGAGGGCCGGATGCACGCGGTGGAGCGGGCGCTCCAGGAGTCCGAGGAGAACGAGTGGCGCCGCACGAACCCCGAGGCGCGGGCGCGGGCCGCGGGGCTCACGGGTCAGCTCCAGGCGGCGGTGGACAAACTCCGCTCCCAGGTCGATACGGCACGGGCGGCCGGCAACAACGCGAAGGCGGACAAGCTCGCGAAGGAGCTGGAGGGCCGCCAGGCGCTGCTGGACCAGGCCCTGAAGGGCCTTCAGGAGTTCGGCGGCTAGCCTCGCGCCTTCTGTCGTGGTGCCCGGCCCCAGCCCCCCGCGCCTCCGGCGTCGGCGGGGCTGGGCGCACGGGCCACCCGGTCCCACCGGGGCTCCGCCCCGGACCCCGCGCCTCACACGCCGACGAGGCGGGATACGTCCCCGGCGCTTGAGGACAGTGGACGCTCCGGGGCCGGGCCCAGGGTCAACACGACGAGGCCCACAGGAGAGCCCGTCCGGCGTTTGAGGACCCAGGGCGAGCTGGAGTACACCCACGGGCAGGGCAAGACCCACCCGAACAGCCCGCCCGGGCAACGGGCACGGGGGAAGCACGGGCAGAGCACAGGGCGCCGGCCCACCGCGGGCTATGGGCCCGGCCCGCCGCCCGTCAGGGGCGCCGCGCCGAAGTGACCCGGTACACGTCGTACACACCCTCCACGCCCCGTACCGCCTTGAGCACATGGCCGAGGTGCTTGGGGTCGCCCATCTCGAAGGTGAAGCGGGATGTCGCCACCCGGTCGCGGGAGGTCTGGACCGCCGCCGACAGGATGTTGACGTGCTGGTCGGACAGGACCCGGGTGACATCGGACAGCAGCCGGGACCGGTCCAGTGCCTCGACCTGGATGGCGACCAGGAAGACCGACGACTGGGTGGGCGCCCACTCCACGTCGAGCATCCGCTCCGGCTGCTGCGACAGCGAGTCCACGTTGACGCAGTCGGCGCGGTGGACCGACACTCCGCTGCCCCGCGTGACGAACCCGATGATGGGATCGCCGGGCACGGGCGTACAGCAGCGGGCGAGCTTGACCCACACGTCCTCGACGCCCTTGACGACCACACCGGGGTCCGCGTTCGACCGCCGCTTGCGGCCGCGTACGGGCGGCGCGGACTCGGCGATGTCCTCGTTGGCGGCCTCCTCGCCGCCGAGCGCCTGCACCAGCTTCTGCACGACACCCTGCGCGGCCACATGGCCCTCGCCGATCGCCGCGTACAGGGACGAGATGTCGGGGTAGCGCATCTCGTGCGCGAGGGTGACCAGGGAGTCGCCGGTGAGGATGCGCTGGATGGGCAGGTTCTGCTTGCGCATGGCGCGCGCGATGGAGTCCTTGCCCTGCTCGATCGCCTCGTCGCGCCGTTCCTTGGAGAACCACGCGCGGATCTTGTTGCGCGCCCTCGGTGACTTGACGAAGCCCAGCCAGTCGCGGGAGGGGCCCGCGCCCTCGGCCTTGGAGGTGAAGACCTCCACCAGATCGCCGTTGTCGAGGGTCGATTCCAGGGGAACGAGCCGCCCGTTGACCCGCGCCCCTATCGTGCGGTGCCCAACCTCCGTATGGACGGCGTACGCGAAGTCCACCGGGGTCGCGCCCGCCGGAAGCGCTATGACGTCGCCCTTGGGCGTGAAGACGAAGACCTCGTTGCGGGAGAGGTCGAAACGCAGCGACTCCAGGAACTCCGAGGGGTCCTCGGTCTCCTTCTGCCAGTCCAGCAGCTGGCGCAGCCACGCCATGTCGTTGACGTGGTCGTCCTTGCCGGACTTCCTGGGCACGTCCGTGCGCACCTTGGAGGCTCCGGCGACGGCCTCCTGCTTGTACTTCCAGTGCGCGGCGATGCCGTACTCGGCCCGGCGGTGCATGTCGAACGTACGGATCTGGAGTTCGACCGGCTTTCCGTTGGGGCCGATGACCGTCGTGTGCAGCGACTGGTACATGTTGAACTTCGGCATGGCGATGTAGTCCTTGAACCGGCCGGGGACCGGGTTCCATCGCGCGTGGACGGTGCCGAGCGCCGCGTAGCAGTCACGGACGGTGTCGACGAGGACACGGATGCCGACCAGATCGTAGATCTCCGCGAAGTCACGGCCGCGGACGATCATCTTCTGGTAGACGCTGTAGTAGTGCTTGGGCCGTCCGGTGACGGTGGCCTTGATCCGGGCCGCGCGCAGATCGGACTGGACCTCGTCGGTCACTATGGCGAGGTACTCGTCGCGCTTGGGGGCGCGCTCGGCGACCAGCCGCACGATCTCGTCGTACATCTTGGGGTAGAGGATCGCGAAGGCGAGATCCTCCAGCTCCCACTTGATGGTGTTCATGCCCAGGCGGTGGGCGAGCGGCGCGTAGATCTCCAGGGTCTCGCGGGCCTTCTTCTCCTGCTTCTCCCGCTTGAGATAGCGCATGGTGCGCATGTTGTGCAGGCGGTCGGCGAGCTTGATGACCAGGACACGCGGGTCCTTGGCCATGGCGACGACCATCTTGCGCACGGTCTCGGCCTGCGCGGCCTCGCCGAACTTGACCTTGTCGAGCTTGGTGACGCCGTCGACGAGCAGCGCGACCTGGTCGCCGAAGTCACGGCGCAGGGTGTCGAGGCCGTACTCGGTGTCCTCGACGGTGTCGTGGAGCAGCCCGGCCATCAGGGTGGCCGGGTCCATGCCCAGCTCGGCGAGGATGGTGGTGACGGCGAGCGGATGGGTGATGTACGGGTCGCCGCTCTTGCGCTTCTGGCCCCGGTGCCAGCGCTCGGCGACCTGGTACGCCTTCTCGATCTGGCGGAGCGTGGCCGTCTCGATCTTGGTGTCGTTGCTGCGGACGATCCGCAGCAGCGGCTCCAGGACGGGGTTGTACGGGGAGGAGCGCTGCACTCCGAGACGGGCGAGGCGGGCGCGGACCCGGTTCGACGACCCGCCGGAGCGGGGAGCGGCGGCCGGGGCGGGACGGGGCGCGGGTGAGGGCGTCGGACGGGGCCGGACGGCGGGGGTGGCGGGCGGGGTGGGGGCGGAGGGCTTCAGGCCCGGTGCCGCGCCGTTCGCCCGCTCGGGCGCCGCCGGCCCGGACTTCCCGGCCGGCTTGTTCCCGGCCTGCTTGTTCTCGGGCACGACTGCGGCCGCCGCGGCCTTGTCGGCCTGCTCGGCGGGCTGCGCGGTGGCGGGTCGGGCCTCGTCTGGCAAGAGAGCTCCTCGTGCGGTTCCGGGATCCCCCCGGGGCAGGTCCGGAGAGGCCATCGTATCGACCTCGCAGTCCTGGTGCCCCCGAGGCGGAAACAGACCCCTGGGGTCCCGGAATTCCCGGGACCCCAGGGGTCCGGTGTCTCGGCCCGCCGAAACGGCCCTCACAGAGCGAGCAGCGCCTCCAGCGGAGCACCGCGCAGGGCGGGCTCCAGACGCTCACGGCCGCCGAGGAAGCCCAGCTCCATCAGCACGGAGATGCCCGCGACATCCGCTCCGCCGCGGCGGATCAGCTCGACCGCCGCGCCCGCCGTGCCGCCGGTGGCGAGAACGTCGTCGATGACCATGACCCGGTCGCCCGGCCGCAGGTCCTCGGCGTGCACCTCGATCTCGGCGGCGCCGTACTCCAGGTCGTACGCCTGGGAGAGGGTCGCCCCGGGGAGCTTGCCCGCCTTCCGCACCGGGATGAAGCCCAGCCCGGCGCGCACCGCGACGGGCGCGGCCAGGATGAAGCCGCGTGCCTCCAGGCCGACGACCTTGGTGGCCCCGTGGCGCACACACAGCTCGGTGAGCGCGTCGGTCAGGACGGTGAAGGCCCTCGGGTCGGCGAGCAGGGGGGTGATGTCCTTGAACACCACTCCGCGCTGCGGATAGTCGGGAACGTCACGGATGCGGCTGAGCAGCAGCTCCTCGGCGCCGGTCGTCGTCATCGGCGCCTGCCCGAGGATCGGCCGCGGCCACGGCCGCGCTGTCCCACGACGCCGCCTCCGGCGACCGCCGCCGCCGCGTCACCGGCCATCTCGTCGGCGGGCTCCGCGGAGTCGCCGTCGGATCCGGACCCGTCCTGGTGCTCGCCCCGGGCGCGCTTGGCGAGTACCCGCTTGCGCAGGGCCTTCATCTGCGGGTCGCGCTCCTTGAAGTCCGCGACGAGCGGTGTCGCGATGAAGATCGAGGAGTACGCACCGGCCGCGAGGCCGACGAACAGCGACAGCGAGATGTCGTTCAGCATGCCGGCGCCGAGGAAGCCGCCGCCGATGAAGAGCAGGCCGGCGACCGGGAGCAGTGCCACCACGGTGGTGTTGATGGACCGCACCAGGGTGCCGTTGAGACTGCGGTTGGCGATCTCGCTGTAGGTGTAGCGGGTCTGTTTGGTGATGTCCTTCGCGCCCTCCTTGAGTCCGTCGAAGACGACGACGGTGTCGTAGAGGGAGTAACCGAGGATGGTGAGCAGACCGATCACGGTTCCCGGTGTGACCTCGAAGCCCACCAGCGCGTACACACCGACGGTGATCGTGAGGTCGTGGATCAGCGCGATCAGGGCCGCCAGCGCCATGCGCCATTCGAAGGCGATGGCCAGATAGATCACCACGAGGATCATGAAGACGGCGAGGCCGGTCCATGCCTTGTTGGCGATCTGCTCGCCCCAGCTGGGGCCGACCAGCTCGGCGTCGATCCGGTTGGCGGCCATGTCCATGTCCTTGGCCAGCTCGCCCTGGACCTTGGTGGCCGCCGCGGTGTCCAGGTCGCTGACCTGGATACGGAGGGTGCCGTTGCCCAGCTTCTGGACGATGGCGTCGTGCCCGGAGGCTTCCTCCGCGTACTCCTTGGCATCGACGACGGAGACGCTCGTCTTGGGCGTGGTGAAGACCGCCCCGCCCTTGAACTCGATGCCCATGTTCAGACCCCGCACCGCCAGGCCGACGATGGCCGTGATGGTGATCAGGATCGAGACTGCGTACCAGAACTTCCGCTTGGCGACGAAGTCGTAGCCGATCTCGCCGCGGTAGAGCCTGGCGCCGATGCTGCCGAGACGCGACATGCTCACGCCTCCTTCGGTTCGGTGGGGGCGGAGGTGCGGCGTGAACGGCGCAGCGGGGGCTGGACCCCGAGCCGCTCGGGGGAGAGTCCGGACCAGGGGGAACCGCCCGCGAAGAACTTCGTGCGGGCGAGCAGGGTCATCACCGGCTTGGTGAAGAAGAACACCACGACCACATCGAGCAGGGTGGTCAGGCCGAGGGTGAAGGCGAAGCCCTGGACCTTGCCGACGGTGACGATGAAGAGCACCGCGGCGGCGAGGAACGACACGAAGTCGGAGACCAGGATGGTGCGCCGGGCCCGCGGCCAGGCGCGCTCCACGGCCGGGCGCAGGGTGCGGCCCTCGCGGATCTCGTCCCGGATGCGTTCGAAGTACACGATGAACGAGTCCGCCGTGATACCGATGGCGACGATGGCGCCGCAGACCGCGGGCAGGTTGAGCGCGAAGCCGATGGCCGGGCCGAGCAGGGCCATCAGGGTGTACGTCAGTATCGCCGAGGCGAGGAGGCTGAGGATCGCGATGAAGGCCAGGCCGCGGTAGTAGACCACCAGATAGATGATGACCAGCGCGAGGCCGATGGCACCGGCGATCAGACCGGCCCGCAGCTGCTCACCGCCGAGGGCGGCGCTGACGGTGGTGACGCTCTGCTCCTCGAAGCTCAGCGGCAGCGCGCCGTAGGAGAGGATGTTGCCGAGGTCCTGCGCGGACTGCTGGTCGAAGCTGCCGGAGATCTCGGCGCTGGAGCTGAGCGTCTGCTTGACCTCGGGGGCCGAGACGACCTCGCCGTCGAGGACGATCGCGAACTGGTTCTGCGGGGACTGCTGCGACGACAGCTTGCCGGTGATCTTCTCGAACTTCTTCGAGCCGGACTTGGTGAAGTCCATGGTGACGATCCACATGCCGCGCTGCTGGTCGAGCTGGCCCTTGGCGTCGTCGACGTCCTTGCCGTCCACCTCGGCCGGGCCGAGCACGTACTTCTCCCAGACGCCGGCACCGTTCTTGCCACAGGCGACGGTGGTGTCGGCGGGCTTGGCGTTGTTGCCGGCGGTGGCGCGGGACTTCGCGTCCGTGCAGTCGAGGGCGGCGAACTGCTTCTCCAGCGCGGCCGTGGCGGCGGACTCGCTCGGGTTGGGCTTCGGGGTCTCGGCCGGCTTCGGCGTGGCGCTGGAGGTACCGGTGGGGGGCGGGGTGGGGGCCTTCAGGCCCTCGGTGACGGCCCGGCCCCGGGGGCTGGAGCTGCTGCTGGGGGATCCGCTCGGCGACCCGGAGGGGGAGGTCGCCTTGTCCTTCTCACCCTGCTTTGGCTCGCCCTCCTTGTCGGAGGCCGAGGAGCTCGGAGAGGGCTGCGCACTGGAGGGACCGCCCGCCGCTACGGCGAGCACCGGTCTGAAGTACAACTGGGCTGTGGTACCGACCTGTTTGCGCGCCTGCTCGGAGTCCGTCCCCTTGGGGATGTTCACGATGATGTTCTCGCGGCCCTGGGTCTGGACCTCGGCCTCCGAGACTCCGAGACCGTTGACACGGCGCTCGATGATCCCGACCGCCGTGTTCATATTGGTCTCGTTGACCGCGTTTTCCTGGCCGGGTTCGGCCTTGGCCTTGAGCGTGATCGTCGTACCGCCCGCGAGGTCGATGCCCAGCCGGGGGGTGGTGTGCCCGGACAAGAACATCCCGCCGGTCAAAGCGACCATGGCGATCAGGATGAGAACCAGGGTGCGCCCCGGCTTCCCCTGTGACCCCGCGGGCCTGCGGCCCTTTTTAGGTGCTGCCACCTTCTCGTTTCTCCCTGTCCAACCGCCCCGCGCCGGGTGTGCGCCGGGGCGGCCGCTAAGTGTTGTGGGGACCCGCCCCCGGAGAAGTCAACACGACCGGGGGACCACCGGGCACCGGTCGGTGCCCCCGCGGTCCCCGTCATGGCTACTTCTCGCCGTCGGACTTGCCGTCCTTGGACTCCGCGGCCTCACCGGCCCCGGCGTCGCCGGAAGCGGCGGCCTCGTCCGACCCGGCCGGCTCGGCCTTCTTGCCCAGGTCGATCTTGCTGTCGTCGGAGGACTCCGTCAGCGAGGAGGCGTCGTCCGGCACGACCGGGGTCTCGTCGGAGGTGTCGCCGTGGACGATGCGGTTGTACTCCTCGTCGTCGAGGACCGCGCCGATGGCGTTCTTCGCGTAGACGGCGTGGACGCCGGGGGCGACCTCCAGGAGCACGGTGTCGTCGTCCATCTCCTTGACGGTCGCGTACATACCCCCGATCGTCCGCACTCCGGTGCCTGGCTGCATGGAGTCGCGCATCTGTGCCGCCTGCTGCTGCTTCTTCTTGGCGGACCGGGTCATCAGGAACATGGCCCCGATGAGCACAATGAAGGGGAGGAAGGTCAGGAGACTCACGGGAAGAAATTCCTTCACACGACCGCGTCGACTGAGGCGGCCTATCTACGGGGGTGGGCACGCCGACCTGATAAGGGCGGCATCGGCGGAGTCTAAGCGAGTCCGCATCGTTGGAACAACGCCCGACGCCCCCCCGTAGTTCCTGGCCTGCGCCGTAGCGGCGCCGTCACGCCCCGAACAGACCCTGTTGTCCGCTTGCGCCCGGGGCCTGCTGGGGCGGTACGAGCCCGAGGTGGGCCCAGGCGGCGGGGGTGGCGATCCGGCCACGGGGGGTGCGCGCGAGCAGTCCCTCCCGTACGAGGAAGGGCTCGGCGACCTCCTCGACGGTCTCACGCTCCTCCCCCACGGCCACCGCGAGGGTCGACAGGCCCACCGGGCCGCCGCCGAACAGCTTCAGCAGGGCCTGGAGCACCGCGCGGTCGAGCCGGTCGAGGCCGCGGGAGTCGACCTCGTAGACGGCGAGGGCCGCCGCCGCCACGTCCAGGGTGATCAGGCCGTCCGCCTTGACCTGGGCGTAGTCCCGGACGCGGCGCAGCAGCCGGTTGGCGATACGGGGGGTGCCCCGGGAGCGCCCGGCGATCTCGGCCGCGCCGTCGGCCTCGATCTCCACGTCCAGCAGCTGGGCGGAGCGGTGGAGGACGCGCTCCAGCTCGGCGGGGTCGTAGAACTCCATGTGGGCGGTGAAGCCGAAGCGGTCGCGCAGCGGGGGCGGCAGCAGCCCGGCCCGGGTCGTGGCACCCACCAGGGTGAACGGGGGAAGCTCCAACGGGATGGCGGTGGCGCCCGGCCCCTTGCCGACGATCACGTCGACCCGGAAGTCCTCCATCGCCATGTACAGCATCTCCTCGGCGGGCCGGGACATGCGGTGGATCTCGTCCAGGAAGAGGACCTCCCCCTCCTGGAGCGAGGAGAGGATCGCCGCGAGATCACCCGCGTGCTGGATGGCTGGGCCCGAGGTGATGCGGATCGGGGCCTGCATCTCCGCGGCGATGATCAGGGAGAGGGTGGTCTTGCCGAGTCCGGGCGCGCCGGAGAGCAGGACGTGGTCGGCGGTCGCGCCACGGGCGAGTGCGGCCTTCAGGACGAGGTCGAGCTGCTCGCGGACCCGCTCCTGGCCAACGAACTCGTCCAGCGACTTGGGCCGCAGCGCCGCCTCGACGGCCTGGTCCTCCCCGTCGGCGGACGCGCCGACGAGCCGCCCGTCGACGGCGGGGTCCTGATCGTCGGGGCCGGCGGTGCTGTCGTACCGGTTCACTGCGCGAGTGCCTCATGTGATCGGGCGGCGGGGCCGCGGGCTCGGTGGTACGGGTCGGGTGGCGGGGCGCCGGTCGCGTCCGCCGGGAACGGGAGTGCGGGAGTCCCCCGGGCCGGGGCTACCGGACGGGTCGGGGGCCTGGCCGCTGGGCGCGGCCCACCCGGTGATCCGCCCGGTGCGGGGCCGGCCGGGGCGCCACGCGGGTCGGCCGGGGCGGCTCGCCCGGGTTCCGCCGGTAGGGGACCGGCGCGCCGTCCCTCCCGGTGGAGGCCCCGGCCCCGGAAGGCCGGTCGCCCGGCGGCGGGGCTCCGCCCGGACGAACGTGGCTCCGGCCCCTCATCTCGTACGGTTCAGGGTCTGGAGCGCCGACTTCAGCAGCAGGCCCACCTGGGGATCACCGTCCGACGCCTCGGCCTGGGGCGTGACCGCGGCGACCGCTTCCTCGGCCTCGCGGGTGGCGTAGCCGAGTCCGATCAGGGCGCTGTGGAGCTGGTCGCGCCAGGGCACGGGCCCCCGGGCGGCGGTGCCGGTGCCCTGGCGGCCGACGCCGGTGCCGAGGGGGACGCCGAGGCGGTCCTTCAGCTCCAGCAGGAGTTTCTGCGCGCCCTTCTTGCCGATGCCGGGGACGGCGGTCAGCGCCTTCTCGTCGCCGGTCGCGACGGCGGACCGCAGGGCGTCGGGGGTGTGCACCGCGAGCATCGCCTGGGCCAGCCGGGGGCCCACCCCGCTCGCGGTCTGGAGCAGTTCGAAGACCTGGCGCTCGTCGTCGTCGGCGAAGCCGTACAGGGTGAGGGAGTCCTCCCGGACGACGAGGGAGGTCGCGAGCCTGGCCTCCTGGCCGAGGCGCAGTCCGGACAGGGTGTCCGGGGTGCACTGGACGGCCATGCCGATGCCGCCGACCTCGATCACCGCGGTCGTGGGCGCGAGGGCGGCGACCGGGCCGCTGACAAAGGCGATCATGCGGTACGGCCTTTCGATGTGTGCCGGGCGGTCGGGTCGGCGGTCCGGGCGGACGCGGCACGGACGGACGCGTCCTGCGGAGCGGAGTCGGCGGACCGGGACGGAGTATCGGGCAGCCCGGCGGACCGGAGCCCGGTGGGCGGGGCGGAGGCGCCGGGCCCGGCGGGCGCGTCCCGGCGCGAGGAGGTGTGCCGGGCGACGGCCTGCTGGAGCCGGTTCTGCGCGGGCGCGCGCCAGATGTGGCAGATCGCGAGCGCCAGCGCGTCCGCCGCGTCCGCGGGCTTCGGCGGCGCGTCGAGTCTCAGCAGCCGTGTCACCATCGCGCCGACCTGCGCCTTGTCGGCCCGGCCGCTGCCGGTCACCGCGGCCTTCACCTCACTCGGGGTGTGCAGGACGACGGGGATGCCACGGCGGGACGCGCAGAGCATGACGACCGCGCTGGCCTGCGCGGTGCCCATCACCGTACGCACATTGTGCTGGCTGAACACCCGCTCCACCGCGACCCGTTCGGGACGGTGTTCGTCGAGCCAGATCTCGATGTCCCGCTCGATGGTGACGAGGCGGAGGCCGAGCTCGGCGTCCGGCGGGGTGCGGACGACACCGACGCCCAGCATCGTCAGGGGGCGGCCCGCGACACCCTCGACCACGCCGACGCCACAGCGGGTCAGGCCCGGATCCACCGCGAGCACTCGCACGCCACCCCTCCTTCGTTCATCCGTTTGTGCAGGCTATCCGCTCGCACTGACAATGGCGGGCCATGCGGGGCCGACGGGCCCGGCAGACGGGCGCGGCACACGATGAAGAGGGGTGGCGGGCGGGGCGGGACCTCGGTCCCGTACGGTTCCTGAGCCCGCGTCAGGCGTCGACCTTCTCCATGATCTCGTCGGAGACGTCGAAGTTGGCGAAGACGTTCTGCACGTCGTCGCTGTCCTCCAGCGCGTCGATCAGCTTGAAGATCTTGCGCGCGCCCTCCTCGTCCAGCTCGACCTGCATGGTCGGGACGAAGTTGGCCTCGGCGGAGTCGTAGTCGATGCCCTCGGACTGGAGCGCGGTACGGACCGCGACCAGGTCGGTCGCCTCGCTGAGCACCTCGAAGGACTCACCGAGGTCGTTGACCTCCTCCGCGCCCGCGTCCAGGACCGCGCCGAGGACGTCGTCCTCGCTCAGCTCGCCCTTGGGGACGATGACGACACCCTTGCGGTTGAAGAGGTACGAGACCGAACCGGGGTCGGCCATCGAGCCGCCGTTGCGGGTCATGGCCACGCGTACGTCGGAGGCGGCGCGGTTGCGGTTGTCGGTCAGGCACTCGATGAGCACGGCGACGCCGTTGGGTCCGTAGCCCTCATACATGATCGTCTCGTAGTCGGCGCCGCCGGCCTCCAGGCCCGCGCCGCGCTTGACGGCGGAGTCGATGTTCTTGTTGGGCACCGACTGCTTCTTCGCCTTCTGGATGGCGTCGAAGAGGGTCGGGTTCCCGTCGACGTCGGCACCGCCCGTGCGGGCCGCGACCTCGATGTTCTTGATCAGCTTCGCGAAGAGCTTTCCGCGCTTGGCATCGATCACGGCCTTCTTGTGCTTCGTCGTAGCCCACTTAGAGTGGCCGGACATCTGCCTGTCTCCTTCGCGTAACCCATTGCTGCTGCGTTCGGCTGCGATCCTACCGGGATCAGGTCACCCGGCAGCGCGCACCATCTCCGCGAAGAGACCGTGAACGCGGTGGTCCCCGGTGAGTTCCGGATGGAAGGAAGTCGCCAGCGCGTTGCCCTGCCGTACGGCGACGACATGGCCGTCGTACTCCGCCAGGACCTCGACGGTGGCGCCCACGGACTCCACCCAGGGCGCCCGGATGAAGACACCGTCGACCGGCCCGCCGTCGACACCCGCCATCGCGACGGACGCCTCGAACGACTCGTTCTGCCGTCCGAAGGCGTTGCGGCGGACGATCATGTCGATGCCGCCGATGGTCTCCTGGCCGGACCTCGGGTCGAGGATCTTGTCGGCGAGCAGGATCAGTCCGGCGCAGGTGCCGTACACGGGCATTCCCGCACGTACGCGCTCACGAAGGGGCTCCAGCATGCCGAAGAGCGTCGCCAGCTTGGACATCGTGGTGGACTCGCCACCGGGGACGACCAGAGCGTCGACCCGGGCCAGCTCCTCGGGCCGTCTGACCGGCCCGGCCGCGGCGTCCGCCGCGGCCAGAGCGGCCAGATGCTCCCGTACGTCCCCCTGGAGGGCGAGAACGCCGATGAGAGGGCCGCTCACTACCAGCCCCGGTTGGCGTAGCGCTCGGACTCCGGCAGGGTGTCGCAGTTGATGCCGACCATGGCCTCGCCGAGGTTGCGGGAGGCATCCGCGATGATCTTGGGGTCGTCGTAGAAGGTGGTGGCCTTCACGATGGCGGCGGCGCGCTTGGCCGGGTCGCCCGACTTGAAGATGCCCGAGCCGACGAACACGCCCTCGGCGCCGAGCTGGCGCATCAGCGCCGCGTCGGCGGGGGTGGCCACACCGCCGGCGGAGAAGAGGACCACGGGCAGCCTGCCCAGCTGGGAGACCTCCTTGACCAGCTCGTAGGGGGCGCGCAGCTCCTTGGCGGCGGCGTACAGCTCGTTGTTGTCGTAGCCGCGCAGCCTGGCGATCTCGTTCTTGATCTGGCGCAGGTGGCGCACGGCCTCCACGACGTTGCCGGTGCCGGCCTCACCCTTGGAGCGGATCATGGCCGCGCCCTCGGCGATACGGCGCAGGGCCTCACCGAGGTTGGTGGCACCGCACACGAACGGGGTGGTGAAGGCCCACTTGTCGGAGTGGTTGACCTCGTCGGCCGGGGTCAGCACCTCGGACTCGTCGATGTAGTCGACTCCGAGCGACTGGAGCACCTGGGCCTCGACGAAGTGCCCGATCCGGGACTTGGCCATGACGGGGATGGAGACCGCGTCGATGATCTCCTCGATCATGTTCGGGTCGGACATCCTGGCCACGCCGCCGTCCTTGCGGATGTCGGCGGGGACCCGCTCCAGGGCCATGACGGCGACGGCGCCCGCGTCCTCGGCGATCTTCGCCTGTTCGGCGTCGACCACGTCCATGATGACGCCCCCCTTGAGCTGCTCGGCCATGCCGCGCTTGACGCGGGCGGTGCCGGTGGCGGGGGTGTCGGCGGACTGCGGGGTGGTGGAGAGCGTGCTGGACACGGAGGGACCTCACTCGGGGACGACGGTGTGATGCGTGATCGATGGAACAGCCCGCGATCAGTCCACTGCAAGGGCCAATGAGGAGGCGGTGGATCGTTTTGCCTGGTGGGGCGGGTGCGATTCAGGTCACAGGGCGGTCGGCGAGGGCGGTCGGGGGCTCGTCGTCCATCTCGAACGCGAGCGGGAACGGGGCGTGGCCGGCCAGCCGGAACCAGCGCACCTTGCGGTGCCTGCGGAG
Source organism: Streptomyces sp. NPDC004609 (assembly GCF_042873655.1). Classification (NCBI taxonomy): domain Bacteria; kingdom Bacillati; phylum Actinomycetota; class Actinomycetes; order Kitasatosporales; family Streptomycetaceae; genus Streptomyces; species Streptomyces sp. NPDC004609. The sequence goes on along the minus strand of NZ_JBIALS010000019.1, from coordinate 138,435 downwards.
CGCTCTCGCGGCGCGTACGGCGTCGTTGTGGAACCGGCGGGCCATGGGCACGCGGCGGACCGCCTGTGCCAGTTCCAGCGTGGCGTCCTCGCCGCCGGGCACCTCGCGGACGGCCTCGACCTGGGCGGTCTCCTCGAAGACCGCGCGCAGGGCGGCGCTCAGCTCGCTCTCCGCGACCTCGCGCTGCTCCTCCTCCGCCTGGCGGGCGGCGTGGGCCGCCTCGTACAGGACGATCGACGCGGCGGGGTCGAGTACGCCCGAGGTGGCCAGTTCCTGGGTGACCGATGCGCGTCGCAGCAACTGCGCGTCGAGGGCGGCGCGGGCGGCGTCGATCCGGGTGTGCAGCCGGTCGAGCCGTCCCGCGGTCCAGCTGAGGTAGAGCCCGATGGCGAGCAGGCCGACGAGGATCCAGATGAGGGTTGCGGTCACGACGGCCTAGGTTACCGGTGGCCTCCCCGGTGCTTCGGCCCGCGCCGGGCCCCGTCGGGGCTCCGCCCCGAACCCCGCGCCTCACACGCCGGCGCGGGGCCGAGGGTGCCCGGGAGGGTCAGTGGTGGCGGGCCAGCCCGAAGCGCGTACGGAGGCCCGGGCGTTCGTCCGCGGCGACGGACGACGTGCCGTCGGTCACCGTTTCGTAGACGGCGAGGATGTCCGCCCCGACCGTGGTCCAGTCGAAGCGCCGCACATGCGCGCTCCCCCGCTCCCGCAGCTCACCGCGCCGCGCGGGATCGCCGAGGAGCCGGATCGCGGACGCGGCCAGGGCGTCGGCGTTCTCGTTGCTGAACAGTTCGCCCGCCTCCCCCTGGCCGAGGACCTGGGCGAACGCGTCGAGATCGCTCGCGAGCACCGGGGCGCCCGCGGACATCGCCTCGACGAGGATGATGCCGAAGCTCTCGCCGCCCGTGTTGGGCGCGATGTACAGGTCGACGCTGCGCAGCAGCCGCGCCTTGTCCTCGTCGGTGACCATGCCGAGGAACTCGACCCCGGAGCGCATGTCGGGGGGCAGTGTGGCGACGGCCTCCTCCTCGTCGCCGCGCCCGGCGACCAGCAGCCGGGTGCCGGGACGCTCCGCGAGGATCGCGGGGAGGGCCTTCATCAGGACCGGCAGCCCCTTGCGCGGCTCGTCGATGCGCCCGATGAAGCCGATGGTGGGGCCGTCGGGACCGCCCTGCCACTCCGCCTTGGGCTCGGCCTTCTCGAAGAAGCCGACATCGACACCGTTGGGGATGACCACCGCGTCGCCGCCGAGGTGCTCCACGAGCGTACGGCGGGCGTACTCGCTCACCGCGATGCGCGCGCTGATCTTCTCCAGCGCCGGCTGGAGGATCGGATACGCGGCGATCATCGCGCGGGAGCGCGGGTTGGAGGTGTGGAAGGTCGCCACGATCGGCCCCTGCGCGGCCCAGCAGCACAGCAGGCCCAGCGACGGCGAGGTGGGCTCGTGGATGTGGATCACGTCGAAGGTGCCGTCGTGGAGCCAGCGCCGCACCCGCGCCGCCGAGAGGAAGCCGAAGTTCAGCCGGGCGACAGAGCCGTTGTACGGCACGGGCACGGCCCGGCCCGCGGAGACGACGTACGGCGGCAGCGGGGTCTCGTCGTCCGCGGGGGCGAGCACGGAGACCTGGTGACCGAGGCGGATCAGATGCTCGGCGAGGTCCCGGATGTGGAACTGGACGCCCCCGGGCACGTCCCAGGAGTACGGGCAGACGATGCCGATCTTCATGTCCGGCCCTCCCGCGCCCCGGGTCCGACGCCGGGCGCGCGGGACTCCCCGCCGTCCGTCCGTGGTTCCAGATCGGCGAGCCACAGCCGCTGCAGCATGTGCCAGTCCTCCGGGTGCTCGGCGATTCCCGTGGCGTAGGCGTCCGCCAGGGCCTGTGTCATGGAGGACGTCTTCTCGGCCCGGGTACCTGTTCCGGGCACCTCGACCGGTGGATGCACCCTGCCGTGCATGACGGGCGCATCGCCGTACCAGAGGGTGACCGGCAGCAGCAGCGCGCCGGTCTGCTGGGCCAGCAGCGCGGGCCCGGCGGGCATCCTCGCCGTCTCGCCGAAGTACGTCACCTCGACGCCCGAGGCCGACAGGTCCCGGTCGGCGACCAGGCACACCAGCCCGCCCGCGCGCAGCCGCCGGGCGAGGGTGCCGAACGCGGAGCCGCCCGCGTGCGGGAGGACCTCCATGCCGAGGCTCTCGCGGTAGGCGACGAACCGGTCGTACAGGGACTCCGGCCGCAGCCGCTCGGCGACCGTCGTGAACGGGGTGTTCAGCGTCCGGGTCACCCACACACCCGCGAGGTCCCAGTTGGCCAGGTGCGGCAGCGCGAGTATCACGCCGCGGCCGGCGGCGAGGCCGTCGGTCAGACGGTGGATGTCGTGGATGACCACGTTCTCGCGGACCCGCCCGGCGGTCCAGGACGGAAGCCGGAAGGACTCCATCCAGTACCGCATGTAGGAGCGCATTCCGGCCTTCGAGAGCTCGGCGAGCCGCTCGGGCGACGCGTCGGGCACCACCCGCGCCAGATTGGACTCCAGCCGCAGCACTCCGGTGCCGCGCCGCTTCCACGCGATGTCCGCGACGGTGCGGCCCAGCCGGGCGGCCACCGGTTCCGGCAGCTTCTTCACCGCGGCCCAGCCCAGCCCGTACAGCGCGTCGGTCAGCCGGTCCCGGGGGCTCACGCCCGCCGGTGACGTTCCCTCGCCCGAGCCCGTCACGTCGCCTCGGCCCCGCTCTTGTGCCCGCCGTCCGCGGCGTCCGCCTCGGCGGCCTCCCGGCGTACGGTCACCACACGCTGCCCCAGCGTGACCGCGCTGCCGACCGCGACGATCCACAGCGCGATCGGCAGCAGGACGTCGATCCCGGGCACCCCGAACGCGTGCAGACCGGACAGTCCCGCCGCGACCAGGGAGATCACCAGCCGCTCGGCCCGCTCGACGAGTCCGTTCACGGCGACCGGGAGGCCGATCGCCTCACCCCGCGCCTTGGTGTACGAGACGACCTGGCCGCTCGCCAGGCAGAAGATCGCGACCGAGCACAGCACGTTGTCGTCGCCCCGGCCCGCGTACCAGAGCGCGAAGCCGCCGAAGATCGCGCCGTCGGCGACCCGGTCGAGCGTGGAGTCCAGGAAGGCGCCCCAGCGGCTCGAAATGCCCGCCTGGCGGGCCATGTTGCCGTCGACGAGATCGGAGAAGACGAACAGCGTGATGACGATCGTGCCCCAGAAGAACTCCCCTCGGGGGAAGAAGACCAGCGCTCCCGCCATCACTCCCGCCGTCCCGATGAGAGTGACCGCGTCGGGGCTCACTCCGCGGCGGAGCAGAAACGCGGCGAACGGTGTGAGGACACGCGTGAAGAATGCACGCGCGTACTTGTTCAGCATGGCCTTCCCGAGGTTCGGCGAGCCGTGTGACCCGTCGGCCACCGGCTGGCCCATCGTAGCCACGACCGGCGCACTCCACCGCCGGGCACCCGTGCGGGGGCGTCGCGCGCGACGTATGGACGCGCCACGGCGGGAGTGGAAAGCTCGAAAGACGACTGCGGGCATCGACGGAGCTGCCCCGGGACGCCCTCCCGCGGCTTCACGCCGGCTCCGTCCGGAGGCCGTACCCACGGTTCCCCGCGCCCGTGGCCCCATTCCTCACCGTGCTGTCGATGTCATCGATCGGGAGGCAGGAATCATGGGCGACAAGGCGAGCGCGCACACCGGAGCCGCCGGCAGGGCTACAACGGCCGACCGGCCCTCATCCGTACGGAATGTGGTGCTGGTCGGCCACAGCGGATCGGGAAAGACCACCTTGACCGAGGCCCTCGCCCTCACCGCGGGAGCGGTGAACCGGGCGGGCCGCGTCGAGGACGGCGGCACGATCTCGGACTACGACGAGATCGAGCACCGCCAGCAACGCTCCGTACAGCTGTCACTGGTCCCCCTCGAATGGGACGGGTACAAGATCAATCTCCTCGACACCCCCGGGTACGCCGACTTCGTCGGGGAGCTGAGGGCCGGTCTGCGTGCGGCGGACGCGGCCCTCTTCGTCGTCTCGGCGGCCCAGGAATCCGGCGCCGTCGCGGGCGCCACCCGCGCGGTCTGGGAGGAGTGCGCCGCGGTCGGCATGCCCCGGGCGATCGTGGTCACCCATCTGGAGACCGCGCGGACCGGCTACGAGGAGCTGACCGAGGTCTGCGGCTCCCTCTTCGGCGGCGACGACCCCGACGCCGTACTCCCGCTGTACCTCCCGCAGTACGGCACCCCCGGGCCCGACGGCCACGCCCCGGTGACCGGCCTGGCCGGACTGCTGTCGCAGAAGATCTACGACTACTCCTCCGGCGAGCGCAAGGAGGCCCCGCCCGACCCCGGGCAGGCGTCCCTCATCGGGGAAGCCCGCAACCGGCTCATCGAGGGGATCATCGCCGAGAGCGAGGACGAGACCCTCATGGACCGCTATCTCGCCGGTGACGACATCGACGTCGCCACGCTCGTCGACGACCTGGAGAAGGCCGTCGCCCGCGGCACCTTCCACCCCGTCCTCGCCGCCGCCCCGGCGGCGCCCGGGGCCCGGCAGGGCCTCGGCACGGTGGAGCTGCTGGAGCTGATCACCGGCGGCTTCCCCACACCGCTGGAGCCCGAGTGCCCGCAGGTCACCACCCCGCAGGGCGCGCCCCGCCCGAGGATCAGCTGCGACCCCGACGGCCCCCTGGTGGCGGAGGTCGTCAAGACCGCGTCCGACCCGTACGTGGGCCGTATCTCGCTCGTACGCGTCTTCTCCGGCACCCTGCGGCCCGACGAGACCGTGCATGTGTCCGGACACGGCCTGGCCGACCCGGGGCACGAGGATCAGGACCTCCACGAGGCCGACGAGCGGGTCGGCGCGCTCTCCGTCCCCTTCGGCAAGCAGCAGCGTCCGCTCGGCCGGGTCGTCGCAGGGGATCTGGCGTGTGTCGCCAAGCTGACCCGCGCCGAGACCGGGGACACCCTGTCGTCGAAGGACGACCCGCTGCTGATGGAGCCGTGGCCGATGCCCGACCCGCTGCTGCCGCTGGCCGTCCAGGCCCACAGCAAGGCCGACGAGGACAGGCTCTCCCAGGGGCTCTCCCGGCTGGTCGCCGAGGACCCGACCATGCGGCTGGAGCAGAACCGGGCCACCCACCAGGTCGTCCTGTGGTGCCTGGGCGAGGCCCACGCGGACGTCGCCCTGGAGCGGCTGCGCAGCCGGTACGGCGTCCAGGTCGACGTCGTACCGCACAAGGTGGCGCTGCGCGAGACCTTCGGCGACAGTTCGGCGGGGCGGGGGCGGCATGTGAAGCAGTCCGGCGGCCACGGCCAGTACGCGATCTGCGAGATCGAGGTCGAGCCGCTGCCCCCGGGCTCCGGCATCGAGTTCGTCGACAAGGTGGTCGGCGGGGCCGTGCCCCGTCAGTTCATCCCCTCCGTGGAGAAGGGCGTGCGCGCCCAGGCGGCACGCGGAGTCGTCGCCGGGTACCCCCTCGTCGATGTGCGCGTCACCCTCCGGGACGGCAAGGCGCACTCGGTGGACTCCTCGGACGCCGCCTTCCAGACCGCGGGCGCGCTCGCCCTGCGGGAGGCGGCCGGGGACACCCGTATCCATCTGCTGGAGCCCGTGGCCGAAGTGCAGGTACTGGTTTCGGACGAATACGTGGGCCCGGTGATGAGCGATCTGTCCGGGCGGCGCGGGCGGGTCGTCGGCACCGAGCAGGCCCCCGGGTCGCGCACGCTGGTGCGCGCCGAGGTCCCCGAGATCGAGATCGGGCGGTACGCGGTCGATCTGCGCTCCATCTCCCACGGGACGGGCCGGTTCAGCCGCTCGTACGCCCGTCATGAGCCCATGCCGCCCCAGGTCGCCGACCGGGTCAGGGACCTGAACGGGAACGGCCGGTAGGGCCCCGGCACTCCGCCCGCCACCATCGCGCGCCCCCGCACTCCCCGGAGGGCGGGGGCGCGCCGCCGTCCCCCAGGGGGCGCATTCCCACGCGCCCGTGACGAAGCGAGCACGGCCCGGATACGCTGAGGTGCCCAGCTCAGCAGGTGTGCGGGGCGCGGCAGTTGGGAACAGGCCGCACAGCGGATGCGACGCGCGGCGATGGGGGCGGCAGTGGCGGACGGATTTGACTTCACTCCCGGGGCGCAGATCCCGCTCCAGGGCTCGGCGGGACAGACCGCGGCGACGCATGCGCTCGCCTCGGCCGCGTACCGCGACAGCCCGGTCGCGGAGATCCTCAAGGCCAACAACGAATGGCACAAGTCCGAGGTGAAGAAGGGCAGGTTCTCGCTCTTCGAGCCCAATCTCGGCGAGGCGTTCTCCCGTGCCGTGCAGGTACGGATGCTCGGCGGCGCGCGGGCCGCGCTGATCCAGTCCTTCGGCACCGAGCCGCAGACGGTGGTCGAGCACTGCCTGGCGGCCTCCCGGATCCGCAAGGGGCGGGACGCGAAGCTGACCGCCGTGATGGCGCTGTTCGGGCTGGTCTTCCTGCCCGGACTGCTGCTGTGGATGGGGGTCTTCCAGCTCCGCCGCACCATCGCCGGGGCGCAGAACAAGCGGGCCGGGGCGCTCGGCACGGCCCTGCTGGCGGCCATCGGCCTGCTCGCGGTGATCTTCCTGGTCCGGCTGCCGTTCAGCGGCTTCTGGGCGTACTACATCCGCGGGATGATCGTCGCCCCGGTCGTCGGCTGGCTGCTCGCGAAGCGGATCTGCGAGTCCACCGCCCAGGACATGCGCGCCCGGTGGGACAGCCTCCTGTCGGGCGGCGGCATCGGCGCCAAGGTGCCCGAGGCGGTGCCGGGACACCCCAATGAGACGGCCCGTGAGGAGCTGCGCCAGGGCCTGGAGAAGCTCACCGCCGAGCAGCACTCCAACTCGGTGTTCTACGCCGGCCCCAAGGGGATACTCGGCATGGGCACCCGCTGGGGCAGCTGGCAGCTGGCGGAGGAGCTGGTTCCCAGGGAACCGGGCAAGGAGATCAACCAGTTCCGCAGCTGGGACGTCATACGCGCGATCCACGACAAGCTGAAGCTGCTGGAGCGTGGCCCGCTCAACTCCGGCGGTTTCCCCACCCCTTCGGTCAAGCACTGGATCGTCTCCCCCGTCGGCGAGGGCGCCGGGGCCGTCTCGCGGCCCGAGGGCCAGGACGTCGAGGCATTCCAGATCAAGGGCCACGAGATACAGCGGATCTGCAACCACCAGCAGTTCGGCGGCGGCAACCGCCACTATCTGGGCGTTCAGTTCACCTTGTGGGACGGTCAGCTGGTCATCACGATGATGATCACCGTGACCGTGCTCCACGAGACCCTCCGGATCGAGGTCACCGGACACGCGCTGGGCCCGGTCCACGGCCTGTTCACGACCAAGTCCACCCCGAAGACCAAGACGGTGAGCAAGACCGTCCGCTTCTGGGAGACCAAGGACGTGGCACTGCCGCTGGTGGAGGCCCCCGAGGTCGTACGCCTGGCGGTGCGCGCGCCCTTCACCTGGTACCCGCCGATCCTGGACTTCCTCGGCGGCAAGCTGGTGCTGCCGGAGCCCTTCGGGCTGCGGCACGCCTGGGCGGAGCAGCCCTGGCGGCACCGGTTCATGGCCGACGACGCGATGCGGGCGGCCACGCCCGTGCTGCGGGTGGCGCACGCGGCGGCGATGCGGGTGCTGGAGGAGAACGGCGTCGACACCGAGCGGTTCGGCAACCGGTCCATGGTCGTCAGCGGCATCGTCCAGGACCCGGCACCGCGGAAGGCGGATGTGTACGACGCCTGAGGCGCCCGTGAGGCCGGGTCCGGCACCGAGGGTCTGCCCGTGCGCCCGGTGCGGTGCAGCGCCGGGTGCCGGCGGGACCACGGGGCGCGGATGCGGGCCCGGCCGTCCCGCGAGGCCCGGCCCCTACGGCGCGCGAGCCGACCGGCGTCCCGTGCCCGCCGTCCGTGCCGCGGGCCGACGGGGGCTCCCGGCGGCGCGCGGGTCGGCCGCGCGGCGCCCGCCGCTGGTCAGCGCGGCCAGACGTCCGCGAGCATCGCGCGCGTGTCCGCGAGCAGCTGCGGCAGCACCTTCGTGTGCCCGACGACCGGCATGAAGTTGGTGTCCCCGCCCCACCGCGGCACGATGTGCTGGTGCAGATGGGCGGCGATCCCCGCCCCCGCGGCCATGCCCTGGTTCATCCCGATGTTGAACCCGTGGGCGCCGGACGCCTCGCGCAGGGCGGTCATCGCGCGCTTGGTGAACTCGGCCAGCTCCGCCGTCTCGGCGGCGTCCAGCTCGGTGTAGTCGGCGACATGACGGAACGGCACCACCATCAGATGCCCGCCGTTGTACGGATAGAGGTTCAGCACCGCGTACACGGCCGAGCCCCGTGCGATGACCAGCCCGTCCTCGTCCGACTTCGACGGAATCGAGCAGAAGGGACAGCCGTCCCCCGCCTCGGGACCGCTCGGCTTGTTCTCCCCCTGGATGTACGCCATCCGGTGCGGCGTCCACAAGCGCTGGAACGCGTCCGGCGACCCCACCCCGATCTGCTGTTCCGGCTCACTGGTCATGCTGTGCAGCATATGGCGTCGGCCCCGCGCAGCGTGTCGCCGGGGGCCGCCCGAAGCCGTCCCCGCGATGCTGTACCGATGAACGACGAGAGCAGGCTCTGGCAGTGGCGTCAGCGTACGGAAGTCCCGCTGTTCCTGGCCTCCGCGCTCTTTCTCGGCTGCTACGCCGTCCGCGTCCTCGACGAGGACCTTCCCCAGGGCTGGCGCAACGCCCTGCTGGCCGTCACCTACGCGACCTGGGCACTCTTCGTCGTCGACTACGCGGTGCGCTGGCGGCTCAGCGGTCAGGGTCTCGCCTTCGTCCGCAGACACCTCATGGACGCGATCGTCGTCGTCCTGCCGCTGCTGCGCCCGCTGCGCTTCGTGCATCTCTATGAGTCCGTGCAGCACCGCCGCGCCCAGCCCCGGCTCTCCCTGCACGCCCGGGTCATCGCCTACGCGGGCCTGTCGTCGGTGCTGCTCGGCTTCGCGGGCGCCCTCACCGTCTACGCGGCGGAGCGCGCGGCCCCCGGGGCGACGATCACGACCTTCGGGGACTCGGTCTGGTGGGCCTGCTCGACCCTGACGACCGTCGGATACGGGGATGTGACCCCGGTGACGCCGCTGGGGCGGGCGGTGGCCGCCTTCATGATGGCCGGGGGGCTGGCGCTGCTGGGAGCGGTGACGGGTTCGTTCTCGTCGTGGCTGATCCAGACGTTCACCCTGGAGCAGGACAGGCAGCCCCCGAGGGACTCCCCAGGGGCTGCCGGCGGTCGCTAGCGCCCGGTCCCGGGCGCCGGGTCTCAGACCTGGACGCGGTCCGTCACGACCTGCTCCAGCTTGGCGAGCGCCTGCTCGCGCGGGATGCCGTTCTCCTGCGAGCCGTCCCGGTAGCGGAAGGAGACCGTGCCCGCGTTCATGTCCTCGTCACCGACGATGATCATGAACGGGACCTTCAGCTTCTGATGGGTCCTGATCTTCTTCTGCATCCGGTCCGACGACCCGTCGACCTCCACCCGCAGACCCTTCTTCCTCGCGTCGTCGGCGAAGGCCCGGAGGTAGTCGACGTGCGCGTCTCCGACCGGGATGCCGACCGCCTGCACCGGGGCCAGCCACGGCGGCATCGCGCCCGCGTAGTGCTCCAGCAGCACCGCGAAGAAGCGCTCGATGGAGCCGAACAGGGCCCGGTGGATCATGACGGGCCGCCGGCGCGAGCCGTCCGGGGCCGTGTACTCCAGGTTGAAGCGCTCGGGCAGGTTGAAGTCGAGCTGGACGGTGGACATCTGCCAGGTCCGGCCGATGGCGTCCCGCGCCTGCACGGAGATCTTCGGGCCGTAGAAGGCCGCGCCGCCCGGGTCGGGGGTCAGCGGGAGGCCCTGCTTCTCGGCCACCTCCTGGAGCACCTGGGTGGCCTCCTCCCACGACTGGTCGTCGCCGACGTACTTCTCCGGGTCCTTGGTCGACAGCTCCAGGTAGAAGTCGGTCAGACCGTAGTCCCGCAGCAGGTTCAGCACGAAGGTGAGCGTGCGGTCCAGCTCCTCCGCCATCTGCTCACGGGTGCAGTAGATGTGCGCGTCGTCCTGGGTGAAGCCGCGGGCCCGGGTCAGTCCGTGGACGACGCCCGACTTCTCGTACCGGTACACGGTCCCGAACTCGAACAGCCGCAGCGGCAGCTCGCGGTAGGAGCGCCCGCGCGCGTCGAAGATCAGGTTGTGCATGGGGCAGTTCATGGGCTTGAGGTAGTAGTCCGTACCACCGTCGAGCTGCATGGGGGGGTACATGCCCTCCGCGTACCAGTCCAGGTGGCCGCTCTTCTCGAAGAGGGCGCCCTTGGTGGCGTGCGGGGTGTAGACGAACTCGTACCCCTCCTCCTCGTGGCGCTTGCGGGAGTAGTCCTCCATGACCCGGCGCACGATGCCGCCGCGCGGATGGAAGACGGCGAGGCCGGAGCCGATCTCGTCCGGGACGGAGAAGAGGTCGAGTTCGGTGCCGAGCCGGCGATGGTCGCGCTTCTCGGCCTCGGCCAGGAAGTCGAGGTGTGCCTTCAGCTCGTCCTTGGACGGCCAGGCGGTGCCGTAGATGCGCTGGAGCATCGGGTTCTTCTCGCTGCCGCGCCAGTACGCGGCGGCGTTCCGCATCAGCTTGAACGCCGGGATGTTCCGGGTGGTGGGCAGGTGCGGGCCCCGGCACAGGTCCTTCCAGCACAGCTCGCCGGTCTTCGCGTCCAGGTTGTCGTAGATCGTCAGCTCGCCCGCGCCGACCTCGACATCCGCGCCGTCGTCGCTGGAGGCGGAGCCCTTCAGCCCGATCAGCTCCAGCTTGTACGGCTCGTCCGCCAGCTCCGCGCGGGCGGACTCGTCGGTCACCACGCGGCGGGAGAAGCGCTGGCCGCGCTTCTGGATCTCCTGCATCCGCTTCTCGATGGCCTTGAGGTCCTCGGGCGTGAACGGCTTCTCGACGTCGAAGTCGTAGTAGAAGCCGTCCTTGACCGGCGGGCCGATGCCGAGCTTGGCCTCGGGGAAAAGGTCCTGCACGGCCTGCGCCATCACGTGCGCGGCGGAGTGCCGAAGGATGTTCAGACCGTCCGCGGAGGAGATCTCGACGGGTTCGACCTCCTCGCCGTCCGCGATCTCGTACGCGAGGTCCTTGAGCTCCCCGGCGACGCGCGCCGCGACGACGGTGCGCTCGCCCGCGAAGAGGTCCGCGGCCGTCGTGCCCGTCGTCACCACGCGCTCTTCCCGCTCGGAATCGCGTTGGATGATCACACGGACGTCTGACACCGGTCTCTCCTGACGGATGGGGATGCGCCAGCGGACACTGCGCGCGCCTGAATCGTACCGAGCCGAGCGGTCCGCCCGCGAAACGGTCCGCCTGGGCGCCCGCCCCCGTTCCGCCGCGGTGGCGGCCCGCTCCGGCCTCGCCGCCGCGACGGCGCCCTCAGTCGTCCGGGGAGCCGCAGACGTCCTCCAGGTGACCGAGACCCTCCTGGAGCGATTTCAGGAGCCGGTCGCGCTCGGCCTCGTCCACCGGCACGGGCACCAGGTCCGTCGCGTCGCTGAGCCGGCGGAAGCCGCCGCGGCTCTCCAGCCGTCCGGCGACCCGGACCGGCAGTCCCACCAGGTGGGCGTGGCCCGCGGTGCGGTACGCGTCCTCCTCCAGCGCCATCCGGACGTGCGGCACCTCCGCCCCCGCCAGCACCCTCAGCCGTACCGTTCCGGGGCCGCGCGGCCCGGCGCGGCGCATCCGCACGACCGTGCCCGTGATCAGCACGGGCACCGAGGGCTCGTCCCGGAGGTAGCGCGCGCTCGCCGCGCGCAGGGCGGGCAGATCGCCGGGGGTGAACTCCACCGGTTCGCCCCGGGCCGCGCAGCCTTCGGGCACGCCCGCGGCCGGTGACCACTCCAGGGCGACTCGCGCGCCCTCCGAGCCGCGTACGAGGGCGATGACGGCCTCGGTCAGCTCCCGGCTCACCCCCAGTTCCACGGCGGCGTCGAAGGCCGCCATGCCGCCCGTCGCCCGCTGGTAGTCGGTGGCCTCGCGGGCCGCCTGAAGTGCCTGGTGGATCCGGACCACGGCGGGCCGGCCGCTGTCCACGGGGACGAACGCGGTGAGGGCGCGGCCACCGGGCACGGGCGGGACGAGGACTCCTTCGAGGGCCGCCCGGGCGGACCGGCGATGGCGTGCTCCGTGGTACCGGGCCCGCCCGCGCGCCGCGAGGGCGCCCGCCAGGAGGAGCTGGCGGGCGGCGGTGCGCAGATGCTCCTGCTGGGCCCAGGAGGCCGCCCCCGCGGGCCCCGGCGGGACATCGCGCCACCAGCGGATCTCGTCGCTGGGGACGGTGAGCCCGACGAGCACCTCGCGGGCGGAGGGCGCGGCGCTGCGGGCGAGGGCGAGCAGGGCCTCGCCGAGGAGGTCCTCGCAGTCGGGGAAGGCCCTGCTCTCGGGGACGAGCAGGCTCGTGCCGCCCCCGGTGGCTCCGGGCGGGGTCCAGCGGGCGTAGCGGCCGGCCGTGCCGCCGCGCCGGCGCCAGCCGTGCCGGGCGAGGAGCGCGCCGAGGACGGCGGGGTCGATCCGGGCGGGGTCGGGGCCGGTGCCGTGGCAGCCGGCCGGGGCGGGGCCCGGCGGGCCGGTGTCGTCGTAGGCATCGCGGTCGCCGTACGCGTCGCGGTCGCCGTACGCGTCGTAGGGCCGGTGCATCAGGGTCTCCCTCCAGCCCCGACCCTCGCCATGATCTCGCAGAGGGCCCGGTCGTCGAAGATCCGTGAGGTGGGGATCCGCACGGTGGTCCTGTTCCGTCCGGTCACCGGGTGGCCCGCCAGATTGGTCCAGTAGCAGCAGTGCCGCAGATCGAGCCGGTCGTGCCCGGCGCGCAGCCAGTCGTCCCGGCTCCGGGGGACGAGCATCACGACGAGGATCTTGTGCACGGACACCGGTGTGCGGGCCAGCTTCACCAGATGGTCGTTGTCCAGCGTGAACGAGAACCGGGAGAAGCCCGGGCCCCCGGTGCGCGGCGGGATCTGGTAGGTGCACTTGAGCTGCACCTTGATGGTGACTTCGTCGTCGACGGCGTGGGCGGCCGAGCTGTGGCTGATGTGCCAGTCGATGCCGTTGTCGGGGAACGGCTGGGAGAGCGAGCAGCCGGCCGCGGCGGCCACCGCGTGGAGATAGCCCACCTGGAGCGTTTCCATGCAGGCGGTGGTGGCGAGCGCGCCCCGCGGTGGTGGGGGCGGTCTCGGGGACAGCAGCCCTCCCCCGGGGCTCTCGGCTTCGGGGGCGGGGTGCGGGAGCGCCATGGCTCTTCGGGCCTTCCGGGCGGTGCCGTCCGGTGCCGGTCCCGGTTCATGTGCCGGTCCCGGCGCGGGTGCCGTACCCGTGACCGAGTGCGCGGCGGGCCCGGGCCCGGGCGCGGGTGCGGCGCGGCACGGCGGTTACGGGGTGGCGTCGGACGGTGTGGATGTTCCGGACGGGCTGTCAGATGCGCTGCCCGTCATCTGTGTTGTCACCGGTCGGCGTACGGCGCAAACGGCCCGGGTATCACCGGTTCGGGCAGGGGGATCTCGCCATCTGCCGTGTGGGTGCGAGGAGTTCGGGGATGATGCGCTGGTACGACGGCCCAATGGCCGCATTTGACACGGAGACCACGGGAGTCGATGTCGAGCGGGACCGCATCGTCTCGGCCGCGCTGGTGGTCCAGGACGGTGTGGACGGGCGGCCCCGGATCACGCGCTGGCTGGTCAATCCCGGGGTTCCGGTGCCGCCCGCGGCGACCGAGGTGCACGGTCTGACCGACGACCATGTGCAGCGCAACGGCCGCTGGCCCGCTCCGGTGATGGAGGAGATAGCGCGGGCACTGGCCGAGCAGTGCGCCGCGGCGCGCCCCCTGGTGGTGATGAACGCGCCGTTCGATCTGACGCTCCTCGACCGGGAGCTGCGGCGGCACCGCACGGCCTCCCTGTCGCGCTATCTGGAGAACGTGCCGCTGTGCGTGCTGGATCCGCGGGTGCTGGACAAACAACTGGACCGTTACCGCAAGGGCCGCCGCACGCTGTCGGATCTGTGCCTGCAGTACGAGGTGGAGCTGGACGGCGCGCATGACGCCGCGGCGGACGCGATGGCCGCGCTGGAGGTGACCCGGGCGGTGGGCCGACGGTTCGCCTCCCGGATGGAGCGGCTGTCGGCGGCGGAGCTGCACACGCTCCAGGCGGTCTGGCACGCCTCGCAGGCACGGGGGCTCCAGGCGTGGTTCGCGCGCAGCGGTACGCCGGAGGTGGTGGATCCGGCGTGGCCGCTGCGGCCCGAACTGCCCGCCGCGGCCTGACGCGTACCGCCGGTACGGACTCCGCGGGCACAGGGCCGTGACGGCTGCGCGGGGAGCGGGCCGCGGCAAGAAGAAGGCCGGTCCGTCGACGACGGACCGGCCTTTCCCGGTGGGCGATACTGGGTTCGAACCAGTGACCTCTTCGGTGTGAACGAAGCGCTCTCCCACTGAGCTAATCGCCCGGGAACGGACTGAACCATACAGGTTGGGACGGCCCGCCTTCAAATCTCCTTCCGCTCCTTCCCGTCCCGCAGACGGGCGTCGATACCGCGCAGCCCGGCGCGCATCATGGCCGCGTGGTTGGCGCGGAAGACGGGACGGCAGGGCAGGGCCAGTCGCCGCATGAGGGGTCTGCGGACCTCGACCTCCTGGTCGTAGACGGCCCGGGTGCCGAAGCCGCGGGCGCCGACGGTCCAGCGGGCCCAGCCCTCCAGGTCGCCCTCCATGCCGATTTCGAGGACGCGTGCCTCGGGGTCGCGCCGTACCGCGTGGGCGGTGACCCGCAGCTCGTACGGGAGGAAGGAGCGGAAGCGCACCGCCCCGCTGTCCTCGCCGTGGGCGATGACCGAGCGGACCTGCGGCCACCAGGAGGGGTAGTCCTCGGCGTCTGCGAGGACCTCGTAGACGGCGTCGGGACGGGCGGTCAGATCCCAGACGGTGTGGAAGCGGTAGCGGTACCAGTCCATGACCCAAGTCTGCGCGCCGCGGGGGCGAGGGGGCGGGTACTCACACGCGAACTGAGTATCCGCGCCCATGCCGGGGGGTGTGGCCGGCGCCACACTCCCGGCATGACGAATGTGCCGCCGCTGCCGCCCGCCGAGGAACTGGTGATCCTCGACCGCGAACTGGGCCGACTGGACGCGCGCCGCAGCCAGTTGCTGGCGCGCCGGGCCTGGCTGCTCTCCGTGCTGCATCCGCCCGCCGGGGTCTCCGTGGGCGCCGCGGCGCCCACGGCGCCGCCCGGGGCCCGGCGGCCCCCCGAGGCGTCTTCGCCGAGCGTGCAGAATGTGCTCCTCGTCCTCGGCGGGGTGCTGCTGGCGATTGCGGCGATCGCGTTCACGCTGGTCAGCTGGGGTGCCATGGGGATCAGCGGACGCAGTGCCGTCCTCGGCACGGTGACGGTGGCCGCGCTCGCGGCACCGGTCGCGCTGCTGCGGCGGCGGCTCTCCTCCACGGCTGAGGCGGTGGCGGCGCTCGGTCTGGTGCTGACGGTGCTGGACGCGTACGCGCTGCACCGGGTGGCGCTGCCCGGGACGGACGATGCCGCGTACGCGGCATGGGCCTCGGCGGTGCTGGCGGCGCTGTGGGCGGGCTACGGAACCCTGCTGGGCGGGCTGCGGCTTCCGCTGCCGGTGGCGATGACGGCGGCGCAGCTGCCACTGGTCCTGTGGGCGGCCACGGGAAGGGCCGACTCGATTCCGCTGGAGTGGGCGCTGCTGGCGACGGCGGCGTTCGACGTCGCGGTCGCGGTGCGGGCGGGGCACGCCGGTGTACGGACGATCGCCGCGGCGGGTGCCTCGGTGGCGGGCTCCGGAGCGCTGCTGCTCGGTCTGCTCCAGTCCGCGGTGGCGGAGGCGCCGTCCGGCACCCTGCGGCCTGCGGTGCTGCTCGTGGTGGCCGCCGGTGTGGCCCTGTTCGCGGCCTGGCGCGCGCCGTCGGCCGCCCCGGTCGCCTCGGTGGTGGCGGGCCTCTCGCTGGTCGCGGGGGTCGGCGGGGTGGTCCGTGAGGTGCTTCCGGGCGGCTGGGCGGGCCCGGCGTATCTGCTGTGCGCCCTCGCCCTTCTCCTGGCCGTCCGGTCCCCTTCCGTACGGAAGACGCTGCCGCGCCGGGTGCCGCGGGGTCTGGCTGTGGCGTCGGCCTCGGTCCAGGTCCTGGCGGCCGTGTGGGCGCTGCCGGCCCTCGTGCTCACCCTCGCGGGCCCGCTGACCGTCCTTCCGGAGATCTGGTCGGGACCGCCGCGCGGCGCCCGCGAGGCGCTGGGTCTCCCCGGTGGGCCACTGGCCCCGGCTCCTGTGGTGCTGCTGACGGTGGCGGCCGTCCTGGCGCTGTACGCGCGCCGGGCGGCGGACGGTGCTTCTCCGGCGTCGGCCGCGCGGGACGGCGCCCCGGCGGCGCCCGCGCCGGCCGCCGGCGTCTCGGGAGCCCCCGCGCCGGACAAGGACCGCCCTGTCTCCCCCGCGCCGGACTCCGGGGCTTCCGGGGCGGAGGTCCCGGGTGCCCCGGCGGCCGGCCGCGCGGAGCCTTCCGCTCCGGGAGGCGGGCCCGTGGGCGGCTGGGGCACCTGGGCCCCGCCCGTGAGCCGTCCCGCGCGCCTGTCGGCGGCGGCCGGGCGGAACGCCGCCGGTGCCGTGGCCTTCGGCCTCGGATGGGCCGCGCTGACCGTGCTCCCGATCGCCGCCGGGTTCGGCTACACCGCCTCCGTGGTGTTCCACCTGCTGCTCACCCTGGGGACCCTCGCGCTGATCACGCGCCCCGGGTGGGCAGCCCCGCACGCCCCGGCCGCGGCGGGTGCCGCCCTGGGCTGTGCGCTCACGGGGGCCGTGAGCCTCGGGCTCCTGTCGCTGGGGACGCGCCCGGCGACGTTCACCGTGCTCGCGACCCTGGTCGCGGCGCTGACAGCCGTGGCGGTCGTCTCCCGCGCCGGGAACGCGGTCCGGGGCGTCACCGCCTGCGCGGCCGTCGTCTTCGGGACCTGGCTGGTGATCGCCGTCTGCGGCGCGGCCGGGCTGGAGTCGCACCGGATGGGCCCGGTGCTGCTCGTCGTGCCCGCGGTGGTGGCCGTGGTCGCCGCCCGGCTGGGGCGGAGCCCGCTGGCGGTGCCGCTGGAGGGCACGGCGGCCGTCGTGGGCCTGTCGGCCGTTCCGTTCGCCGTCGAGCACCGGCCGACCCTCGCCCTCGTGCTCGCGCTGGGCGGGGTGATCGCGGCGGGTACGGCGATCCGTCCGGAGCGGCGCCCGGGGGCCGGGTACGCCGCGGCGGGCCTGTTCCTGGCGGCGACCTGGGTGCGGCTCGCCGCTTCGGGGGTGACGGCCCCGGAGGCGTACACGCTGCCGGTGACCGTGCTCGCCCTGGCCGTCGGCGTGCTGCGCCGCCGCCGCGACGCGGAGGTCCCGTCGTGGACGGCGTACGGCCCCGGTCTCGCCGCGACCCTCGTCCCGAGCCTCCACGCGGCCTGGGGCGACGCCCACTGGCTGCGCCCGCTGCTGCTGGGGCTGGCCGCGCTCGCGGTGACACTCGCCGGCGCCCGGCTGCGGCTCCAGGCGCTGCTGGTCCTCGGCGGCGCCGTGCTGGCACTCGACGCGCTGCACGAACTGGCGCCGTACGTGGTCCAGGTCGTGGGGGCGCTCCCCCGCTGGCTGCCGCCGGCGCTGGCCGGACTGCTGCTCCTGGGCGTGGGAGCGACCTACGAGCAGCGGCTGAGGGACGCGCGCAGGCTCCGCGAGAGCGTGGGCCGTATGCGCTGATGCCGTATGCGCTGTTCCGCCCGGCCGCACGGAACACCGGGGCACGGGAAAGGCGGGCCGATTCGCCTGATGAGCGAACCGGCCCGCCGGTTATTCCGTGGGCGATACTGGGATCGAACCAGTGACCTCTTCGGTGTGAACGAAGCGCTCTCCCGCTGAGCTAATCGCCCGGGAACGCATCGCGAACATTACCGCATGTCAGCGGGGGCTCCCGACCCGTTATCGGCTACTGCTCGATCTTCCAGGGCATGGTGAGACCGAACTTCCAGAGGTAGACCGCGGCCAGCACCGCGCAGATCACCACGCCCGTGGTGGTGAGGATGATGTTCCGCCGCCGTACCCGGGGGTCGAGTGCTCGCTGGGCCGCCTCGGTGACCTTGCGCTTGGTCCAGCGCAGCACGAGCTGCGCCCAGACGAACTCGGTCGCCCAGATCGCCATGCCGCCGAAGATCACGAACCAGCCGGGGCCCGGCAGCACCAGCATCGCGACACCCGCGCCGACCACCGCGAGACCGACGAGGAAGACCCCGACCTGCCAGCTCAGGTGCAGCGGCTTGGAGCGCTTGATGAAGTGGGGCGCCCGCGATCCGAGCGGCTTCTCCGGCGCCCCGGACGCGTCGTCCCCGCCGCCGTCGGCCGCCCGCCCTTCGGCGCCCGACCGCTGCTCCCCCGTCATGATGTCCCCTGCCGTCGCGTCCCCCGTCGTGGTCGCCCCCGGCGCGGGGGCGGAGGCCGTCGCCGCGAGGGCCTCCCCCCGCTCACTCTCCGCATTCATGGCGTCAAACCTACCGGATGGAAGCACGTCACCGGAATGGCGGTATAACACAAAGTAATGCACCGCCGTACGAGCGACATGAAGGATCACAAAACGGTCAGAGGGGTTTACAACGGCACCGTAGGTGGCATGTCGATTTCGCCGACGTGCGAATCCCCGAGCGCACACTGAGCGAAAGGCCCTGGCGCTTATGAACACCACGGTCAGCTGCGAGCTGCACCTGCGCCTCGTTGTATCGAGCGAGTCTTCACTGCCTGTACCCGCGGGCCTGCGGTATGACACGGCCGATCCCTATGCCGTGCACGCCACCTTCCACACCGGAGCCGAAGAGACGGTCGAGTGGGTCTTCGCCCGCGACCTTCTCGCCGAGGGGCTGCACCGGCCCACCGGCACGGGCGACGTCAGAGTCTGGCCGTCCCGCAGCCACGGCCAGGGCGTCGTCTGCATCGCGCTGAGCTCCCCGGAGGGCGAAGCCCTGCTCGAGGCCCCGGCGCGGGCCCTGGAGTCGTTCCTGAAGAGGACCGACGCGGCCGTGCCACCCGGCACCGAGCACCGTCACTTCGATCTCGACACGGAACTCTCGCACATCCTGGCCGAAAGCTGAGCCAGGCAGAGAGCTGCACGGCGCCGTCCGACTCGGGGAGACGGCGCCGCGCGGACAATCGCATACGGAGGACATCGGCGCCGTCACCGCCTATTCACGCGGTGACGGCGCCGATCCGTGTCACGGCGAGCCGCTAGAGTCAGCGCAATTCGGCGGGCACCGGCCCGCAGCGGTCCATGGAGTGCATCGTGCTGATCCCCCACGACACCAAATTCGCCCTCGACATGGTCGTCGACCTGGTGAACACGTCACCGGAGCACGATCGGGCCGACGGGCTGGCGGATGTCGCCGCGCTGAACGAATTCGTCGGCACGCACCGGATCAGCGACGTGGGCCGGCTGGGCACCCGGGATCTGCGGGCCGTCCAGGGTGTGCGCACCCGCTTCTCGGAGATCTTCGCGGCGACCGAGACCAGGGTCGCGGCGGAGTTGCTGAACGAGCTGGTGGCCTCGGCGGGCACCACCCCTCAGCTGACCGACCACGACGGCTACGACTGGCATGTGCACTACTTCGCGCCGGGCGCCTCGGTGGGCGACCATCTCGCGGCCGACGGCGGGATGGCACTCGCCTTCATCGTCGTCGCGGGCGAGCAGGAGCGGCTGCGGCGCTGTGAGGCGCCGGGCTGCGGCCGGGCCTTCGTCGATCTCTCGCGCAACCGCTCCCGCCGCTACTGCGACAGCCGTACGTGCGGCAACCGGCTCCATGTGGCGGCGTACCGCGCACGCCGCAAGGAGGCGGCGGGCTGAGTCCGGCCGGGGCGCACGGCCGGACGCGTCCGGGCCGTCCCGCGCCGCACGCCACCACGGGGACGGCACCCCTGACCGCGGGGACAGCGCCCGTCACAACAGGAACAGATCGTGGACGGCGGCCATCAGCAGCAGCATGCCGATCACCGTCAGGAAGATCATCAAAGGCGGCTGGGAGAGCGCGAAGAGGCACCCTCGCGGCTCCTTCGTCGGTGCAGGGGTCTCGCCCCGGGAGGTATCGAGCATCTCGGGAGTGATCATGGCGCAGAGCGGGCCCCGATGATCGTCCAACACACGTGGCGGCAGCGGGAGTTCCCGTCATCACGGCCCCGTCTCACCTGCTGAGAAGGTCAAATGCCGTGCTTCTTGAGGATCGCCTCGATGTCGCTGAAGTCGTCGCCCGCGCCGCTGCCGGACGCCTTGGGGCGCTCGGCGGGCCGGGCCGCCGCCCGGCCGCTCCCGCCGAGCGAGGGCGCGGAGGCCGCGGGGGCCACGGCGTCGCGCTGTGCCGTCTTTGCCGCCTTGCGGTCCTTGCGGCTGGTGATGCCCGAGCGCCGCTCGACGGCGCGGGTGGTCATGAACAGCAGCCACGAGCCGCCCAGCAGCCCGAAGCCGACCCACGCGGTCGGGCTGAACGCGGTGTCGACGGCCCATTCGACGGCGCCGGTGAGGACCAGGCCGATCGGGACCAGCGAGTAGGCGGCGATCCGGGTGGCGGCGAGGAATCGCCGGCGGTACGCCGTGATCGCGGCGATGCCCAGGCCCGCCGCGGACACCGCGGAGCAAATGGTCTCGGCAATCATCCGGTCCTCCAGGCTTCGGCGGGCATGAGCGCTTACGTCCCTTCCATCCTGCACCGGAGGAGGGGGTGGGGGCCACGGTGGTGTACGGCCTCCCGGAGATCTCCGGGAGATCTCGGGGGCGCCCTCATCCCCAGGTCCCGGTCGGCGACGGCCCTCGTGATCCGTCCCGGCCGCCCCCGCGCGGCCGGAGGCTGGGAGACTGGCCCCATGAGCGACTCCACCCCTGCCCGGCCCGCCGCCCCCGTCGTCCTGGACGTCTGGTGCGACCTCCAGTGCCCCGACTGCCACACCGCCCTCGGTGATCTGCGGGCCCTGCGCGAGCACTACGGCGACCGCCTGGAGATCCGGCTGCGGCACTTCCCCCTGGACAAGCACAAGTACGCCTTCGCCGCGGCCCAGGCCGTGGAGGAGGCCGCCGAGCAGGGCCGGGGCCGGCCGTACACGGAGGCCGTCCTCGGGCGGGTCGGGGAGCTCAACCGCGGCGGCGAGAAGGTCCTGCTGGCGGTGGCGAGTGAACTGGGCCTGGACGCCGACGAGTTCGAGACCGCCCTGATCGACGGCCGGCACATCCTGGCCGTCGACGCGGATCACGCCGAGGGCAAGGCGATCGGCGTCACCGGCACCCCGACGTATGTGATCGGCGGTGAGCGCCTCGACGGCGGCAGGAGCCAGGAGGGCCTGCGGGCCCGTATCGAGGAGATCGCCGACCGGCTGCTGGCGGAGTAGAGCCGGTCCCGCGGACTCCACCGGTCTCGTGTGCCCGCCGGGGTCGCGTGCCCGGCCCCGGACCGTACGGCTCCGGAAAGGCGGGCCTCTCAAAGCAGTCGCTTGACCAGGTGGATGTCCGCCGTCCGGTAGCCGAGCGACTCGTAGAACCCGAGGGCCCGGGTGTCGCCCGCGACGACGTGCAGCCCGATGAGCCGTGCCCCGGACTCCCGGGCACGGCTCTCGGCCCGGTGCATCAGGGCGCGGCCGTGGCCCCGGCCGCGGTGCCCCTCGGCGACCTCGATGTCGTACACGTACGCGCCCCGCTCGCCGGGACGGACCTCGTTCGGGCCGACGAGGAGCCGGCCGACGGCCTCGCCCCGGTGGACGAGGACCTCCGGCCGGCCGCCGGGCGGGTCGACGAGGGCGCGGTGGTGGGCCTCGGAGCGGGCCCGCGCCTCTACGTCCGGGAGCCCGCGCTCGGTCCAGCCGCGCGCGTACGCCTCCACGGCCGTCGGCCACCACTCCCGGAACTCCGGTTCGGTCATCGGACGGATCCCGGTGTCCGGCGGCGGCGCGGGCGGCTCCGTGTCGAGGACCTTGAGCAGATCGCGCCCGCGTTCGGTGTATCCGAGGACGGTGGCGAGCCGGACGGCCTCGGCGGCGTCGGCCGGTACGGACACCTCCACCCGTCCGCAGCCCCAGCCGCGCAGCACCTCCTCCGCGGCGAGCGCGGCGACGGTCCCCCTGCCCCGCCGCCGGTCGGCCGGGTCGATCCACAGCGATCGCACGGTGCCGGTCCCCGCGCCGCAGGCGGGCAGGGTGGCGATCTCGATCCCGCCGACGGGACGGCTGTTGACGCAGACCTCGTAGGAGCGGGTCCGCGCGCCGTCCGTCCCGGGCTGAAGCGGCCCCGTCGGCCGCAGGGTGGTGGTCATCAGAGGTGTTCTACCCACTCGCGGGGGCTCGCGTCACCCGCTTGTGCCGCCCTCCTGCCGTCCGTTCCCACGACGGGACCCGGTCACCTGGTACCAGGTCACGGCCTCCCGCGGGACCCGGCACGGGTTGTCCTCCGCGGTTGGTCCTACCGGAACGACGGGTCGGGGTCGGCCGCGGCGCGCTCCTCGAAGACGCGCATCGCCTTGGCGGTCACCGGCCCCGGCACACCCGTGAGCACACGCCCGTCGACCCGGTGCACGGCCTGCACATCGCGGAGGCTGGAGGTCAGGAAGACCTCGTCGGCCCGCTCCAGCACGTCGAACGGCAGCTCCGTCTCCCGGGCCCCGGTCCACCCGACCGTGAGGGCGCGGGTGATGCCCGCGAGGCAGCCGGAGGAGACGGGCGGGGTGTGCAGCTCGCCGTCGAGGACGACGAAGACGTTGGAGCCCGTGCCCTCGCAGAGCTGTCCCACGGTGTTGGCGAAGAGCGCCTCGGACGCGCCCCGGGCGGTGGCACCGGCGAGCGCGACGACGTTCTCCGCGTACGAGGTCGTCTTCAGGCCGGTCAGGACTCCGCGCTCGTTGCGGGTCCAGGGCACGGTGATCACGGCGGTGGTGTCGGGGCGCGGGTCGGTGGGGCCGAGCGCGACGACCAGGGTCGGGCCGTGGGTGCCGCGGTCCGAGCCGAGCGGGGAGAGCCCTCCGGTGTACGTGATCCGCAGCCGTCCCCGTTCCATGGGGTTGGCCTCCAGCACGGCGGCACAGGCACGGCGGACCTCGTCGTGGTCGGGGTCGGGCAGACCGAGACCGCGGGCGGAACGCGTGAGGCGTTCGAGGTGGAGTGTGAGGGCGAATGCCTGTCCGTGCACGGCCTTGAGCGTCTCGAAGACGCCGTCGCCGACCGTGAGGCCGTGGTCGAACACCGACACCCGGGCGTCGTCGGCGTCCCGGAGTCCTCCGTTGACCCAGAGCTTCATCTGGCTGGTCCTTCCGCGCTGATCGCTCGGTACGCCGTGGCACGGGCCCGTTCCCCGCGCCCCGGGTGTGTTCCACCGTCCCCGCCCGACGCTATCGCGAGGAGCCTGGACGCCTTGAGTTCGGTCTCGTCCCACTCACGGCCGGGGTCGGAGCCCCACGTGATCCCGGCGCCGGTGCCGAAGCGCAGGACCGGGCCTGCGGGCTCCGTCCGGTCGATCCAGAAGGTCCGTATCCCGACGGCCAGCTCACCGGTGCGGCGGTCGGCGTCGACCCAGCCGATGCCTCCGCAGTACGGTCCGCGCGGCGCCGTCTCCAGCGCCTCGATGATCTTCAGGGCACTGGACTTGGGCGCTCCGGTGACCGAGCCGGGCGGGAAGGTGGCGTCGAGGAGGTGCCGCCAGCCCTGCTCCGGCCCGAGTTCCCCGCGGACGGTCGAGACCAGGTGCACCAGTCCGGGGTGGGCCTCGACCGCGCACAGCTCCGGGACGGTGACCGTGCCGGCGGCGCAGACGCGTCCCAGGTCGTTGCGGACGAGGTCCACGATCATGACGTTCTCGGCGTGGTCCTTCTCCAGCAGATCGGCCGCGGTGCGGCCGGTCCCCTTGATCGGCCCGGACTCGACGACCGCGCCGGTACGGCGCAGATACAGCTCGGGCGACGCGGTGGCGATCTCCACGCCCCGGCCCGGCAGGCGGATCGTTCCGGCGTACGGGGCGGGGTTGCCGCGCGCGAGCAGGGAGGTGAGCGCGTCGACATCGGCGGAGTCCGGGTCGGGCAGCGGTGCGGTCAGCACCCGGCAGAGGTTGGCCTGGTAGACCTCGCCCGCCGCGATGTGCTCCCGGATCCGGCGTACACCCGCGACGTAGCCGTCCCGGTCCAGCGAGGACCTCCACCGGCCCGCGTCCGGTCCGCGCCACCGGCCCGGTACGGGCGCGGGCACCGGCTCCGTACGCACATCGCCGAAGCGCGCACAGGTCAGACCGCCCTCGAAGTCGGCGGCGACGGCCCAGAAGCCCGTGGAGTCGAGGGCCTCGGGATCACTGGTGACATCCCTGAGGTCGGTGGCGATCAGTCGGCCGAAGCGGGCCAGCGGAGCGAGGCGGTGCACGTCTGCGAGTCTATGACCGGCGGGGATGGGAGGACGATGGGGACCGGCCGGACGGCGGAGGCGCCGGTCAGGGGCTCACCGGGGTGTCCGGCGGGCCACTGCGGCGCGAACACAACCCAGCACGCTGCGGAAACGTGTTTTTGTGCTGGCCCGGTAATCCGCTAGAGTTCAACACGTCGCCGGGACGCTCACGCGGTCCGGAAACGACAAGCGGACGTGGCTCAGTTGGTAGAGCATCACCTTGCCAAGGTGAGGGTCGCGAGTTCGAATCTCGTCGTCCGCTCGAAGTGGGGGATCCTTCCCGAACCCCCGCACTCCGGGTGGAGTGGCCGAGAGGCGAGGCAACGGCCTGCAAAGCCGTCTACACGGGTTCAAATCCCGTCTCCACCTCCAAGGACGATTAGCTCAGCGGGAGAGCGCTTCCCTGACACGGAAGAGGTCACTGGTTCAATCCCAGTATCGTCCACTGGATCCGCGAGGATCCGCCCCCGGCCGCCGGCAGGGGAACCCGGCGCGATTAGCTCAGCGGGAGAGCGCTTCCCTGACACGGAAGAGGTCACTGGTTCAATCCCAGTATCGCGCACGCGTGTGCACCATCCGCAGGACACGGGTCCGCCCGTGGTACTGATCCCGCGCGATTAGCTCAGCGGGAGAGCGCTTCCCTGACACGGAAGAGGTCACTGGTTCAATCCCAGTATCGCGCACCATCGGGAAGCCCCGGCCGTCAAGGCGGCCGGGGCTTTCTGCCGTCCGGATGTCCCGCGTGCCGACGGGGTGGGTCCGGTTCGGGGCCCGCGCGATTCCGGGGCGGCCGGGTCGAGAGGCTGTCCGGGTCGGGGGCCGCGCGGGCGGAATCCTGACAGTCGGATTCCGCCCGGCGGGACGTGCGGTCAGGAGGAGAAGAGCATCCGGCCGAAGCCCTTCTGCCGGTAGTGGCCTCCGTGGTGTCCGCCGTGGTGCTGCGCTCCCCATGCGGGGGCGTGAGCGGCCGGGTACGCCTGGGGGGCGGGCGGGGCGGGCGGGGCCTGCTGGGTCCACTGCGACTCAAGACGGGTCAGGGCCTCCAGCTCGCCGTAGTCGAGGAAGATCCCCCGGCAGCCGCTGCACTGTTCGATCTGGACACCGTTGCGGTTGTACGTGTGCATCGCTGCGTGGCACTTCGGACACTGCATCGTGGGTTCAGCTCCTCGCCGTTCGTCGTTGCCGCCGGGGGGCTCACCCGGCGGACCACAGCAGCCTACGACGGAGGCGGGGACTCCAACTCGGGCGGGAGCCCGGCAATTCGGGCACATGTGTCGAGTACCGCCTGCTCCACCTCGTCCGGTTCGCGATGCTGCGCGGCGGCCTTGGCGAGGGACAGGGCGGCGGTCTGGATCGTCAGGGCCCGCGCGGGAACGTCCAGTTGGGGCCACGGGTCGCCAGGGGCCGCCGAGGGGTCCCCGAGAGCGCGGCCGTTCGCGGCGCGGTAGGCGCCGAGGAACCGGTCCCAGATCTCCGGGGGCAGCAGACCGGCCGCGTACCAGGCGGCCGGACGGGCCAGATCCCACGCCGGGTCGCCGAGTCCGAGGTCGTCGACGTCGATCAGGAGCCAGGGGCCGGCCGGGTCCGGGTGGCGTACGAGCTGGCCCAGGTGCAGATCGCCGTGACAGAGGGCGGCGGCCCCGGGTGAGGGGGCCTCGTCCCGGGCCCACGCGGGGAGGCGGGCCCAGGCCCGCTCGACGGCGGACGCCGCCGGACGGGATCCGGCCAGGGCCCTCATCCGGGCGACGGCACGGGCGGCCTTGGCGGGGCCGCGCATGGGCGGAATCGGGCCCGGCAGGCTGTCCGGCTCGATGGAGTGCAGCCGCGCGAGCAGTGTCGCGGCCTCCTCCCAGGGGGCGGCGTCCGGGTCGCCCGGGTCCACGGGCCTGCCGTACGGCCAGGCGGTGACGGGCCGGCCGGGTGCGTCCGGCACCGGCGCGGCCAGCGGTGCGAGCAGGATTCCGGCGAGGCGGGGGTGGCGGGCGACGGCGAGGCGCGCGCGGTGGCCGTCGTGGTCCGTCGCGGCGTCGTGCGCCTTGGCGACGGCGGATCCATGGCGTACGACGATCCCGTCGTCCTCCGCCGCGAGGACGACGGCGTCCCGGCCGCAGCCGTCGCAGGGGGCACCCGGCGGGCGGTGGTGGTGGGCGGCCCGGCGCGCGACATCGGCGAGCAGGTCTATGACGGTTGCGGTCATGGGTCTCCCGTGGCGGGACGGCTGGCGGGCCCATTGTGCCTCCGGCTCGGAGCGGGGCTCCCGGTGAACGCTCCCCGCACCGTGACCGCACACCGACCCGGCCTCCGTCCTCAAACGCCGGACGGGCTGCATAGGGCCATCCGGCCGCGTGAGGTCGGGCCACCGAGCCCGGCGCGGGCCTGTGATCGGGCCCCCGCCCAGGCCTCGGAGTGGGCCTCCCGGTGAACGCCCCCCGCACCGTGACCGCACACCAACCCGGCCCCCGTCCTCAAACGCCGGACGGGTTGCATGAGGCCATCCGGCCCCCAGGGGCGGGCCCGCAATCAGGTGGCGGGGAAGGGCGGGTGCGGACGCGCAAAGGCCGGTCAGCTCCCCAGCTGACCGGCCGTTGCTGCCGTCCGCCGCACCCCCGTCCCCACGGGGTTATGGCCGGATGTCCCCGACCCGGACCGCTCTTCCGGGCCCGGGGCGCCGCTCAGCGCCCCAGCATCACGCCCACGGACGACGCCTGTGTCACTACTGCGTCCCAGCCTCCGAAGACGAAGAGCAGCAGTGCCGCCAGAGGAAGAACCATCGCCGTCGCCACCAGCGGGTGGCGACGGCCGGACCGGCGGCCGCCGAACGCGGCGGAAGCCCTGCGTCCCTGCGTGCGGATCATGGTCCGCGTTGCCGTGTCCGCCATGGTTCCTCTCCTGTTCGTAGACAGCGGCGGGTGTCTGACCTCGGGGGACGAGTGCTGCACCCGCCGCTTGACCACAACTTTAGATTTCAGGGGGCAGCCGGACGTCATGCCCGCGTACCGATTCCCGGGCCTCCCGGAGGATGAGCCACCGGCTCCGGGCGTACTCCCCTGGGTGGAGAAACGGCCCCGGGACTTGGGGGTTTCCCTGATGCGCGGCCCCGGAGGAGCCGGGAGGTCGGGCCGGGCCCGGCGCGGGCCCCTCCGCAAGGGGGAAAGCCCGGCCCGGTGCGGGCGGGCGCGGCCCTGACGGGTGACTTCCCTCACGTCCGCCGGCCCGACGCCCGCCACGGCCACCGTCCCACCCCCTGCCCGGCTTGCCACGACTTCGTCCGTACGCCTGATCTGGCCGCGGCGCGCCCCGCTCCCGGCACGCTCGCTCCCGCCGATCCAATCCCCCTTGTGCGCCGACCGGTTGGGGGCGCGCGCGAACCCCGCGGAGTGGACCGGGCACGCTCCGGGCGCCCTTCGCCTTCCGCGTACGGCACTGACAATCGATCCGCCCGTGAGGGCGCGGCCTATGAGCGCACCGGGGCGGGTGTACGTAAGCTGTGGCACGTCGAAACGGACGGTCGGCCAGGGGCCGGCCGGGCAAGCGGGGTGGGGCCTCCCCACCGTGAGATATGGGGTGGGGCCTCCCCACCGTAGGCAGGGGACGGACAATGGCGATGATGCGGCTCCGGCGCGAGGATCCGCGTGTCGTCGGCTCGTTCCGAATCCACCGGCGGCTCGGCGCGGGCGGGATGGGCGTCGTCTATCTGGGCTCCGACCGGCGTGGCCAGCGCGTCGCGCTGAAGGTGATCCGGCCGGATCTCGCGGAGGACCAGGAGTTCAGATCCCGTTTCGCGCGCGAGGTGTCGGCCGCGCGGCGCATCCGCGGTGGCTGTACGGCCCGGCTGGTGGCCGCCGATCTGGAGGCCGAAAGGCCCTGGTTCGCGACCCAGTACGTGCCCGGGCCCTCCCTCCACGACAAGGTCGCCGAGGAGGGCGTGCTCCGGGCCGCCGAGGTGGCGGCGATCGGTGCCGCGCTGTCCGAGGGGCTGGTCGCGGTGCACGAGGCCGGTGTGGTCCACCGGGACCTGAAGCCGTCGAACATCCTCCTCTCGCCCAAGGGCCCCCGCATCATCGACTTCGGCATCGCCTGGGCAACCGGCGCGAGCACCCTCACTCATGTGGGTACGGCGGTGGGCTCCCCCGGTTTCCTCGCGCCCGAGCAGGTGCGCGGGGTCGCGGTCACCCCGGCGACGGACGTCTTCGCGCTGGGCGCGACCCTGGCGTACGCGGCGACCGCGGACTCCCCCTTCGGGCACGGCGGTTCGGAGGTCATGCTGTACCGGGTGGTGCACGAGGAACCGCATCTCCACGGCGTACCGGACGCGCTGGCTCCGCTGTTGCGGGCCTGTCTGGCGAAGGACCCCGAGGAGCGTCCCAGCACCCTGCAGCTCTCGATGCGGCTGAAGGAGATCGCCGCGCGCGAGGCGCAGGGGCTGTCCGAGGCCAGACCGCCCGCCCAGCGGGACCGGGTCGAGGCCGACCGGCCGACGTCGCGCTATCCGGAGCGCCAGGAGCGTACCGAGCGGATGGACCGCCCCTCGCGGAGCGGACGTACGGACCGGGCGGAGCGAACCGAGCGCGCCGAGCGGGCGGAACGCGCCGACCGCCGTACGGCCGGCGGCTCCGGCCCCCGTTCTCAGCCCTCGCGCACCGGGTCCTCGCGCCCGCAGCCCTCGCGCGGCTCCTCCCGTACGAACGGACGCCAGGGCACCCGGCCGGGTGTCCGTACGACGTCGACCGGACGGCGGCCCGCCAACCCGAGGCTCCTGCGGCAGCGCATCATCGTCTTCGTCGTGGTGACCCTGATCGTGGCGCTGGGCATCGCCGCGGCCCAGCAGCTGTAGCGCGCCCCTCTCCGCCCGTCCGCTCCCCCTTCGGGCGCCCGTTCTCCAACCACCCTTCCGCCGACGGGCGTTGTGCTCCCTCTGCCGCTTCCCGGGACCTCGGCTTGACGTACACGGCGACGGCGGTAAGTGTATGTTGCACAAAGATCGGCTGCGGTGAAGGAAGCGCTGGGAAACCCATGGGGCGAAGCAAGATCCAGGACGAGGGGGAGGTCATCCGGTGGTTCGGGGAGGGCAGAACGTACGCCTGGATGGTCGAGGAGTACCGGCGCAAGTACAACATCGAGACGGTTCCGTCGATGTGGGGCAACTTCCGCCAGCGCAGGGGGCTGGACCGCCGTATCACGCGTGATGACGACCTCATCCCCTGGTTCGTGAAGGAGGAGCACCGCTGGCTGTATCCGCTGGCGATGCTGCGGGTCGAGGCCAGGCGGCGCGATGGCCGGACGCTCACGGAGAACGACCGGTCGCGGCTGACCTCGTGGCAGGAGATGCTCACGGCGCAGAACGCGGTCGTCCACTACGACCCCGACACCGAAGAGGGCTTCTTCTACGTGCCGCGCCGGAAGGACGACGTCGACCTCATCCGCCGGCCGGAGCGGAAGACCACGCCCCGGCGCAGGGCCGACTGAAGGGGCGGGCCCGGCCGGGCGGCGCCGGGCCTCCGGAGTCGGGTCGGTTCACGGCCCGGCGTGCCGTGTGCTCCGGCTCCCTCAGGTCGTGCCGGGCACATCGGGCAGGTGGTGGACACCGGCGGTACGGGAGCCGCCGGGCGTGCGAGGGCTCGCCGGACGCGCGGTTTCAGCGCTCCGGTACCGGCTCCGGTGCCGGATGCCCGTGCTCGGGGCACGCTCGCGGCTTCGGGCCGGACGTGTGCGTTCAGGGGCGGGTGGCGTAGAACGCGACGGCGGACGCGGCGGCGACGTTCAGGGAGTCCACTCCGGCCGCCATCGGAATGCGGACCCATTCGTCGGCCGCCCGCAGCGCGTCCGTGGACAGCCCCTCGCCCTCGGTGCCGAGCATGAGGGCCAGCTTCTCGATCCGGCGGGCGGCCAGTTCGTCGACGCTGATCGAGTTCTCGGCGAGGCAGAGCGCCGCAGTGGTGAAGCCGTGCTGCCGGAACAGTTCCGCGTCCTTGGGCCAGGACTCCAGCCGCGTCCACGGCACGGAGAAGACCGCGCCCATCGAGACCTTGACCGATCTCCGGTACAGCGGGTCGGCGCAGCGCGGGGTGAGAAAGACGGCGTCGATCCCGAGGGCGGCGGCGTTCCTGAAGGCCGCCCCCAGGTTGGCGTGGTCGACGATGTCCTCGAAGATCACGACGCGGCGGCCCGCGCGGTGCGTGAGCAGCTCTCCCGCGGTCGGCAGCGGCTTGCGCTGCATGGAGGCGAGGGCTCCGCGGTGTACGTGGTAGCCGGTGACGCGCTCGGCGAGTTCGGGGCTCACCGCGTACACCGGCGCGGGGATCTCGTCGATGACGTCCTTCATGACGTCGACCCACTTCGCGGAGAGCAGCATGGACCGCATCTCGTAACCGGCGTCCCGGGCCCGCCTGATGACCTTCTCGCCCTCGGCGATGAACAGCCCCTCGGCGGGTTCCCGCTTGCGGCGCAGCTCGACGTCGGTCAGACCGGTGTAGTCGCTCAGACGGGGGTCGTCGGGGTCTTCGACAGTGATGAGATCAGCCACAGGGTGATACTGCCTCCTCCCGGGTGTGGTGCCAACGCCTGGGCAGAGGTCGGCTACTCATGGTCACGCCGTCCGACGGCGACGACATCGCCGATGACGATGACGGCCGGGGGGCGTACCTCCTCGGCGATGACCGTGTCGGCGACGGTCGCGAGGGTCGCGTCGACTCGGCGCTGGGCCGCCGTGGTGCCCTCCTGGATCAGGGCCACGGGGGTGCCGGGGCCGCGGCCGTTGGCCATCAGCGTCCGGGCGATGGCGCCGATCTTGTCGACGCCCATCAGGACGACGAGGGTCCCGCGGAGGCGTCCGAGCGCCGGCCAGTCGACGAGCGACCGTTCGTCGTCCGGGGCGACATGCCCGCTGACCACCGTGAACTCATGGGCCACGCCGCGGTGGGTGACCGGGATACCGGCCGCGCCCGGCACGCTGATGGAGCTGGAGACACCGGGGACGACCGTGCACGGGATGCCCGCGTCGGCGAGGGCCTCGGCCTCCTCCATGCCCCGGCCGAAGACGAACGGGTCGCCGCCCTTGAGCCGTACGACCGCCTTGCCCGCCTTGGCGTGCTCGATCAGGGCGTTGTTGATGGCCTCCTGTGCCATGTACCGGCCGTACGGGATCTTCGCGGCGTCGATCACCTCGACGTGCGGAGGGAGTTCGTCGAGCAGGTCGCGCGGGCCGAGCCGGTCGGCGATCACGACGTCCGCCTCGGCGAGCAGCCGCCGTCCGCGGACGGTGATCAGGTCGGGATCACCGGGGCCGCCGCCGACGAGGGCGACGCCGGGTGTTCTCGTACGGTGGTGGGGCGCCGCGATCGTGCCGTCGCGCAGGCCCTCGACGATCGCGTCCCGCACGGCGGCGGAGCGGCGGGGGTCCCTGCCGTGTACATCGGTCGTCATGACGGCGACCGTCACCCCCTCGGAGCGGCCGGTCGCCGGGGTCCACGCGGTGGCCGCGTCGGCGTCGTCGGAGCGTACGCACCAGGTGCGGGTGCGCTCGGCCTCGGCGGAGGCGCGAGCGTTGGCCTCGGCGTCGGAGGTGGCGATGAGGACGTACCAGGCGTCGGCGAGGTCGCCCTCCGCGTACGGGCGCCGCTCCCAGCGGATCTCGCCCGCGGTGGCCATGGCCTCGACCGAGGGGGTCGCTGCAGGGGAGACGAGCACGATGTCCGCACCTGCGGCGATGAGCGCGGGCAGCCGGCGCTGGGCGACCTGACCCCCGCCGATGACGACGACCCGCCGCCCGGAGAGCCTGAGCCCCACGGGGTAGGCGGGGTGCGGGTGCGGTGGCTCGGCCATGGTGGTGCGACTCCTTCGGGGTACGGATCCGGGTCCCGGTGCGTGCGGTCCTGTCCGCGGTGTGCGGTGCGGCGGGCTCCGGTGGCGCTGAAGCGGCTGGTGGGGCGGTGTCCCGGCCACTTTACGGGGCGGGGCCATGGATCCGGCCGCACCCCTGTGCGCCTGTCCGTCCTCCGGCACCGGACCGTCGGGGACCGGCTGCCCGGTGCGTGCCCATGCCGGGCGGCGGCACCTCCGCGCGCAGGTCCGTCCTCACAACGCCGGGCGGGCTGGAGAACCGCGCACCGGCTCGTTCTCCGCGGGCCGGGCCGGGGCGGCGAGGGTGCCGCGCGGTCCGGGCACGGGCGGTGGCCGCCCCGGACGCGGGCCGGGGCGGCGGACGGTCGCTACTTCTCCGTGACGCCCGCGGAGTCGAACGTCGCGACCTCGTGCATCGCCCTCGCCGCGCTCTGCACCACCGGCAGCGCCAGCAGCGCGCCCGTGCCCTCGCCCAGGCGGAGGTCGAGGTCGACCAGCGGGCGGAGGCCGAGCTTGTTCAGGGCGGCCACATGGCCGGGCTCGGCACTGCGGTGGCCCGCGATGCACGCGGCGAGGGCCTCGGGAGCGATCGCGCGGGCGACCAGGGCGGCGGCGCCCGCGGAGACACCGTCGAGGACGACCGGTGTACGCAGGGACGCGCCGCCGAGGATGAAGCCGACGAGCGCCGCGTGCTCCAGCCCGCCGACCGCCGCGAGGACTCCGACGGGGTCGGCGGGATCGGGCGCGTGGAGTTCGAGGGCGCGGCGGACGACGTCGACCTTGCGGGCGTGCATCTCGTCGTTGATGCCGGTGCCGCGACCGGTGACCTCGGCCGGGTCGCTGCCGGTGTACACGCAGATCAGCGCGGCCGAGACCGTCGTATTGGCGATGCCCATCTCACCGGTGAGCAGCGCCTTGTTGCCCGCCGCCACCAGATCGCGCGCGGTCTCGATACCGACCTCGATCGCGGCGAGCGCCTCCTCGCGGGTCAGCGCGGGGCCGGTGGTGAAGTCGGCGGTACCGGGCCGGATCTTGCGCGGCAGCAGTCCGGGCGTGGCGGGCAGATCGGACGCGACACCGACATCGATGACGCAGACCTCCGCGCCGACCTGATTGGCGAACGCGTTGCAGACGGCTCCCCCGCCGAGGAAGTTGGCGACCATCTGGCCGGTGACCTCCTGGGGCCAGGCCGTGACTCCCTGCGCGTGGACCCCGTGGTCGCCCGCGAAGACCGCGACCGCCGCGGGCTCGGGGATCGGCGGCGGACACATCCGGGAGAGCCCGCTGAGCTGCGCGGAGATGATCTCCAGCATGCCCAGGGCGCCCGCGGGCTTGGTCATCCGCTTCTGCCGCTCCCACGCCTCGCCGAGCGCCTTCGCGTCGAGCGGGCGGATATTGGTGACGGTCTCCTGGAGCAGGTCGTGCGGGTCCTCGCCGGGCAGGGCGCGGCGGCCGTAGGTCTCCTCGTGGACGACCCAGGACAGCGGACGGCGCTTGGACCAGCCGGACTGCATCAGCTCGGGGTCCTCGGGGAACTCGTCGACGTATCCGACGCAGAGGTACGCCACGACCTCCAGGTGCTCCGGCAGCCCCAGGGCCCGGACCATCTCGCGTTCGTCGAAGAAGCTCACCCAGCCGACGCCGAGGCCCTCGGCGCGCGCGGCGAGCCAGAGGTTCTCGACGGCGAGCGCCGAGGAGTAGGGGGCCATCTGCGGCTGGGTGTGGCGGCCGAGGGTGTGCCGGCCGCCGCGCGTCGGGTCGGCGGTGACGAC
Organism: Streptomyces sp. NPDC004609; assembly: GCF_042873655.1. Classification (NCBI taxonomy): domain Bacteria; kingdom Bacillati; phylum Actinomycetota; class Actinomycetes; order Kitasatosporales; family Streptomycetaceae; genus Streptomyces; species Streptomyces sp. NPDC004609. The sequence goes on along the minus strand of NZ_JBIALS010000019.1, from coordinate 104,354 downwards.
GATGTTGACCGGGGTTTCGAGGATCGCCTCGATCTTCAGTTCCTTGAACTGCTTGGCCCGGCCCTTCGGCAGCGACTTGGCGTACGCGTCCCGCTGACGCTCCGCCAGTTCGTGCATGGTGCGCCGGGTCTCGGCTGACCGGATGACGACGAAGTCCCAGGGCTGCGAATGGCCGACGCTGGGCGCGGTGTGCGCGGCCTCCAGGACGCGCAGCAGCACCTCGTGCGGGATGGGGTCGTCGCGGAAGCCGTTGCGGATGTCGCGGCGCTCGCGCATCACGCGCAGAACGGCTTCGCGCTCGGCGTCGTCGAAGCCGGGAGCGGGCGGTCCGGACTCGGCGGCGATCGGCTCGAATTCCGACTCGGGCTCGGGGGCCGGTTCCGGCGCGGGTACGGGCAGGGGGATCGGCTCGGCCTTCTCCGCGGCCTCGGCCGGTTCAGCGGCCTCAACGGCTGCCTCGCCTTCGGCGGCTGCCGCGACTTCGGCGACCTCGGCGACTTCGGTCGGCTGAACGGGCGCTGCCCCGGAGGCCGCAGCTTCGGCTTCGGCGGGCTCACCGGCCTGCGGGGGCCCGGCCTCGGCAACGACAGCGGGCTCCGGCGCGGCAGCCAGCTCCGGCGCGGCAGCCAGCTCCGGCGCGGCAGCGGGCTCCGGTTCGGCAGCGGCGACGCCCTCCGCCTGCTGTGCCGGTTCGGCATCCTGCGCGGGCGCCGACTCCGGTACGGACTCGTCCTGCTGTACGGAACCGTTCCCGGCGGGCTCTACGGGAACGGCCGCCGCCTCCTCGTCGGGCGCGGGCGCTTCCGCCTGCGGCGGGGCGGGCTCCTCCGCCTGCTGCGCGGGCGTGGCCTCATCCTCGGTCCGAGCCTCGGGGTGGACCTCGGCCTGGACCTCGGGTCCGGGGGCGGGCGCCTCCTCGGGCGCGGCCGTCCCGACCGCGTCCGGGATCTCCTCCGGGGCCTGCTCCTGCGCGGGTTCGCCGGTCACCGGCGCTTCCTGCGCGGGCTCGGCCGCGGGGCCGGGCTCGGGTGCGGCGACCGCCGCGGGTTCGGCAGCGGGCAGCGGCTCGGCAACCGGCTCCGCCACCTGCTGCAAGCCGGGCGCCTCCTCGGCGGCCGGGGTGGCGGACGCCGCCTCCGGAACGTCCGTTTCCTCCGGCGCGGGGACAGCGGCCTCCGGAGGCCGGGCGTCCCAAGGGGCCCCCGCCTGGGGCGGGATCTGCACGGGCTGCGGGCCGGACTGCGCGGGCGCGGTCTCCTCCTGCGGAACGTCCAGGTATTCGGGCTCCGCCGTGGCCGGACCGGGGTTGTTCTGCACCGTCAGGGGGTGCGGGGGCACACCGGCGGGGCCGCGGTCGGCGAGCGAGCGCACCACACCGCCCGAGGTGTCGGGCAGCGGCGGTCCCATGTGCAGCGGACGCCGGGACGGCGGCGGCGTCGGGGTCGCGGTGGTGGCCACGGCGGGGGCGGGTGCCTGTGCGGGGGCCGGCTGTTCGGCCGCGGAAACCCCGGGCGCGGTCTGCGGGGCTCCCTCGCCGGGATCTCCACCGGTCCGCTGACCGTCGGCGGCCGGATCGGCGACGGCCTGCTCCGGAACCGGCTGCTCGGCGACCGGCTGCTCAGGGAGGGGCTGTGCGGCGCCCTGTCCGGGAACGAGCGGCTCGGCGACCGGCTCGACCTGCTGCTCGCCTGGGTGCTGCTCGGCGGCGGCGGGCTCCGCCACCGGCTGTATCACCGGTACGGGAGTGGCATGCTCCGGCGTCCCGGGCTCGGGAGCGCCCAGATCGGTGGGGGCGGCCAGCTCGGGCGCGACCACCACGTCCGTGGCACCGACGAGTTCCTGTCCGCCGTGCTCCGAACCCATGCCCGCGTCCTGCGCTCCGCCGAGGTCCGGGGAACCGAGATCGGTCGGCGCCGTCAGCTCGGGCCCCGAGGGCAGTCGTACCTGAAGCAGTTCGGAGAGCTCGGCCTGCTGCTGGGGCTCCGGGTGCTGCTGAACGCCCGGGTGCTGCGCGGGAACGACGGATCCGGCCGGCTGCGCCTGTGCCTGCGCGACGGCGGCGGGCGGGGCGCCGACAACGGCCAAGTGCTCGGGGGCGACCGCCACCTGCGTCTGCACCGCACCGCCCTGCTGCCCCGGATGGCCGTGGTGCTGCCCCACGTGCAAGGGCCGGGGCGCGACGGCCGGCTGGACCGGTGGTGGCGCCGCGGCCTGCGGATCGCTCCAGGCGCCCTGCGCCCCCGGCATCAGCAGCAGGTCGTCCTCTTCGGCCGGGTGCTCGGAGGGGCCCAGGAAGGTGTAAGCGTCGGAACCGGGCGCGCCCGGTTGCTGCTCCACCACGCCTGCGTTCTCCGGCAGCCCCTCGCCCGGGATCTGACCGGTGTCAGTCATGCGTACCCCTCGCCCCATCGCTGGTGATCCTTCGCCCATCGCCCGGACGCCCGATCGCGGCACGTCCGACGCCCGTCAACAAGAACGAGCGCGTGTGCCACGCGGCACGACGGCCCACGGACTCCCAAGCATTCTCGCGGCCGATCGCGGCCCTGGCAGGGAGATCCGCCACGGTCCGCTGTGGGCTGCGCCACGTTGCGCGCCCCCCGGTTACGACGTACCACATACCGGAGTCAAAGCGACACTCGTTTTCCGGGTTTCCCGGACATCGGCGAACGAAGCGCTACACATCCAGGTGCGGTACAACGGTCGGTCAGCCTACCTCGCGCCTCTGACAGCGGGGGTCACGGGGCGGTGCGTTCCGGCTGCCTGCCGGAGCACAGGAAGACGACGGAGCGCTCCCGCTCCGACCATCCCGCGGGGTCCAGTTCCACGGACTGGAGCAGGGCGCACTCGACCGTGTAGCCGCCGGCCGAGAGGGCGGCGCAGACCGCCTCGGCCTCGTCGCGGGACGAGGCGTGGGTGACGATGCGTTCGGGCCGCCGGTCGGCGCAGGCGGTGACGACGGGGGCGCCGCCGCCCCCGATGCGTACGACATCGGGTTCGGGCAGGCGTTCCAGTACCTGCGGAGCACGGCCGTTGACGACCTGCACCTGAACACCCGCGCCACGGGCGGCCGCGTCGGTGCGGGCGCAGGCTCCCGGGTCCGCGTCCACGGCGATCACGGCCGCGCCGAAACGCGCGGCCTCGGCGGCGAGCGCCCCTCCGCCGGAGCCGATGTCCCAGACCAGATCGCCGACGCGCGGCCCGAGGCGGGCGAGTTGGGCGGCGCGCAGTGAGGGGGACTCGCCCTCGCCGGGCTGCTCGGCGCCGTATCCGCCCGGCGGGCCGTACGAGGCGGCGGGCAGTGCCCATCCCCGCACCGGGGAGGGGTATCCGGCCTCGCGGCCCGCGATCCAGCCGCCGCCGCGCACGGCGTGGGTGCCGGTGCCGCCGATGACGATCACGACGTTGGGGTCGCGCCAGGCGTGGTCGGCGGCCTTGTCGGAGGTGAGGACGGTGACCTGTTCGCGGTCGGTGCCCAGCTCCTCGCAGATGACGAAGGTGCGGTGGACGCCTTCGAGGAGCAGGGCCAGTTCGGCGGGGCCCGCCCCCGGGGAGGTGAGGACGGCGACCTTGGGGTGCGCCCGGCAGACATTGACGGCGCGGCGGAGCGTACGGGGGTGGGCGACGACGATCTGGGCGTCGTCCCACGGCATCGAGGCCCGCGCGAACGCGGCGGCGACGGAGGAGACCGCGGGGACGACCTCGACCTCCAGGCCGTGTTCCGGGGCGCGCAGGGTGCGGACGACTCCGAAGAAGCCGGGGTCGCCGTCGGCGAGTACGACGGCGCTGCCGCGGTGTCCGGCGATCCTGCGGGCGGCGAGGTCGACGCTGCCGAGGCGGATCCGCTCGGCGCGCCCCGGCACTTCGGGGAGGGCGAGATGGTGCGGCGCCCCGGCCACGAGGGTGGCGGCGGAGAGGGCGGACCTCGCTGCCGCGGTGAGAGGCGAACCGTCCCAGCCGATCACCGTGACGCGGTCGGCCATGGTCGTCAGTCTCCCTGATGTTGTCGCAGGTGGGGGCGGCTTGCGGAGTGCGCGGGAAGGCCGAGACTACCTGGAGTAGGCACTCACTGAATCAGGTCGGGGCGGGGCATGCCACCGGATCGTCCGGTTCCGGCGGGTCCGGCCGGTTCCAGGCGCTCCCGGGAGGTCCGGAGAAGACGGAGAAGCAGAGAAGACGGAGGAAACAGCGAAGGCTGCGGAGGGGTCGTCCGAGGGCCGGGCCGGTGGATCTCACCCGCGGCGGAGAAGCGGTCCCGTCAGCGGTACGACAGTGGTACGGCGGCGGTGTTGTGGCGGCACGGCCGGTGCGCCGGGAGGCGTCAGTTCCAGTCGGTGAAGGAGGCGTAGCCGGACTCCGCCGGTTCGTCCGCGAGCCCCTCCAGATCCTCGGGCAGCAGGCTCCAGACGATGAGGTCGGTGCGGGTGTCGGCCCAGCCGCCGTCGTCCGTGCGGGTACGCACCGTCCAGGCGCTGCGCAGGACACCTTCGCTGATGCAGCCCATTTTCTGGGCGACCTGCTGGGCCGCGGTGTTGTCGGCGGCCGTGCGCAGTTCCAGCCGTTCGAACTTCTGGTCGCGGAAGAGCCATTGGGCGACGGCCAGCACGGATTCGGTGGCGTATCCCTCTCCGCGCGCCCAGGGGGCGGTGACGTAGGTGGCCTCGGTGGCGCGCGTGCGCCAGTTGGTGTTGCGCAGACAGACGGCCCCGACGAGCCGCTGGGTGAGGAATTCGGTCACGGCCAGGGCGATCCCCCGGCCCTCCGTGCGCTGTGAGGGAGCGATTCTGCGCACCCACTCCTCCGCGTCGGCGGTGGTGTACGGGTGGGGTTCCGACGTCCAGGCGATGACGGCTTCGTCGTTCATCATCTCGGTGTACGCGGGGATGTCGGCCTCCTCGAAGGGGCGCAGCACCAATCGCTCCGTACTGATGGACACGTCCGGAAAGGTGGTCGTCATGCGCCGCTCCGTAACCAGGGGCCTGCGGGAACCAGGAACCAGGGGCTCCGCCGAAAAGCCCAGCATGCAGCATTGTCCGGCCGAACCACACCACAGGGTGCCGCACGTGTGGTGCGGCACGAAAGGGACGGGCCCCGCACACCCCCCGAAGGAGTGCGGGGCCCGCCGGCCGGGAAATGTCAGAACGCGGGGACGACGGCGCCGTCGTACTTGTCCTCGATGAACTTCTTCACCTCGGGCGAGGTGAGCAGCTTCACGAGCTTCACGACCCGCGGGTCCTTCTCGTTGCCCTCCTTGACGGCCAGGAAGTTGCCGTACGGGTTGTTCTGGGCGGACTCCAGGACGAGCGCGTCCTTCTTGGGGCTGAGCTTGGCCTCGACGGCGTAGTTGCCGTTGATGACGGCGGCGTCGACGTCGTCGAGCGCGCGCGGCACCTGGGCGGCTTCCAGCTCCTTGAACTGGATCTTCTTGGGGTTCGCCGCGATGTCCTTGGGGGTCGCCTCGTTGCCCGCGCCGGGCTTCAGCTCGATGAGGCCGTTCGCCTCCAGGAGCTTGAGGGCGCGTGCCTCGTTGGTGGTGTCGTTGGGCAGGGCGACGGTGGCGCCGTCCTTGAGGTCGGTGATCTTCCCGGCCTTGTTGGAGTAGAGGCCGAGCGGCTCCAGGTGGACCGTGCCGACGGGGACGATCGTCGTCTTGTTCTTCTTGTTGAAGTCGTCGAGGTACGGCTTGTGCTGGAAGAAGTTGGCACCCACCTCACCGCTCTGGGTCGCCGTGTTGGGCGTCACGTACTCGGTGAACTCCTTGACCTCCAGCTCAAGACCCTCCTTCTCCGCCAGGTTGTCCTTGATGTAGCCGAGGATCTCGGCGTGCGGGACGGGGGTGGCGGCGACGACGAGCGGTCCGTCGGAGCCGGACTTGGCGTCCGATCCGCTGTCGCCGCCGCAGGCGGAGAGTCCGAGGGTGAGGGCTCCGACGGCCAGGACAGCGGTGGTGATCTTGGTGGTGTTACGCACGAAAAGTGCCTTTCTCCATGGGTGGTGCGGGTGGTACGGACCCGGGTGGGGTCGCACGTGGGCGAGACCTCGGGACGGACTGGGGTCTCGGGTATCGGGTATCGGGTATCGGGTCCCTGATACGGCTCAGGGGTGTGGCCGGGAGACGGCCGTCAGGGGGTCTTGACGGGCTCCGGGCCGGCATCGGCGGTGGCCGCCGACGCGGCCAGGGGGACGGGGTCGGCCCGGAGGAAACGCAGGCGCGGCGCGGAGCCGCCGCGTCCCCTCCGGTGCAGACCGCGGGCCGCGTAGTCACCGGCGAACTGGATGACCGAGATGACCACGGCGAGCACGCCGACCGTGACCCACATCAGTCCGGTCTCGAAGCGCTGGTAGCCGTAGCGGATGGCGATGTCGCCGAGCCCGCCGGCGCCGACCGTGCCCGCCATGGCCGAGTAGCCGATCAGCGCGACGACGGTCGTGGTGGCGCTGGAGATCAGCGACGGCAGCGACTCGGGCACCAGGACCTTGCGTACGACGGTCCAGGTGCTGCCGCCCATCGACTGCACGGCCTCGACGAGCCCGTGGTCGACCTCCCGTACGGCGGTCTCCACCAGCCGGGCGAAGAACGGGATCGCGCCGATCGCGAGCGGCACGATCGCGCCCTCGCGGCCGATGGTGGTGCCGGTGACCGCCTTGGTGAAGGGCATCAGGGCGACCATGAGGATGATGAACGGCATCGAGCGCGTGACATTGACGATCTGGCCGATCACCTTGTTCGCGAACGTGTTGCCCAGCAGGCCGCCCCGGTCGGTCAGGACGAGGACGATGCCCAGCGGCAGCCCGGCGACGACCGCGATGACGGTGGACCAGCCGACCATGTAGAACGTGTCCCAGCACGCCTGCTCCAGCAGGGGCCACATCTCGGACCAGGTCACTTGGCACCTTCCTTCACCGGGTTCGGGCCCGTGGTCCCGGCGGCACGGGGTCCCGCGGATCCGGTGGCACCGGGCTCCTCGGGAGCGATGTCGACCTGGAGTCCCTGTTCGCGCAGGAAGCCGATGGGGACGACGTTCTCCTCGAAGCGTCCGGGCAGTTCGATGCGCATCCGGCCGACCTGCCTGCCGCCGACGGTGTCCATCGCGGCACCCAGGATCGAGATGTCGACGTTGTACGTGCGCGAGAGCTGCGAGATCACCGGCCGGGTGGCCGCGTCGCCGTGGAACGTGACGTCCACGACCGTGCGGTCGGCGCCGGAGGCGGTGCCGCTGACCGGGAAGAGCGCTGCGGCCAGTTCGGAGCCCGGGGTGGCGAGCAGTTCGCCCACCGTGCCGGACTCGACGATCCGGCCGTTCTCCATCAGGGCGGCCGAGTCGCAGACGGTCTTGACGACGTCCATCTCGTGGGTGATCAGCAGCACGGTGAGCCCGAGCCTGCGGTTGAGGTCGCGCAGCAGCTGGAGGATCGAGCGGGTGGTCTCGGGGTCGAGCGCGCTGGTCGCCTCGTCCGAGAGGAGGACCTTGGGGTCCCCGGCGAGGGCGCGGGCGATGCCGACGCGCTGCTTCTGTCCGCCGGAGAGCTGTCCGGGATAGGACCTGGCCTTGTCGGAGAGGCCGACCAGGTCGAGGAGTTCACGGGCCTTGCGGGCGCGCTCCCGTCCGGAGAGGCCGAGGATCTCCAGGGGGAGTTCGACATTGTCCTGGACCGAGCGGGAGGACAGCAGATTGAAGTGCTGGAAGACCATGCCGATGCGGCTGCGTGCCTCGCGCAGCCGCCGGCCGGCGCGCGGTCCGGCGCCGGCGAGTGCGGTGAGGTCCTGCCCGGCCACGGTCACGGTGCCGGAGGTGGGGCGTTCGAGGAGGTTGACACAGCGGATGAGGGAGGACTTGCCGGCGCCGCTCTGGCCGATGACGCCGTACACCTCACCCTCCCTGACGTGGAGGTCGACGCCGTCCACGGCGGTGACCTCGCGTCCTCGCGAGCGGTAGACCTTGGTCAGGCCCGATGTGGTGATCACTGGGGTTGTCCGTCACTGTCGAGTGCGCGGCGGCGGTTTCCTCGCCGGGCACGGGGCGTTCGTCTACGGGGCTTTTCAGGGCGTTTGTCGTCGAAACGTCGACACAGCGCGGTCTCGCTCGGGAGCGCCGCCGCGGCTCGGCGCCCAGGGGGCTCCGGCATGCGGGGAAGACGACTCGTGCGCGGGGGCAGCGGCGGTCCGGGTCAGCCGGCCCGGGGTCCGCCCGGTCTCACTTCGGGGCGCGAGGCAACGTCGGGGGCCCTCAGAAGGCGCACATTCGACACAGACAACGAGCACCGGGCGTGGTGATCGCCCCGGTCGCAAGGGTGCGGCTGCTCGTCGTGGTCATGGCGGTAAGTAAAGCAGATGGCCCGAGCAGCCGAATCGGGCAGTCCGCATAGCGGACAGCGGCGAGACGGCAACCGGATTCAGGCTTTCCGGTTTCCCTGTGTCCGCTCCCTCGGCTCTGACCTGCGGAGATGAGGCGAGGCACCGGTCGTATGCCCCGGCGACGACCACTGCGGGAGCGGGATGCGCTGTGGTCAAGGCCACGATCCCGGACCGTGCGGCCGCCGTGCCGCGCTCCCGGACCGGCCCGCGCGGTGCCCGGGAGCGCCCGGGCCGCTCGCACCGCGCCCCCGGGACCGTAATACTCTCGGGACCATGCTCGACGCCCTGACGGTCGCGGTGGCCGTGACCGCGCTCGCTCTCGCCGCCTGGTGCGGTTTTGCCGCCTACCGGAATCAGCCCACCAAGGACTGGCACTTCATCGGCATGGCGGTGGTCTCGGTGCTGGCGCTGGCGCAGCTGGTCATCGGGATCGCGCAGCTCGCGCGGGGAGAGAAGGCGGATCAGGGCTCGACGATCTTCATCGCCTATCTGATCGGATCGTTCGCCGCGGTGCCGGCGGCCGGTTTTCTGTCGCTGGGTGAGCGGACCCGCTGGGGTTCGGCCACGGTCTCGGCCGGCGCGGTCGTGCTCGCGGTACTCGAAGTACGGCTCTACGACATCTGGGGAGGCTGACGATGGCCGGGCCCGTCACCACCGGGAGCACAGGCACCAGCGGGAGCACGGGGCGGGACACCAGGCTGGTCCGGGGGCCCGGACTGCTGCTGGTCTGGCTGTACGGGGTGATGTCGGTCGGCGCGGTCTCGCGCTCGGTCTTCCACATCCTCACCGACTTCGACAGCGCCCCGCTCGCGCACGGGCTCTCCGCCGTCGCGGCCGTGGTGTACGCGTTCATCACGTACACGCTCGTACGCGGCGGGGAGAAGGCCCGCAGGGCGGCGCTGGTGTGCTGCGCCGCCGAGCTCGCCGGCGTGCTGATCGTCGGCACCTGGACGGTGGTGGACCCGTCCGCCTTCCCCGACAGCACGGTCTGGTCCGGGTACGGCATGGGGTACGTCTTCATCCCGGTGCTGCTGCCGGTCACCGGAATGCTGTGGCTGCGCCGCTCGCGCGCGGAGCTGCCGGCCGCGACCGCCTGAGCCCGCCGCGACCGCCGGACTCCGCTCCGCCTTCCGGTCAGGCGCTCGCCGCGTACGCCCGCGCCTCGGCCTCCTTCTCCAGGGTGACGAGGGTGTGCCTCGGGCCGAGCTCCTCACGCGCGACCGGGACATAGCCCCGGCTGCGGTAGAGCCGGAGGTTGCCCTCGCTGCGGTGACCGGTGAAGAGCTGGAAGCGGCGGGCGGAGGGCTCCGCGGCGAAGTGGGCCTCGATCGCGTCGAGCAGCCGGCCGCCGAGACCGTGGCGCTGCATGCGCGGATGCACGATCAGCTTGGCGATCCGCGCGGTGCCGTCCTCGTCGACCGTGCCCCGCACGGACGCGATCACCTCGTCACCGAGCCGGGCCACCAGGGCGTGGCCGCGGCCGATCTCGGCCCGCAGATCGTCGAGCGACTGGGTGAGGGGCTCGATGGCGTAGTCGCCGTATAGCTCCGCCTCGCTCTGGTAGCACAGATACTGGAGCTTGAGGATCTGCTCCGCGTCCTGTGCTCTCGCCGCTGAGATGGTCACGCTCATGCCCATGTGCGCACGCCTCCCGCTCACCTGTCCACGCCGGTTGTCTATCGCTCCATTCCCCGAGGGGCGGGAGCCGCAACCTCTGCCGTGAGCATTCTGCGCAGGCATCCCAGGCAACGGGAACGCATGGGCCCCAGACTTCCTTGTGAGATTCCCAACTCTCCTGCGATTTCGCGGTAGGTGGGGTCTTTCGGGGACAACATCGCAGCCAGAAGCCGTGGGCAGGCTCCCGGGGTACGGGCGACGGCGGCCCGTACCGTACGGCGTCGTTCCGCCCGGAGCACGGCGGGTTCGGGGCCGCCCGCCGGATCGGACGGCGGCTCGGGGCTGCCGAGCGGGTGCTCGCGGGCGGCCGTGCGGCGGGCGCGCCGGGCCTCGGCCCGTACGGCCGCGCGCACCCAGCGTGCGGTGTCGGACGGCGGCCCCGATCCGCCGAGCCGTTCGAACAGTCGCACCCAGACCGCCTGTTCCAGATCGCCCGCGTCCATCGCCGCGCCGGGTGCCTCGGCCATCGCCTCCGCCGTCACCAGCGGGCGCAGGGCGCCGACCAGGTCCATGTCCCCGCCCGGGTGCGTGCCCGCCGTGGGGGCTGTGCGTCGGGCGGGAGCGGCGGGGGCCGTACGGTGGGCGGGCTCTGCGAGGTGCGTCATGCAGGGCGGGACGTGTCCTCGCGCGGCGGCGGTTGCCGTACTGCGGCTCCGTCACCCGTACGGGCGCACGCGCCGCCGCAGGCGCCCGCCCGGCGGCCCGTCGGCGGCCGGGCGGGCGCCGGTGAAGGGGAAGCGGCGGCCGGTGGCCTGCTCAGCGGCCGAAGTCGGCGGCGGCCAGCAGGCCGGTGTCGGGGTGGTCGGTGAAGATGCCGTCGATGCCGGTCTCGAAGTACCGCCGGAAGGCGCCGAAGACATCACCGTACGCGTTCGGGTCGACGCCGGGCGCGCCGTCGCGGGCGCGCCGGAAGTCGGCCGGCAGGAAGGTGTTCTCGTTGCGCATCGTGTAGGGATGGAGGATCAGCCCCTGCCGGTGGGCGTCGCGCACCAGGGTCGTCGGCGCCCCGAGCCGTCCGTCCGGCCCTCGGGGAATGATCAGCTCCAGCGTGGGGCCGATGCCCTGGGCGTACGACGCGATCCACGTCAGGCCCTCCGGCGCGATCAGATCGGCCACCGTGCGCGGGTCGCCCGCCTCCTGGAGGTCGAAGGGCCGGGTGCGCGCCCCGGAGAGCAGGACGACCCGCGGCGACGACACCAGCCGGGCCATGCGCTGCATGCTGCTCGGCTCGAACGACTGCAGGAAGACGGCCGAGTCGCGGCGGTCGCGGCCGTACCGCCGCAGCAGCTTCGCCAGCGGCTCCTCCAGGCCGAGGCCGAGCCGGCGAAAGTAGGTGGGGTGTTTGGTCTCGACATGGAGCCAGACGGGACGGCCCCGGCGGCGGCCCTCCTTCCGGGCCCAGCGCAGCACCTCCTCGAAAGAGGGGATCGTCCAGCGCCCGTCGTAGAGGGTGTTGTCGGGGCGGGTGCCGGGGATGCGTTCCTTCGCGCGGAGCGTTTTCAGTTCGGCGAGTGTGAAGTCCTCGGTGAACCACCCGGTGATGTCGGTGCCGTCGACCTTCTTCGTCGTCCTGCGGGAGGCGAACTCCGGGTGGTCGGCGACGTCCGTGGTCGCCGTGATGTCGTTCTCGTGACGGCAGACGAGATGACCGTCCCCGGTCGGCACCAGATCCTGCTCGACGACATGCGCGCCCATGTCGAGAGCGAGCTGGTAGGCGCCGATGGTGTGCTCGGGCCGGTAGCCGCTGGCGCCCCGGTGGGCGATCACCGTGGGATGGGGCAGCTCCCGGTACGAGCCGCCCCGCTCCCCGTCGTGACGGTCGTCCGCCGCGGCCGGGGCGGCTCCCGCGAGGGTGCCGCCGGCGCCGATCACGGCTGTGGAGAGCATCGCCGCTCCGAGTACCGTGCGCCGTCCGGGGCTTGGTTCCGTGCCCTGTGTCATCGGGGTTCCTCCACGTGAAATTCCTTGTGATGTCCGGCACCTGTCAGGTGACACCGACGCTAGGGAGGGATGCCCTCAGCGGGGAAGAGACGGGGGAAACGGCGTACGAACACCTGTCGACACGGTCTTGATGCCGTGTGAACCCGATGTGCGGCAACGCCCGAGCCGCGAGTATCGTCCTCACCTGCACAGACCTCACCGCATCTGGTCGCCGTCGGAGGCCCCGTTGTCCCGCTTGTCGCTCATCAAGGCCGTTCTAGGACCGATCCTGCGCCTGATGTTCCGTCCTCGGGTGGAGGGCGTCGAGAACATTCCGGGCTCGGGTGCCGTCATTCTCGCCGGGAACCATCTGACCTTCATCGACTCGATGATCCTTCCGCTGGTGTGCTCGCGGCCGGTCTACTTCATCGGCAAGGACGAGTATGTGACGGGCAAGGGCCTCAAGGGCCGGCTGATGGCGTGGTTCTTCACGGGTGTCGGCATGATCCCGGTGGACCGCGACGGCGCCAACGGCGGGGTGGCCGCGCTGATGACGGGCCGGCGGGTGCTGGAGGAGGGGCGGATCTTCGGCATCTACCCCGAGGGCACGCGCTCCCCCGACGGGCGGCTGTACCGCGGGCGGACCGGTATCGCCCGGCTCACCCTGATGACCGGGGCGCCGGTCGTGCCGTTCGCCGTCATCGGCACGGACAAGCTCCAGCCGGGTGGTACGGGTCTGCCGCGGCCGGGACGGGTGACGATCCGCTTCGGCGAGCCGCTGGAGTTCTCGCGGTACGAGGGCATGGACCGGGACCGGTACGTGCTGCGGGCGGTGACGGACTCGGTGATGGCGGAGGTGATGGCGCTGTCGGGGCAGGAGTACGTCGACATGTACGCCACGAAGGTGAAGGAGGCGGCCTGAGCTTGCGGGGTCGGCCGCGGCGTCTTGGGGCCCGGGCCGCCCGGGTGCCGTTTCCGGCTCCGGGGTTTCCGGCTCCGGGGTTTCCGGCTCCCGTGGCCGGGCGGCCCCCCGTGGCGGGGACGCCTTCCCGTGGCCGGGCGGCCCCGTGGCGGGGACGCCTTGCCGGGGCTCCGCCCCGGGCCCGGCTCCTCAAACGCCGGAGGGGCTGGAGCTGCTCACCCTCGCCAGGAGAGTGCCTGAGGGCCCGGGCACAAGGAGCCTGTAGCGGTGCCACCCCCTCTCGGGGCTCCGCCCCGAACCCCGCTCCTCAAACGCCGGAGGGGCTGGATTGTCGCTCCCCCAGCACCCACTCAGCCGGTTCGGATGGCCGCCCAGTACCGCTCAAGCCCATCCGGCGATGGAGGACAGGCCCGAGGCCCGGGAAACCAGCCCGTCCGGCGATTGGGGACAGACTCGCGGCACAACACCCACCGCCCGGCAAGGTCGGCCACCCCGACCGGCACAACCCAGCCCGTCCGGCGATTGAGGACAGACCCGGGGCGCGCGGGAAGGGCGCGGGGCCGGGGCCCCGCCGGGGTGGGCGGTCCGGTAGGGGTCAGGCGTGGTCGGGGGAGGACTCCAGGCGCTGGCCCCGCAGCAGGAACCACGCCGCGATCGCCGTCGCGAAGAGCACCGCGGAGCCCACCGCGCCCGCGACGTGGAAGCCGTCCGCGAAGGCGTCCCGCGCCGAGGCCAGCAGTGCCGCTCCCTGTTCCTGGGGCAGCGCGTGCGCCGCCTCCGCCGCGCCGCCGAGGGAGTCACGGGCCGCGTCCGCCGCACCCGCGGGAACGTCCTCGGGAACCGTGAAGCCCCGGTAGACGCCCGTCACGATCGAGCCGAGCAGCGCGATCCCGAGTGCCGCGCCCAGTTCGTACGCCGTCTCGGAGACGGCCGACGCCGCACCCGCCTGTTCCTTGGGAACACTGGAGAGAATGACGTCCGCGGTCACCGTGAAGGCGAGCCCCGCGCCGAGACCGCCGATGAACAGCGCGAGGCCCAGCGCCAGGACTCCCGTGTCCTCGGTCAGCAGCGTGCACGCCGCGAGGGCGACACCGACCGCGAGCAGGCCGAAGGAGACCGTGCCGCGCACGGACCACCGCCGGGCGAGCAGCCCGGCCAGCAGACCCGCGCCCACCGCGCCGATCGCCGCGGGCAGCTCGATCAGGCCCGCTTCCAGGGGCGACCGCCCCTGGACGAGCTGGAGGAACTGCGAGAGGAAGAAGACCAGCCCGGAGAGTCCGAGAATGGTCAGCAGATCCGCGAGCACCGCGCCGGAGAAGCCCCGGTTGTGGAAGAGCCGTACGTCCAGCAGGGGCGAGGGCAGCGTCAGCTGGCGCCGTACGAACCAGATCAGCGCGCCGATCCCGGCGACCGCCGCCGCGGACGAGCCCGTGCCGATCCCGTGGACCGCCATCTCCTTGACCGCGTAGACGACGGAGACCATGCCGATCAGTGAGAGACCGACGCTGAGGAGGTCCCACGGGCCCGGGTTCGGGTTGCGCGACTCGGGCAGCAGCTTGATGCCGATGACGACGAGGACCGCCATCACGGGCAGATTGATCAGGAAGACCGAGCCCCACCAGAAGTGCTCCAGCAGGAAGCCGCCGACGACGGGCCCGACCGCCGCGCCCGCGGAGGCCGCCGCGCCCCAGATGCCGACGGCGATGCTGCGCTCCTTGGGGTCGTGGAAGATGTTGCGGATCAGGGCGAGCGTGGACGGCATGAGGGTCGCGCCCGCGACGCCGAGCAGCGCCCGTGCGACGATCATCATCTCGGGGCTGGTGGCGTACGCGTTGAGCACGGAGACCGCGCCGAACGCGACCGCACCCGTCAGCAGCAGCTTCTTGCGGCCGATACGGTCACCGAGGCTGCCCATCGAGATCAGCAGACCCGCGATGACGAACGAGTACACGTCGCCGATCCACAGCAGCTGGGTGCCGCTCGGCTTGAGGTCCTCGCTCAGATAGGGTGTGGCCAGGCCGAGGACCGTGGCGTCGACCGCGACGAGGAGCACGGCCAGCACGAGGGCGGCCAGCGCGAGCCACCGGCCCGGTGCGCGGACGGTCTCCTTCGTCAGCTGGGCGGTCCCGGTCATTTCTCCACGCTCCGTCGTGTGACGCCGCCGAGCAGCAGCTCGGCGATCATGTACTGGTAGTCCTGGGCGGCGACCCGGCCGGACTGCACGCTCCAGGCGCCCGAGCTGATGAGCCCGTACAGGGCCTCGGTGATCCAGGCGGCCGTCAGGTCGATTCGGAAGACGCCCTGCTCCTGACCGCGCTGGACGAGCGCGGAGACCCTGTCGTCGATCCTGGCCCAGCCCTCGTTGATCTCCGCGCCCTCGAAGAGCTGGTTCTCGGTGATGAGGAAGGCGAGCAGTCCGGCGCAGGGCTCGGACTCGGCGATGAGCCGGCGCAGGGCGTCGGACGCGCTGCCCTCGTCGAGCCGGGCGGCCGCTATCGCCGCCTCGAACTCGCGGAGCCCGAAGTCCTCCAGCGCCCGCACCAGGGAGTCCCGCCCGGCGAAGTGCCGGTGCAGGGTGGCCCGGCCGATACCCGCGGCCCTGGCGACCTCGTCCATGGTCGCGGTGGCCTTTCGGGAGAGAAGGGCGCCGGCGGCCCGCAGAACCTGCTCACGATCGACTGACATGAGACAACCATAGCCTATATGAGACATCAATGTCTCACGAGATACCGCACCGGCTCACCGACGGCTGGAGAACGCCCTCGGAAGGGACCTCGGAGCGGACCGCCGGAAACCTCGGAGTGAACCCCGGGAAGGGAAGAATGTGCCGATGAAGCCGCTGCTGCTGATCGATGTCGACGGACCGCTGAATCCGTACGGCGCACGGCCCGAGCGCAGGCCGCAGGGCTGTGTGACCTACCGCATGCGCCCCGCCGGCTGGACGGACCGCAGACCGCTGCGGGTCTGGCTCAATCCGGCGCACGGCCGGGAGCTGCTGGCGCTCGCCGACCGCTACGAGCTGGTGTGGGCGACGACCTGGGAGGCGGAGGCGAACATCTGGATCGGTCCTCCGCTGGGACTGCCGGAGCTGCCGTACATCGCCTGGCCGGCGGTGCGCGGCGCGGCGCCGCGGGGCACGTTCTGGAAGACGCGGCACATCCTGCGGTACGCGGCCGGGCGGCCGTTCGCCTGGGTCGACGACGAGATCGCGGAGCCGGACCGCGAGTTCGTGGACCGGGAACACCTCTCCGCCGCCCTGCTCCTGCGCGTCGACCCCCGGATCGGGCTGACCCGGCCGGACTTCGACGCGCTCGCGGAGTGGGCGGCGGCGCTGTAGGACCCGCGTGGACCCGTTACCGCTTGGCGGTGGCCCAGGCGTGCTGGACGGCCAGGTCGGCCTTCACCTCGGCCAGCTGGACGGCCACCGCCGAGGGGGCGGTCCCGCCGCGCCCGTTGCGGGAGGCGAGGGCGCCCGGCACATTGAGGACCGTACGGACCTCCGGGGTCAGATGCCCGGAGATCTTGGCGAACTGCTCGTCGGTGAGCTGGTCCAGCTCGATCCCGTGCGCCTCGCACTCCTTGACGCACTCGCCGGCGACCTCGTGCGCCACCCGGAACGGCACACCCTGCTTGACCAGCCACTCCGCGATGTCCGTCGCCAGCGAGAAGCCCGCCGGGGCCAGCTCCTCCATGCGCTCCCGGTTCACGGTGAGCGTGGCCATCATCCCGGTGAACGCGGGCAGCAGCACCTCAAGGGTGTCGCAGGAGTCGAAGACCGGCTCCTTGTCCTCCTGGAGATCGCGGTTGTACGCCAGGGGCAGCGCCTTCAGCGTGGCCATCAGGCCCGTGAGATTGCCGATGAGCCGGCCCGACTTGCCGCGCGCCAGCTCGGCGATGTCCGGGTTCTTCTTCTGGGGCATGATCGACGAGCCGGTGGAGAACGCGTCGTGGAGGGTCACGAAGGAGAACTCCTTCGTGTTCCAGATGATGACCTCCTCCGCGATGCGGGAGAGGTTCACCCCGGTCATCGCGGTGATGAACGCGAACTCCGCCACGAAGTCGCGCGAGGCCGTGCCGTCGATCGAGTTGCCCGCGGAACCGTGCTCGAAGCCGAGGTCGGCCGCGACCGCCTCCGGGTCGAGCCCGAGGGACGAGCCCGCGAGCGCGCCGGAGCCGTACGGCGAGACGGCGGTGCGCTCGTCCCACTGCCGCAGCCGCTCCGCGTCCCGGGACAGCGACTGCACATGCGCGAGGACATGGTGGGCGAAGAGCACGGGCTGCGCGTGCTGGAGATGCGTACGGCCCGGCATGGCGACGTCCGGGTGGGCCTCGGCGAGACCCACCAGCGCGTCCTGGAGCTCGGCGATCAGGCCGCCGATGATCCGGGCGTGGTCGCGCAGATACATCCGGAAGAGGGTGGCGACCTGGTCGTTGCGGGACCGGCCCGCGCGCAGCTTGCCCCCGAGGTCCGGGCCGAGGATCTCCAGCAGACCCCGCTCCAGCGCGGTGTGCACGTCCTCGTCGGCGACGGTGCCGGTGAAGGAACCGTCCGCCACCACCGCTTCGAGCCGGTCGAGCCCGGCGAGCATCCGGGTCAGCTCGTCCTCGGTGAGCAGGCCCGCCCGGTGGAGCACCCGGGCGTGGGCGCGGGATCCGGCGATGTCGTACGGCGCGAGCCGCCAGTCGAAGTGGACCGACGCGGAGAGTTTCGCCAGCGCCTCGGCCGGACCGTCGGCGAACCGGCCGCCCCAGAGCCGGACGTCACCGTTGTTGCTGCTCACAGCTCGAACTCCTCAGGAGGTGGATGTGCCGCGGCCTCCCCGGCGCGGAGGGACGGGGAGGCCGCTGTCGTACGCGTATCGCATCGGTCCGGCCGGACCGGGTGCGGCCCGGCCGGGTCGACGGGCCCGGTGAGGTCCCGTCGGGCGCGTCCGGGCTCCGCCGGAAGCGGGCCGGCTCAGCCGGCGAGGTCGCGCTTCGCCGCGATCTTCGACGAGAGACCGAAGATCTCGATGAAGCCCTGCGCCTTCGACTGGTCGAAGGTGTCGCCGGAGTCGTACGTCGCCAGGTTGAAGTCGTACAGCGACTCGTCGGACTTCCGGCCGGTGACGACGGCGCGGCCGCCGTGCAGGGTCATCCGGATGTCGCCGCTGACATGCTGGTTGGCCTCGTTGATGAAGCCGTCGAGAGCGCGCTTGAGCGGGGAGAACCACAGGCCGTCGTAGACCATCTCGCCCCAGCGCTGCTCGACCTGCCGCTTGTAGCGGGCCAGCTCGCGCTCGACCGTGACGTTCTCCAGCTCCTGGTGGGCGGTGATCAGCGCGATCGCGCCCGGGGCCTCGTACACCTCACGGGACTTGATGCCGACGAGCCGGTCCTCGACCATGTCGATCCGGCCGATGCCCTGACCGCCCGCGCGCTCGTTGAGCTGCTGGATCGCCTGGAGGACGGAGACGGGCTTGCCGTCGATGGCGACGGGCACGCCCTCCTTGAAGGAGATGACGACCTCGTCGGCCTCGCGCTGCTCGGCGGGGTTGGAGGTGTACTCGTAGATGTCCTCGATCGGCGCGTTCCAGATGTCCTCCAGGAAGCCGGTCTCGACGGCCCGCCCGAAGACGTTCTGGTCGATGGAGTACGGCGACTTCTTGGTGGTCGCGATCGGGAGCTGCTTCTCCTCGCAGAAGGCGATCGCCTTGTCCCGGGTCATCGCGTAGTCGCGGACGGGGGCGATGCACTTCAGGTCGGGGCCGAGGGCGGAGATTCCGGCTTCGAAGCGGACCTGGTCGTTGCCCTTGCCGGTGCAGCCGTGGGCGACGATGCCGGCGTTGTGCTTGCGGGCGGCGGCCACCAGGTGCTTGACGATGGTGGGCCGGGAGAGGGCGGAGACCAGCGGATAGCGGTCCATGTAGAGGGCGTTGGCCTTGATCGCCGGGAGGCAGTACTCGTCGGCGAACTCGTCCTTCGCGTCCGCGACCTCGGCCTCGACGGCACCGCAGGCGAGCGCGCGCTTGCGGATGACGTCCAGGTCCTCGCCGCCCTGGCCGACGTCCACGGCAACGGCGATGACCTCGGCGCCCGTCTCCTCGGCGATCCAGCCGATGGCGACGGAGGTGTCCAGACCGCCCGAGTAGGCGAGTACGACGCGCTCGGTCACGGGATTCTCCTTACGGTGCATTCGGTGATGGCATAAGTATGCATCACTCCGCATGTTTCGTCAACGTGAGCGCACCCAGCACGCGGAGCACGTCGGACGAGGAGTTCGCCGCGTACTGCGCGTACTGCGAGAAGAAGGAGCACGCCGGGTGGGCCCGGACGGCCTCCCGGCACTGCCGCGGCCGCTTCCGGCGCGCACGGACCGACCGGGGCGCGCGGGGTCTGTCAGGGGCTGATACGGGAACGGGCGGGGGGGGGGGGGGGGGGGGGGGGGGGGGGGGGGGGGGGGGGGGGGGGGGGGGGGGCGCCCCCCCCCCCCCCCCCCCCCCCCCCCCCCCCCCCCCCCCCCCCCCCCCCCCCCCCCCCCCCCCCCCCCGTTCGCGCTTCAGCGGTCGTTCTGTGCCAGCCGCAGCAGATGGTCGGCGAGGGCCTGGCCGCCCGTGGGGTCGCGGCTGATCAGCAGCAGGGTGTCGTCACCGGCGATGGTGCCGAGAATGTCGTGCAGTTCGGCCTGGTCGATGGCCGAGGCGAGGAACTGGGCCGCGCCCGGGGGCGTCCGCAGCACCACCAGATTGGCGGACGCCTCCGCGGAGATCAGCAGCTCACCGGAGAGACGGCGCATCCGCTCCTCCTTGGCGGACTCCCCGAGCGGAGCCTGGGGGGTCCGGAAGCCTCCCTCGCTGGGCACCGCGTAGATCAGCTCGCCGCCGGTGTTGCGGATCTTCACCGCGCCCAGCTCGTCGAGGTCCCGCGAGAGCGTGGCCTGGGTGACGCTCAGCCCGCTGTCGGCGAGCAGCCTGGCCAGCTGGCTCTGGGAGCGCACCGGCTTGCGGTTGAGGATGTCCACGATCCGCCGGTGGCGGGCCATCCGGGTCTGGGGGACGGCGGGCCCTCCGTGCTCGGTCTCCTGCGCCTCGGTCATCGTCGTCTCATCCCCCGGTTCGTCCTTCCCCGTTCGTACCGCTGACGTTCCTGCCGCCGGTGTTCCTCACACCGGCGTCCGTGCCACCGGCGTCCGGACCGCCGGCGGCGCGTGTGCCGCCCGCTCCGGCCGCGGTGTCGAGCACGCCGGGCAGGGCCGCGACGAACGCGTCCACGGCCGCCTCGCCGATGATCAGCGGCGGCATCAGCCGTACGACATCGGGAGCCGGGACGTTCACCAGGAACCCGGCGCTCTGAGCCGCCTGCTGCACCTGGGGCGCGAGGGGCTCGTTGAGCACGATACCCAGCAACAGGCCCGCACCACGGACATGGGAGACGAGCGGGTGCCCCAGGGACTCGACGCCGTCGCGGATCTTCTCCCCGAGCCGCTTGACCTCGTCGAGGGTTCCGCCGGCCGCCAGCGTGTCCAGAACGGCGAGTCCGGCGGCGCACGAGACGGGGTTGCCACCGAAGGTGGTGCCGTGCTGCCCGGGCTTCAGCAGCCCGGCCGCCTCGCCGAAGACCAGGGTCGCGCCGAGCGGCAGCCCACCGCCGAGCGCCTTGGCGAGGGTGATGACATCGGCCTCGACGCCCTCGGCCTGGGCCGCGAACCAGTGGCCGGTGCGACCGATGCCGGTCTGGACCTCGTCGAGGACCAGCAGGGTGCCGGTGGCGCGGGTGATCTCCCGTGCGGCCGTCAGATACCCCTTGGGCGGTACGACCACACCGTTCTCGCCCTGGACGGGCTCGATGACGACGAACGCGGTCTCCTCGGTGACGGCCGCGCGCAGCGCCTCGGCGTCTCCGTAGGGCACATGGGTGACATCGCCCGGCAGCGGGAGGAATGGTTCCTGCTTGCCCGGCTGGCCGGTGAGCGCCAGAGCGCCCATGGTCCGGCCGTGGAAGCCGCCCTGCGTGGCCACCATGTGCCGGCGGCCCGTCAGCCGCCCGATCTTGAAGGCGGCTTCATTGGCCTCCGCGCCGGAGTTGCAGAAGAAGACCCGGCCGGGGCGGCCCGCGAGCTGGATCAGCCGCTCGGCGAGCGCGACGGGTGTCTCGGCGATGTAGAGGTTGGAGACATGACCGAGGGACGCGATCTGGCGGGAGACGGCCTCGACGACGGCCGGGTGGGCGTGGCCGAGCGAGTTGACCGCGATACCGCCGACGAAGTCGGTGTAGGCGGTGCCGTCGGCGTCCCAGACCGTGGCGCCTTCCCCGCGCACCAGCGAGAGCCCGGGGGTGCCGTAGTTGTCGGTCATCACGTCCTGCCAGCGCCGGACGAGTTCCTGATTGCCCATCATTCCCCCTGAGTCCCTTCGGGTTCTGCCCGGCCGTCGGGCACGACCATCGTGCCGACGCCGTCGTCGGTGAAGATCTCCAGCAGAATGGAGTGCGGCACCCGTCCGTCGATGACCCGGGCGGTGTTCACACCGTTGCGTACGGCGTACAGACAGCCCTCCATCTTGGGCACCATGCCGCTGGAGAGATCGGGCAGCAGCTTCTCCAGCTGGGTCGCGGTGAGCCTGCTGATCACCTCGTCGCTGTTCGGCCAGTCCTCGTACAGGCCCTCGACGTCGGTGAGGACCATCAGGGTCTCCGCGCCCAGGGCCGCGGCGAGCGCGGCGGCGGCCGTGTCCGCGTTGACGTTGTAGATGTGTCCGTCGTCCTCGGCGCGGGCGATCGAGGAGACGACGGGAATGCGCCCGTCCTCCAGGAGGGCCTCGATGACACCCGTGTCGATCGCGCTGATCTCGCCGACCCGGCCGATGTCGACGCGCTCGCCGTCGATGGTCGGCCGGTGCTGGGTGGCGGCGATGGTGTGGCCGTCCTCACCGGTGAGGCCGACGGCGAGCGGGCCGTGCTGGTTCAGCAGCCCGACCAGCTCGCGCTGCACCTGTCCGGCCAGCACCATCCGTACGACGTCCATCGCCTCGGGTGTGGTGACCCGCAGCCCCGCCTTGAACTCGCTCTCCAGGCCGTGCAGGTCGAGCTGCGCGCTGATCTGGGGGCCGCCGCCGTGGACGACGACCGGCTTGAGGCCGGCGTGCCGCAGGAAGACGACGTCCTGGGCGAACGCGGCCTTGAGGTCCTCGTCGATCATGGCGTTGCCGCCGAACTTGACGACGACGATCCGGCCGTTGTGCCGGGTGAGCCAGGGCAGGGCCTCGATGAGGATCCGGGCCTTGGGCAGAGCGGTGTGCTTCCGGGTCGCGCCCTTGGTGTCGGTCATGAGCTGTACGCGCTGTTCTCGTGGACGTAGTCCGCGGTGAGGTCGTTGGTCCAGATGACGGCGGACTCGGTCCCGG
Source organism: Streptomyces sp. NPDC004609 (assembly GCF_042873655.1). Classification (NCBI taxonomy): domain Bacteria; kingdom Bacillati; phylum Actinomycetota; class Actinomycetes; order Kitasatosporales; family Streptomycetaceae; genus Streptomyces; species Streptomyces sp. NPDC004609. The sequence continues at coordinate 82,102 of NZ_JBIALS010000019.1, read as the reverse complement.
CGGCGAGGTCGGCGGTGATCTTCACCTCGCGGAAGCGCATGTCGACGAGGTTCCGGTCCTCGCCGACGGAGCCGTTCTTGCAGACCCAGACGCCGTTGATGGCGACATTCAGCTGGTCGGGCTCGAAGACGGCACCGGTCGTGCCGATCGCCGAGAGCACGCGGCCCCAGTTGGGGTCCTCGCCGTGGAGGGCGCACTTGAGGAGGTTGTTACGGGCGATGGAGCGCCCCACCTCAACGGCGTCGGCCTCCGTCGCGGCGCCCACGACCTCGATCCGGATGTCCTTGGAGGCGCCCTCGGCGTCCCCGATGAGCTGCCGGGCGAGGTCGTCGCAGACGGCCCGGACCCCGGCGGCGAAGTCGTCGTACGCCGGGGTGGTGCCGGCCGCTCCCGAGGCGAGCAGCAGCACGGTGTCGTTGGTGGACATGCAGCCGTCGGAGTCGACCCGGTCGAAGGTGACCCGGGTGGCGTCGCGCAGGGCCCGGTCGAGGGTGGGTCCGTCGGCGTCGGCGTCGGTGGTGAGGACGACGAGCATGGTGGCGAGGCCGGGTGCGAGCATGCCCGCGCCCTTGGCCATCCCGCCGACGGTCCAGCCGTCGCCCCGGTGCACGGCGGTCTTGTGCACGGAGTCGGTGGTCTTGATGGCGATGGCGGCCTTCTCGCCGCCGTGCTCGGACAGCTCCCCCGCGGCCTTCTCCAGGCCGGGGAGCAACTTGTCCATCGGGAGCGTCAGCCCGATCAGCCCGGTGGAGGCGACGGCGATCTCGCCCGCGCTGTGGCCCGGGAGGACCTCGGCGGCCTTCTCGGCGGTGGCGTGGGTGTCCTGGAAGCCCCGGGGGCCGGTGCAGGCGTTGGCCCCGCCGGAGTTGAGGACGACGGCGGTGACCGCGCCTCCCTTGAGGACCTGCTCGGACCACAGGACGGGGGCGGCCTTGACACGGTTGGAGGTGAAGACGCCCGCGGCGGCGCGGCGCGGACCGGTGTTGACCACGAGGGCCAGGTCCGGGTTGCCGTTCTCCTTGATTCCGGCGGCGATGCCCGCGGCCGTGAATCCCTTCGCTGCGGTGACGCTCACTGATTCTCCTTTGTCGCGGTGGTCTCGTGTGCGTTCACGGGGCCACGCCGATCGTGGAAAGTCCGGTGTCCTCGGGGAGGCCGAGGGCGATGTTCATGCTCTGCAGGGCCCCGCCGGCGGTGCCCTTGGTGAGGTTGTCGATGGCGCTGATGGCGATGACCCGGTCGGCGGTGCCGTCGTACGCGACCTGGATCTGGGCGGCGTTCGATCCGTGGACGGAGGCGGTGGCGGGCCACTGTCCCTCCGGCAGGAGGTGGACGAACGGCTCGTCCGCGAACGCCTTCTCGTACGCGGCCCGGACGTCCTGCGCGGTGGTGCCCCGCCTCGCCCGGGCGGAACAGGTGGCGAGGATGCCGCGGGACATGGGCGCGAGGGTGGGAGTGAAGGAGACGGTGACGGGCTCCCCCGCCGCCGCGCTCAGATTCTGGATCATCTCGGGGGTGTGGCGGTGGGTGCCGCCGACTCCGTACGGGCTCATGGAGCCCATCACCTCGGACCCGAGCAGATGCGGCTTGGGCGCCTTGCCCGCGCCGGAGGTGCCGGACGCGGCGGTGATCACGGCCTCGGGCTCGACGAGCCCCGCCGCGTACGCCGGGAAGAGCGCGAGCGATACGGCGGTGGGGTAGCAGCCGGGTACGGCGATGCGCCGCGCCCCCGCGAGCGCCGCGCGGGCGCCGGGCAGCTCGGGGAGCCCGTAGGGCCAGGTCCCGGCGTGCGGGGAGCCGTAGAACTTCTCCCAGTCCGCGGCGTCCGTGAGGCGGAAGTCGGCACCCATGTCGACGACGAGGACGCCGTCCCCGAGCTGCTCGGCGACGGCCGCGGACTGCCCGTGCGGGAGCGCGAGAAAGACGACGTCGTGCCCGGCGAGGACCTCCGCCGTGGTCGGCTGGAGCACTCGGCCCGCGAGCGGCACCAGGTGCGGCTGGAGGCTGCCGAGCGTCTGTCCCGCGTTGGTGTTGCCCGTGAGCGCGCCGATCTCCACGCCGGGGTGCACGAGGAGCAGACGGAGAAGCTCTCCGCCCGCGTATCCGCTCGCGCCTGCCACTGCTGCCCGTACCGCCATCGAAATCCTCCTCATCGATGGCATGACTATACGCTTCGCCGCACTTTTATGCAATCATCCCGGGCGCGCGCCGGTGTGCCGGTGACGTGGCACGTCACCCGGCGGGTGAGCGGTTCACCTGGCGGTGCTGAGCGATCTGGCCGGCGAGCCGAGTATCGCGGCTGGTGAGCGGGGTGATCTCGGTTGGGCGACGGTGGGTATGCCGGTGCGGAGCGGGCGCATAGGATCGCCGGCATGGCGCTGCGACCTGTCCTGGTGAACATCAAGGCTCTCGATGACTCGGCGGTCGGCCGGTTCTGGGCGGAGGCGCTCGGCTGGCGTGTTGCCGGCGAGGAACCCGGCGCGACCGCCGTGCTACCCGCCGGCTTCGATTGGCTGGACCCGGTCACCGTCTGCGTCGACGTCATTGCCGTTCCGGAACCCAAGGCGACGGCGAAGAACCGTGTACACCTCGATCTCGCCACCACCTCCGCGGCCCATCAGGCGGAGCTGGTCGCGCGCCTCCGGGCTCTCGGTGCGACGCCCGCCCACGTGGGCCAGGGCGACGTCCCGTGGACGGTCCTCGCCGACCCGGAAGGCAACGAGTTCTGCGTGCTGGAGCCTCGGGAGATCTACCGGGACACCGGGCCGATCGCCCGGATGGTGGTCGACTGCGCGGATCCGCGGGCCATGGCCCGGTTCTGGGACGAGGCGATGGACTGGACCCTGCACGAGGTGACCGACGATCACGCGGTGTGGCGCTCCGCCAAGGGAGTCGGCCCGTATCTCGAATTCCTCCGCACCGGCGTGAAGACCGTGCCGGACCGCGTCCATCTCGACCTGGTGCCGGACCCCGGTGACGACAAAGCAGCGGAGGTGGCCCGGCTGCGGGCCCTCGGCGCCACGGACCTCGACCTCGGCCAGGGCGACGTCCCGTGGACGTGCCTGACCGACCCGGAGGGCCACGAGTTCTGCGTCCTCGCCCGGTCCTGACGCGGAGCCCTGACGACACCCCGGACTTCCCGGCGCTGCCGCCCGGGACAGCGGTGCCGATCGACGTGAGGCGCGGCCGTCTGATCAAGGACAGGGACCTGGTGACGTTCGCCGCGGCAGAGCGGGCGGCGGCCGCGGCCGGATGGCGCACGCCGCCCACCCGCCTGCATGCCGGGTAGCGCGCGGCGGGCGGATCGAGCCTCAGCCCTTGACGGCCTCCGCGATCCGCTGGGCGGCCTGGGCGGGCGTGAGGTGCGTGGTGTCGACGACCTCGGCCTCGCCGTGCAGCCAGGTGCGGGCCGCCTCGGCGTAGGGCTCAAGGTACTTGAGACGGAACGGAGAGTTGGGGCCGAGAACGGTGTCGCCCGCGATCCGCCCGCGGAGGCTGTCCTGGTCGGCGTGGAGGACGAAGTGCCGTACCGGAATGCCATGCCGGGCGAGGCCCGAGCTGATCTCGCGCCAGTACTCCTCGACCAGGACGGTCATGGGCATCACCAGGGTGCCGCCGGTGTAGTCGAGTACGCGGCGGGCGGTCTCCACGACCAGCGGCCGCCACGGCGGCCAGTGCTGGAAGTTGTCCGTTCCCGGCAGTCCGGGCGTGATGTCCATGAGCGTCTCGCCGACCTTCTCGGCGTCGAACACCCGTGAATCCGGGAGGAGCGGCTGCAGAAGTGCGCTGGTCGTCGTCTTGCCTGCACCGTGGGTGCCGTTGAGCCATACGATCATGGATCCGACGCTAGTGGCGTGCGGGCCGCGGGCCTGTGCCGGTCCTGTCACAGAACGGGCACGGCAGAAGACCGGTGCGGCTTCGACGTCTCATCGGCGCCGGTCACCGGGTGCTCCCAGGGTGAACCGCTCAGCCCCGCCGAGTCACGCGCTCATCCGCAGGCTCAAAGACTCGGTCTCACGTGCCGTGGCTGAGCGCGCCCGGCCGGACGGGGCCGCGCCGGATCTACGCCCTGCTCGGCTCGGGCACCAGCTCCGCCATCACCGCCGGTGGCAGGGACGGGTCGGCGGCAGCCGCTTCCACCACACGTCCCGGTCGTCGTCGGCGAGCAGGTCGACGACGGCCTGCGGCGGGAGGGCCGGGTGCCCGGCGGCCGCCGGCCGTGCCCGCCTGTCCGCCTGTCCGCCTGTCCGCCTGTCCGCCTGTCCGCCTGTCCGCCTGTCCGCCAAACAGGCGAGCGGTGCCGGGCGACCGCGCGCAGCCCCCAGCCGCGACCGGTGATGCCCGGGGATCCGGGCGTACGCGGAGAAGGCAGCGGCCCCGCGCGAACAGCCGCCCGTGGCACCGGAGCCGTGCGTCCACCGCCGCATGCCGGGTCCTTGCGCACGTCAGCCCCTGCGGGCTCCCGGGGGTCGCGGTCCGGTGGGCCACAGGACGCAGCAGAGTGCCGCGAGGAGTTGGACGGCCGCGGCAGCCAGCAGGGCGCCCGGCAGGGAGCGGGCCGCCAGCGGGCCCGCGACGGCCGCGCCGAGCGCGAAACCCGTGATCTTGAGGCTCGCGCCGGTGGTGAAGATCTGGCCGCGCAGCCGCTCGGGTGCCTCCCGGTGGCGGATCGCGAACAGCGCGGTGAGCTGCGGGCCCTCACCCACCCCGACGAGGACGACGGCGACGGCCAGGGGAACGGGCCGGGCCGTCGCCGCGAGAGCGAGAGCCACGGCGAGGACGACGGTGCTCCCGGCGACGACGGTGTCCGGGCTCAGGAGTCGGGGGCGGCGGGCGAGCACCGCGTTCGCCCCGAGCGCGGTCAGGGCGATGCCCGAGAGCAGGACCGTGCCCCGGTCCGCGCCGCCGAGGGCCCGCTCACCCAGCAGGGGGGCGCAGGCGACGAGCATGCCCTGGCCCGCGCAGGAGACGGCCGAGGCCGCCGTCGCCCGGGCGAGGGGCCGTATTCCCGCGATCGCCCGGAATCCGGCGGCGAGATCGGCGGGGACGGAGGCGCCGGACGCGGGGAGCGGCTCCGGCCCGGACGTCACTGCCGGCTCCGGCCCGCACGCCCCGGGACGTTCCGCGCCTCCGGCGGGAGCCGGCGTGGCCTCGGAGGAGGCCGGCGTGGCTCCGGCAAGCGGGTCCGTGGCTTCGGCGTCGACCGCGAGGGGAACGGCCCGGCCCGGGGCTCCGGAGGCCGGTACGGGCCGGGCCGGGCGGGCACCGGACGCGCGGGGGTCCGCCGCCGACACCCCGGGAATCGCCCCGCGACCGGTCCGGCCCGATGCGCCGGGGCCGGTCCCGGGGACGGCGCGCACCACGCGGCCCCCGCCTCCGGCAGCCCCCGGCAGCGTCAGCGCCGCCGGCAGGGCGAGCCCGATCAGTACGGCCGACATGACCACCCCCGCCGCCGCGCCCGCGAGATGGGCGGCGGTGCCGGCCAGGGCGGGGCCGAGCAGACCGGCGGCGTTGTACGTCATCGCGTCGAAGGCGTTCGCGCGCGGGAGGGCCGGGGGCGGGACGACCCTCGGAAGCTGAGAGGTCCAGCCGCCGGCCAGGGCGGGACCCAGCAGGCCCGCGAGGACCGCGATGGCGACCGTGGGGGCGATCGGGAGCCGGCCCAGGGCGAGCAGGATCACGAGCAGGGCCGTGCCGTATCCGGCGAGTGCCGCCGCCAGCAGTCGGCCGGGGTTCGGGGAGCGGTCGAGGAGCACCCCGAACAGGGGGCCGCCGACCGCCGCCGCGATCGTGATGCCCGCGAGCAGCGAGGAGGCCGCGACCTCCGAACCGGTGACGGCGAGGGCGGCGAGCATCAGGGCGGGGCCCGACATCTCGTCGCCGGTCCGGGCCGCCGCCGCCCCGACGGCGTAACTCCACCATCCGTAACGCTTGTGCATGGTGGTCACGTTACGCAGGTAACTCAAACCTTCACCAGATGCGTTACCTTCGGGGGGTGGTGACAGCAAACGACAGGGCAAACGGCCCGGCGGACGACAGGGCGGACGGCCCGGTGAACGGCGGGGAACCCGGCACCGCCGGCGGGGCGGCGCACGGCGCGGCGGACGGCCGCTGGTCGGCCCGGCACTCGGTGCAGGCCGTCGCCCTGCGGACGGCGGCCCTCGTCAACGCCCTGACCGGCGGGGATCCGGACCCGGACGCCATCGCCGCGGTGCTCCGCGCGCACGGCGAGACCGGACGCCTCCGCGTGTCGCACCGGGATGTCGCCGAGATGCGTACGGCGGCCGGTCAGCTGCGCGAGGTGTTCGCGGCCCGGAGCGTCGACGAAGCGGCCGAGCGGCTCAACGGACTGCTGCCTCGGAGCACCGGACGGCTGCGGCTCAGTTCCCACCGGGGAGCCTCGCCCTGGCACCCGCATCTCGACGGCGACGACGACGCGCCGTGGGGTGAGTGGTTCCTCGCCTCGTCGTGTCTGGCGCTGACCGTCCTCGTCTGGGACCGGCAGCGTCCGCCCGGCGGGGTCTGCTCCTCGCCCTCCTGCCGGAACGTCTTCCTCACCCAGGGCAGCGGGCCGGTGCGCCGCTACTGTTCACGGCGGTGCGCCACCCGCGAACGGGTCGCCGCCCACCGCCGGGCCAGGAGGTCCGCCGGCCCGGAGTGACGGCGGCTCCCCGCCGACGGCCCGGCTCATCGCCCGTCATCGCGCGGCCCCGGACCACCCCGCGCAACCCGCCCCCGGACCACCCGGCGCGCACGGCCCCGGATCAGCCGCCCCGGACTACGCGGCCGTCTGGAGGCACAGATTCCAGTAGCCCGACCTGCCGCTGAGGACCACGGTCGACAAGGGGCGGACGTCCACGTTCCAGTACGACGTCGGCGGCGCCTGGAGCGCGTACACCAACGCCGCCCGTACGACCGCGGGTTCGGCGACGGCGACGACGGAGCCGCCGTCCTGCGTGGGCCGGGTGTCGAGCCAGCCCCCTATGCGCCCGATGAACGCGAGGAGGGACTCGCCTCCGTGCGGCGCCGAGCACGGGTCGGCGAGCCAGACGTCGACCGCGGCCGGCTCCCGTGCGGTGACCTCCGCGAGGGTGGAGCCGCGCCAGCGGCCCATGTCGCAGTCGCGCAGGTCGGGTTGTGCCATCGGGGCGAACCCGAGCGCCTGGGCGGTCGCGCGGCTGCGGACGGTCGGCGAGCAGTACCGCAGTTCGGCGGCGTTGAGCGGTACGAGGGCATGGGCGGCGAGCTGCACCTCGTACCATCCGGCCTGATCGAGCGACCGGTCGTCGTCGAAGCGCTCGGCGAGCAGTGAGGCGCTGCGAGCGGCAGCCACCAGCGTGATCCGAACACTCATGGCGCGATGGTGAGCGGCGGGAGCCGCGCGGGTCAAGGGACAGATCGCCCACCCTGGGCGGGACCGCGTGCCGCCGCCCCGGATGGTCACACCACGGACCGCCCCGGCCCGGGGCCGGACCCCTCCCGGACCAGCACCTCGTCACAGGCCGTGCGCAACCGGCGTACGCCCTCGGCGATCTCGGTGATACCCGCCACTCCGGCGAAGCTGAGCCGGACATGTCCGGCAGGGGGCTCGGCGGAGAAGTACGGCCGGCCCGGGGCGAGCGCCACGCCCGCGCGCAGGGCGGCGGAGAGCAGGGCGCTCTCGTCCGCGCCGTCGGGCAGGCGCAGCCACAGATGGTGGCCGCCGGACGGGACGTACGGCAGGGACAGCTCCGGCAGCCCGCCCAGCAGCGCCCCCGCCAGGGCGTCCCTGCGGTCCTTCAACGCGGCGGCCACCGTGCGGAGATGGCGGTTCCAGGCGGGTGCGCCGACGAGTTCCAGAGCGGCTTCCTGGAGCGGGCGGGCGACGAAGAAGCTGTCGACGACGTGGATGGCGCGCAGCCGCTCCAGTACGGGTCCGCGTGCCGCGAGCATGCCCACCCGCAGGCTGGGCGAGGTGACCTTGGTCAGCGAGGCGACATGGACGACGACACCGTCGTGGTCGTCGGCGGCGAGTGTGCCGGGCAGCGGCCCCGCGTCCGCGTGCACGAGCCGCCGTGCGAAGTCGTCCTCGACGACGAAGGCGCCGGCGGCCCGGGCGATCCGCAGGACCTCGGCGCGGCGGCCGGGGGCGAGGACGGCTCCGGTCGGGTTCTGGAAGAGCGGCTGGCAGATGAAGACCCGGGCGCCGGTGGCCCGGAAGGCGTCGGCGAGCAGTTCCGTGCGCACTCCCCGGGAGTCCACGGGGACGGGGACGGGCCGCAGTCCCGCCGCACGGGCGATGGCGAGCATGCCGGGGTAGGTGGGCGACTCGACGAGGACGGGCGCGCCGGGCGGGGCGAGCGCGCGCAGGGCGGTGGTCAGGGCGGACTGGCCGCCGGCGGTGATCAGCACGTCGGCGGAGGTGACGTGGCCGCCGAGGCCGCGGGCGAACCACTCGCGCAGTTCGGGCAGGCCCTCGGCGGGCGGGCGCCCCCAGGCGCCGGGGCGGCGGCCCGCCCGGGCCAGGGCGCCGGCCATCGCGCGCTCGGGCTGGAGGGACGGGTGCAGATAGCCGCCGTTGAACTCGACGACACCCGGCGGGGGCGCGGCGAGGGTGGCGAGCACGCCGGAGGCGTCGACGCCGCGGGGTACGAGTTCGCCCGCGACGGACGCGCTGAGGGTGACCTCCTGCCAGGAGGTGTCACCGGCGGACGGGGTCCCGGGGCGGGGCCGGGCGCGGAAGGCGCCGGCGCCGGGGCGGGTGACGACGAGCCCTTCGGCGGTGAGGCGGGCGAGCGCGCGGGAGACGGTCACCGGGGAGACGCGGTAGCGCTCGACGAGCGCACGGCTCGACGGCAGCTTTCCTCCTGGCGAGTAGCGGTGAAGCTCACTTTTCAGGGCTTCGGCCAAATCCTGCACACTGCTACGCTCTTGCATGACAGTACAGGATAGCGCTACTCACTCCTCCCCGATAGCGGTCACCGCAGCCGCGTCCGGTCGCGGAACCCTGCTCGCCGCACTGGGTGTGGTCGCCTTCTCGCTGACCTTCCCGTCCACGGTCTGGGGGCTGGAGTCCTTCGGGCCCTGGTCGCTCGTGGCGCTGCGGAGTGTGCTGGCCGCACTGATCGCCGGCGGGTTTCTGCTGGCCCTGCGGGTGCGGCCGCCGGAGCGCCGCCACTGGGGCTCCCTCGCGGTCGTCGGCGGTGGTGTGGTCGTCGGGTTCCCGCTGCTGACGACACTGGCGCTCCAGACCTCCACGACGTCCCACGCGGCGGTGGTGGTGGGGCTGCTGCCCCTGACGACCGCAGTCTTCGCGGCGGTACGCACCGGCCGCAGGCCCTCGCGTACGTTCTGGCTGGCCGCGCTCGCCGGGGCGGCGGTGGTGATCGGGTTCACCGTGTCGCAGAGCGGCGGCGGGCTCCACAGGGCGGATCTGTATCTCTTCGGCGCGCTCCTGGTGTGCGCGGCGGGGTACACCGAGGGCGGGCGGCTGGCCTCGGTGATGCCGGGGTGGCAGGTGATCGGCTGGGCGCTGGTGCTGTGTCTGCCGTTGGCGGTGGCGGGGGCGGCGGCGGGCCTCTCGTACGAGCCGGTGCGGCTGACCGGGCAGGGCGTGGTGGGGCTGGTGTGGGTGGCCGGGGTGTCGACGTTCTTCGGGCTGTACGTGTGGTACCGGGGCATGGCGGAGATCGGGATCGCCCGGGCGAGCCAGCTGCAGCTCGCGCAGCCGCTGCTGACGCTGGTGTGGTCGGTGGGGCTGCTCGGGGAGCGGCTGTCCCCGGCGGCGCCGGTGGCCGCGGTGGGGGTACTGGTGTGCATCGCCGTGACGCAGCGGGCGAGGGCGTGAGAGCGGGTGTGTGCGGGGCGTGAGGGCGGTGCGAGGACGCGGCGCGGGCCCGAAGGGCCTCGCGGTCGTAGACTCGGAAGAACGGAAACCGGCTTCGAGGAGGTCACTCCCGATGCATGCGAACGTGGGCGACAAGCTGCTGGTGCACGGCAGGACCGTGGGGCAGCACGACCGGACCGCCGAGGTCGTCGAGGTGCTGGGGCAGAAGGGCGATCCGCCCTACCGCGTCCGTTTCGACGACGGGCACGAGGCGCTGGTGTCCCCGGGTCCCGACACCGTCGTCAGGCCGCACGAACGCGCCTGATTCCGCTCCGGGTCAGCGCCCGGCCGGGCGACGCTCCGGCCGGGCCGGGGGCCTGCGCGGATCTCACGCGGGCGGCAGGGCCGTCTCGCGGTAGTGATCGGCCACCACCCGCGCCATCGCGCCGATGCGGTCCGTGGCGACCTCCCCGGCGGAGAAGAAGCAGTGGCCGCGGACTCCGCCGTAGCCACGGGCCAGCGTCAGATGGCGGGAGAGCTCCGCCGGGTCCTGCCAGGGCGCGGCCTGGGCGGGGTCGCCCGCCTTGTACAGGGCCTCACCGATGTAGAGATCGACGCCCGTACCGCGTACGAGATCGTTCCACCAGGGCAGCAGCTTGGCGTAGTCGGCGGCGGCGAAGCCGATGTTCCAGTAGATCTGCGGGACGATGTAGTCGATCCAGCCCTTGGTGACCCAGGCGCGGGTGTCGGCGTGGAGATCGTCGTACGTCTGCACACCCGCGCGGGTGTCGGAGCCGAGCGGGTCGGTCGAGGCGTTGCGCCAGACCGCGAAGGGGCTGATGCCGAAGACGGCGTCCTCCCTCGTCTCCCTGATTCCCTCCGACATCTCGCGGACGAGCTTGTCGATGTTGTCGCGCCGCCAGGACGCCCGGTCGGAAAAGCCCGCGCCGTGGCGCGCGTAGGCGTCGGCGTCGTCGAAGGTCTGTCCGGCCGCGGGATAGGGGTAGAAGTAGTCGTCGAAGTGGACGCCGTCGATGTCGTAGCGGCGCACGGCGTCGAGCATCGCCGTCCGGACGAAGGCACGGACCTCCGGCAGGCCGGGGTTGTAGTACAGCTTCCCGTTGTACGGGAGCACCCAGTGCGGGTTCTCCCTGGCCGGATGCCCCTCGGCGAGCCGGGAGGGGTCGGTGTGGGCGGCGACGCGGTACGGGTTGAACCAGGCGTGCAGCGCGAGACCCCGGCGGTGGGCCTCCGTCACGGCCGTGCCGAGCGGGTCCCAGCCGGGGTCCTGGCCCTGGACGCCGGTGAGATACCGCGACCAGGGCTCGTGCGGGGAGGGCCACAGCGCGTCCGCCGACGGCCGTACCTGGAAGACGACCGCGTTCAGCCGGCGGGCGACGGCCGTGTCGAGGCGGGCGAGGAGTTCCGTGCGCTGCCGGGCGGCCGTGAGGCCGGGCTTCGACGGCCAGTCGCGGTTGGCGACCGTGGCGAGCCACATCCCGCGGAACTCCCTGCGCCCGGCACCCCGGCCACTCCCGGGGAGGGCCGCCGCGTCACCGGCGGTCGCCAGCCCGGCCAGGGCACCCACCCCCGCCATCAGCACCTTCCTCCTGCCAACACTCCCCATACGGCCGATATATCCCATATTCCGCTCCGCGCTCTGGTGATACGTCCTCGATGCCGGTCGCTGTATCCGCACAGCGTGCCCACCCCTGGGCGGCTCCTCCCCCGTGCCCGGAGTAACGTCGTGGAGTCGAGGCGGGCGCCGGAACCATACGGGATTCCCGCACGGAAACAGCGAAAGGCACGAGGTGACGGACTCAATGGCCGACATTGCACGCGTCGGAGTGGTGGGCTGTGGCCAGATGGGCGCGGGTATCGCGGAGGTGTGCGCCCGCAGCGGCCTGGAGGTGAAGGTCGCCGAGACCACGGGCGAGGCCCTGGAGATCGGCCGGACCCGGCTCCACAACTCCCTCTCGAAGGCCGCCGAGCGCGGCAAGATCACCGAGGAGGAGCGCGACGCGGCCCTGGAGCGCCTGAGCTTCACCACGGATCTCGGGGAGTTCGCCGACCGTGATCTCGTCATCGAGGCCGTAGTGGAGAACGAGCAGGTCAAGACCGAGATCTTCCAGGTACTCGACCAGGTGGTCACCCGGCCCGACGCGATCCTCGCCTCCAACACCTCCTCCATTCCCCTGGTGAAGCTGGCCGTCGCGACCTCGCGGCCCGATCAGGTGATCGGTATCCACTTCTTCAACCCGGCCCCCGTGCAGAAGCTGGTCGAGTTGATCCCGGCGCTGACGACGTCCGACGAGACGGTCAGGCGCTCCGAGGCCGTGGTCGGGCAGTTGCTCGGCAAGCACGCCATCCGCGCCCAGGACCGCTCCGGCTTTGTCGTGAACGCTCTCCTCATTCCGTATCTCCTCTCGGCCATCCGGATGTTCGAGTCGGGCATCGCCAGCCGCGAGGACATCGACAACGGCATGGAAATGGGCTGCGCCCACCCGATGGGGCCGCTGAAGCTCTCCGACCTGATCGGCCTGGACACCGTGGCCTCGGTCGCCGACTCGATGTACGCGGAGTTCAAGGAGCCCCTGTACGCCGCTCCCCCGCTGCTCCAGCGGATGGTGGACGCGGGGCGCCTCGGCCGCAAGACGGGGTCGGGCTTCTACCCGTACTCCTGACTCCCGAGGCGCCCGCGCTCCCGTCGCGGGCGGCCATCAGCGGCGTCGGCCCTGATCAGCGGCGGCTGTCTGGCCGCGAGGCCGCTACCGCCATGTGGTGAGTCGTCGTTCCGGGAAGACGCCGGTGAACACGGCTGCCCGCGCGCGGGACCCGGGGGCCGAGGGGTTTTCCGATGTGGCCGACGGCGCCGGCGGAGCAGCCGGGGGCGGCGGTTTCGCCGCCACCCACATCAGGCGTCTGGACGTCCATGGTGATGACGGCGGAATCGTCGTGGTCGAGTAGCGCTGTGAGAGCCTCCGGCTCGGAAGGTGCGGTCACCACCTCTTGGGCGCGTGTGGACACCACGTGGGTCATCGCGAGGTCCTCCAGGCGGGTACGACTGTCCCCGAGCCGGACGAGGGTGTCCGGGAACCCTGTCCAGGAGCCGGCCTCGAACACCGGTCCGACAGGTCAGTCTCCGTACTGTCGATGATCTCCGCCCACCTTCGCACCGAGGTACTCGATGACCTCGGCACGCGTCCGTGACCCCATGCCCGGGGACGGCCGGGCACCGCGCGGGGCCGGCGGCGGGTCCGCTTCGGCCATGGCGCGCGTGCCGGTGACGCGGTCGGGACCGAACACGAGGCCGTCAGCCGGTCCGGCCCGGGGGCTCACCTCTTCGCTCGCGTACGAGAGTGCTGGACGCCCATTCGGGGTGCGCGCCGCCGGGCCGTGGCTGACAGACATTCACGGCAGACGGGTGTGCCTGTTCCGTACGGCAGCTCCGCCGTCCGGGCCGACAAGGTGAGGGTGATCCACCAATCGCCCGGACAGTCCAAACGTTGCCTCAAGTGGCCACGGAACAAGCCAACTTGAGGGCGGCCCGAACGCGCTCCGGGCGCCGGGCGACGCCCTGCATGCGTCCAGACGGCCCCCCTGCCACCACCTTCCCCAGTGCCCGATATGACAGATAAGGGGATTATCAGATCGTTCCTACCGGAACCGGCTACTCAGCCGACGTCTCAGAGATAGGGAATGACATGACCACGCGTAACATCGCCATGACCGCCGCCATCGCGGCCGCCGCGGCCCTCGTCGCCACCGGCGTCACCTACGCCTCGGCCGCCGCGGCCCCCGAGGCCGCCCCCGCAGTCGAGCAGGTGGCTCCCGCCGTCGCCCCCATGGGCGGCGACAACGGACGGTCGAAGGGCAACGAAGGAGAAGGCCGCGAGGGCGAGGGCGAGCGCGATCGCGACCACCACGAGGGAAGGATCGACTTCAACGAGCGGACCTACTCCGCCCACGCCCGGGGCTGCATCACCGTGGTGAGCGGCCTGGGCTCCAAGACCTTCAACATCCGCAACGACAGCCGCAAGACCGTCGAGGTCTTCCGCGGTGCCACCTGCGACAACGGCGCGCCCATCGCCACCGTTGGCCCCTGGAGCACCGCCAACGGTGTCCACCCCCACCAGCACCACCACCACGACCACGGGGGCGTCTTCGTCCACGACGGCGTCATCGGCAGCTTCCGCGTAGTCGAAGAGCGCCACCACCACGGCGGCGGCAAGTAGCCGACAGCAGCACCCGCAGAACATGGAGACCCCGGCCCGCCGCAATCGGGCCGGGGTCTCCGGCACCGGATACCACCCCGCGGACGACCACGGCGCAGAGGAGGAACACCTGCGCGGACCTCCGCCCGGAAAGACCCGTTACGCCATCTTAAGTGCTCATCGAACGCCCCGCGTGTCGCTCCGCGCGCACCCGGGCCTCGGCCCTCCCACGACCTGCCCGCGAGGCCCTCGCCTCCGGGGCGCTCCCGCACGTGGACAGGCCGGCGGTACCGCGGAAACCGGCCGGACCATGTCGGCACTGTGCGACGGCGGCCGACCGCCTCCCCCCTCAGCCCCGCCCACTGCCGGGAGAACGACACGGGCTCGGCCGGCGGGCTGGAAGCGAACGCCCCACGGACCCGCTCCGGGCCTTGCGGCCGGTGACGAGAACGGGGACGACCGTACCAACGGCCGCTGCCGTCCCCGCGCACGGATGCAGGTACGGGAAGAAGGCGACCGCGAACGATCCCCGGGAGCGACCCGCTACTCCACACGAGTCACATAAGCCGACTGTATGCGCGTCGATGCCGCGTGCTGCGAGCCGGTGCCATCACTGTCGACGAACCGCCCTTCGATCGTGAGAGTGTCATGAAACTGCTGTCCAGAGTGTTCAGGCAGTCGAAGAACCCGGCTGACGCCGCGATGTCGCGGTTACTTGAGCAGAGCATCGAAAGCGCGGGCTACTGGGCGAAGAGGATGCCGAGGGAAGCTGCCCACCTGGTGCAGAAGGTCCGCCTGTACACCCTCGCGTCAGCAGTGATCAGCCTCACCACAGGGCTCCTCGCCTGGCCCGTCATCGCCGAGTCCTCGCAGCTCAGCGCTCAGGTACTCGTCTCCGCGCTGTCAGGCCTCGCCGTGTTCACCGTCGTCGCCCCCCACGCCAGCGGCCTGAGCGATCGCGCTGACGAATCCATCAAGCTGTGCAGCGCCTACAGCGCCGTCTACCGGGACCTTCTGGACGCGGAGGACCGGCTCGCTGCCGGATCCGCGACAGGCCCCTCTCACGCGGCAGACATCATCCGCCGGTTCCAGCACATCCAGGAACGCAAGGACGCCCTGGCGCTTCGGGCCGGGAAGGGACACACGGTCAGTACGTCCGCCCGTCTGCGGGCCAGGAGGAACGGGCGGCGGGAACGGACCCTTTCGGGCCTGATGCTCGACATCGGACGGCCGTTGACGCCGTACACGACGGTCCGCGCCGCACTCGCGCCCGATTCGACGCCCCGGCATGTCCCGCCACACCGCGACGCGTCGACGTACACCGCCCACGCCCTTCCCTCGCTCCCGGTCCGGCGCCGGGGCCACCGGGCAGGCCGTGACATCAGGGGGGCGAGATCCGGTATCCGGTGTCCATGAGGTGTGGTCCGCCGGTTCGCCGGACGTGGAAGCGGAGCCCCGGCGGAAACCGGGAGTCGAAATCCACCGGCCAGTGGACAGCTCAAGCACCGGACGACCGGCAGCGGGTGGGGCCTTTGCCCTTCCGGCCTCGGAGACAAAGGCCCCTGCGCGCGGTCAGCCCAGGCGCATATGGTGGAGCATCAGCAGCCCGGCCGCCATATTGGCGGCCGGGATCTCGCCTCTCGCGATCATGTCGGGAATCGATGTCAGCGGCACCCACTCACGGCGCGAGGACTCGAAGTCGTCCTCGGGGTGGCCGATGTAGGTGGCGCCCTCGGCCCAGTAGAGATGGTGGCGGGCGTCGGTGAGGCCGTTGGCCGGCTCCACCGTCATCAGATGCCTCAGGGGACCCGGGCGCCAGCCCGTCTCCTCCTCCATCTCGCGGGCCGCCGCGGCCTCGACGTCCTCGCCGTCCTCGACGACTCCCGCGGCCAGCTCCCAGCCCCAGCTGTCGGTGATGAAGCGATGGCGCCAGAGCATCAGCACCTCATTGGACTCGTTGACCGCGGTCGCGACGGCGACGGCCCTCAGCCGGATCAGAAAATGGTCCAGATGCCGGCCGTCCGGAAGTTCGACATCGGCCAGATTCACACTGAACCATCGGTTTTTGTACACAGTTTGTTCATTGAGGTTTGTCCACTGCACTTTTTCTGCCACCTTCCGACCAGTAGGTGGCAACATGGCAGCAGCCGGTCGGCCGGAGGGGAATCGGCGAGGGCCTCGGACAAGCCAGCCCGGCTCACTCCCGACGGTCCGTCACAGGGGCACGCGCAGGGACTCGTCGATCAGTCCCGCTGCCTTCTCCGCATGGGAACTGCCGCTCGCCGCGAGCTGTTCGCGCACCTCCCGCAGCCGGTCGCGCAGCCGCTGCGACTCCATGCCCCTGGCCCGCTCCGTCATCTCCACCGCCGCCTCCGCGGCCCTGTCGGGCTCGCCCTGGCGCAGCTCGATCTGACAGAGCATGGCGAGCCGGTGCACCCGCCCCCGGTCGTGCGCGGGGGTGCCGACGGCGGCCGTCGCCTGCTCGCGCGCCGCCTTGAGATCGCCGAGGCTCAGCAGGGCCTCGGCGGCCTGCACATTGACCAGACCGGGCTGGACGTAGCCGGTCTCGTCGGGCTCGTATCCGGGCTGGATGCGCTCCACCTCCAGCTCCGCGCGCCGGATGCACCGCAGCGCGGACACCCGGTCGCCGAGGTTCGCGTACGCCTTCGCCTGCATCACATACAGATCGGCGGCGAGCGCCGGGGTGATCTGACCGCCGGCGGCCCGCAGCGCCGCCTCCGCGAACGCCACCGCCTGGCGGTGCTCGGCCAGGAACAGCGACTGGTTGACCAGCAGGGCGATCACATACGCGCCCAGCCCCCGGTCGCCGCTGGCCTTCGCGAGCCGCAGCCCCTGGTGGAAGTAGCGCTGGGCGAGTCCGTGGGCGTCGGAGTCGTACGCGCAGATACCGGCGACCGCCACCAGCCCGCCCGTCGCCCGGTGCAGCTGGCGGCCGAGCGCGTCACTGTAGGCGCCCCGCAGCAGCGGCGCCGTCTCGGAGTTGAGGAACCCCACGATCCGGGCCCGCGTCGCGATGCCGCCCGCCCTGCGGTACATCAGCTCGTAGTGGGCCCGGGCGGCGCGCAGCATCCTGATGTCGGCCATCGAGACCCGGGTCTGCCCGCTGCGGGAGACGTCCGCGTCCTCCGGCGGGTTCTCCCACTCCCATACGGGCATCACCGCGGGCGTCCCGGTGACGGCGGGCGCCTCGATGACATGGCGCCGCTGCTGTTCGTCGGAGCGCCACAGCGCGGTGGCCCGCTCGACGAACCCGGAGAGCGGGGAGCCGGAACCGGTGCCCCACTCGCCGCCCACCCCGAGCCCGATGTCGCTGAGCGTCAGGGCGCGGTTCAGCCGGACGGCGAGCACCTCGCAGATCAGGTCGGGCACCTGGCCGCGCGGACGCTGGCCCTTGAGCCACCGTGCCACGGCCGTGTGCTCGTACCGCAGGGACAGTCCCCTGGCGCGGCCCGCCTGGTTCACCCGGGCGGCCAGGCCCGCGTTCGACATGCCCGCCTCGTCGAGGAGGGCGTCGAGCAGGGTATTGGGCTGCATCAGGCCCTCCGGAGGCTCGGTCCGCCCAGCGTAGTGGACGGGCCGTTCACACGTGGTGTGAATGCAGTGCCCGCTCCCGCGCCCGGTGTGCTCTCCCGCCGTACCGTGCGCACCGGTTGACTGAACTGCCTCTCAGGAGGCGGCCGGACCGCCGGCTCCCCCTCGTACAGTGCGGCGGTCCTCGTTCGCGCCGTCTGCCCTGCCGACTGCCCGACACTCCGCGGCAGGGCGGGCGGCGCCGGCCGCGCACGGCGGCCCGCGGCGGGTCCCGCGGTACAGGACGCGACGGGTCATCGACGGGAGGGTTCCGGCCGGGTACGGCGCGGTGCGGACTCCCCGTACCGCGCCGGGACCCGTGAGCGGTCGTTGCGCAGCACCAGCAGCGCCACATCGTCGGTGAGCCGTCCCCCGGTGTGCCGCAGCAGCTCCGAGTGGACGGTGGTGATCACGGCGGCGGGCGACACCGGCGGGTCGAGCGCGGTCCGTTCGAGGACGGCCTCCAGGCCGAAGAACCTCCCCGCCGGGTCCCGGGCGTCCGCCGCCCCGTCCGTGTGCAGGAACAGTGACTCGCCGGGCAGCAGTCCGTCCCACGGGTGCGGCTCCAGCTCCGCGGGCAGCGGGAACAGCCCGAGCGGCGGCAGCGGATCGCCGCCCGTCAGCGGCTGCGCGCCCGCGGTGCCGAGCCGGTAGGGCCAGGGGTGTCCGCAGTTCAGTGCCAGCACGCGGCCGTCGGGCCCGATCTCCAGGAGCAGTACGGTGACGAACTCCTCCGAGGACGGGGAGTGCGGCTCGCCCTCGCAGGCCGCCGGATGCTCGTCTCGGGCGCGTTCCCGCAGATGGCGCTGTACGGCCCGGTCCAGCCGCCGCAGTACGCCGCCGAGTTCGGGTTCGTCGTACGCGGCCTCCCGGAAGCTGCCGAGGACGGCGGCGACCGCTCCGATCGCGGGCAGCCCGTGGCCCCGGACATCGCCGATGACGACGCGCACTCCGTGGGGAGTGGCCAGGGCCTCGTACAGATCGCCTCCGACGCTCGCGCCGGGGCTCGCGGACAGCTGGCTCGCGGCGAGCGCGAACCCGTCGAGGCGCGGGGGCAGCGGGCGCAGCAGCACGCGCTGGGTGGCATGGGCGACGGCGCGGACGTGGTTCAGCTCGCGGACGAACTGCCGCCGCACCCCGAGGACCAGCCCGGTGCCCACGGACAGGAGGACGACCCCGGCGACGATGCGCTCGCCGAGGCTCTCCGGGTGGTCGGGCGGCAGGGCGACCCGCCAGGTGAGGGCGGCGGCGCCGCAGGCGACGGGCAGTCCCAGCGGCAGCAGCCGCCGTACTCCCCGGCGCCCCGCCGGAATCCGCCCGCGCCGGGGGCCCTCGCCCGGTCCCCGCCGTAACCACGAGCCGCCGCCCGGGCCCCGCCGCCACCACGGACCGGCGGGCGGGACCCACCGGAGCCAGGAGGTGCGGCCGCTGTCCCGCCGCGGCCAGGCGTCGCCGCCCGGCGACGGCCGGAGGCGGCCGGCCCGGCCCGGAACCCGTGGCAGCCAGGACCCACGGCCGTCTGGCCCCCGGCGCAGCCAGGACCCACGGCCGCCCGGCCCCCGGCGCGGCCGGGAGCCGCCGGCCGGGTCCGGCTGGGCCCGTGAACCGCCCGACGGGCCGTGCGCCCGGGCATGCTTGGCCCGGTGCACGGCCGGAAAGGGACGTGCAGACCTGATACGGATCATGCCGATGGTCCCCTCGTAGGCCCTGCCCGGCGTGCCGGCCGCCCGAACGGCCGGGTCGATTCTGTCGACCGTGCGGGGACGAAGGGAACAACGTCCCCTGTTCTCACTCAAATGAGTGAGTGGGCCGGGACTCATGAAAAAAGGGGCGCATCCGGCGAACCGGATGCGCCCCTCCCGTGTGCGGTCAGGCTCCGCGCAGCACAGCCCCGAGGCGTTCGGCGGCGAGCGCGACCGCCGTGTCACGCGCCGCGGTCACCTCCTCCACCGTCAGCGTCCGGTCGGCGGCCCGGAACCGCAGGGCGTACGCCAGCGACTTCTTGCCCTCGCCGAGCTGCTCGCCGGTGAAAACGTCGAACAGCCGGATGGACTCCAGCAGTTCGCCCGCGCCGGCGGCGAGCAGATTCTCCACGGCCGCGGCCGGGATCTCCCGGTCGACGACGAGCGCGACGTCCTGCGTGGCGACCGGGAAGGAGGAGATCCGGGGCGCGGTCAGCGTGCCCCGGGAGGCCCGCTCCACCAGGTCCAGGTCCAGCTCCATGGCGCAGGTCCGGTCGGGCAGGCCCAGCGCCTTGACGACGCGGGGGTGCAGTTCGCCGGCGTGTCCGACGGGGGTCTTCACCCGGCCGAGGGTGACGAACAGCGCGGCGCAGCGGCCGGGGTGCCAGGGGCCGTACTGCGCCTGTTCGACGGCGAGTTCGGTTCCGGCCTCGCGGGCGATCAGCCGGGCGGCCTCCACCGCGTCCGCCCAGTCGGCGGGGCGGCCCTTCCCCCACCAGCCGGTCTGCTCGCGGGCCCCGGCGAGCACCACGGCGGCGTGCCGGGGCTGCACGGGCAGGGCCGCGTCGAGCCCGGCCAGTTCCTCGTCGGTGGGCCTGCGGTCGACGGGCGGCGTGGCCGCGACGCGGGGCTCGTCCGCCGGGTGGAAGACCAGCCCGGTCTCGAAGAGCGCGAGGTCGTGGCTGCCGCGGCCGTCGTTGCGGCGGAGCGCGCCGAGCAGTCCGGGCAGCAGCGTGGTGCGCAGCGCGGGCTCCTCGTCGGAGAGCGGGTTGACGAGCCGGACCAGGCGCCGGGCCGGGTCGTCCGCGGGGAGGTCGAGCTGGTCGAGGACCCGCTCGCCGATGAAGGGGTAGTTCGGCGCCTCCACATAGCCCGCTCCGGCGAGCGCGCGGCCCACCCGGCGGTGGAGCCGCTGGCGGGCGGTGAGGCCCCGGCCGGACGGCGGCCTCGGCAGCGAGGAGGGCAGGTTCTCGTACCCCTCCAGCCGGATGACCTCCTCGGCGAGGTCGTTGGGCGCGGCGAGGTCGGGACGCCACGACGGGACGGTGACGACCAGTTCGTCCTGGCCGTAGACGTCGCAGCCGATCTCCTGGAGCCGCCGTACGACGGTCTCGCGGCCGTAGGCGACCCCGGCGACCCGGTCGGGGTGGTCGGCGGGCATGGCGACGGTGCGCGGCGCGGACGGCGCGATCACGTGGGTGACGCCGGCCTCGGCGGTGCCTCCGGCGAGCAGCACCAGCAGATCGACGGTGCGCTGGGCGGCGGCGGCGCCGGCGAGCGGGTCGACACCGCGCTCGAAGCGCCGGGACGCCTCGGAGGAGAGCTTGTGGCGGCGTGCGGTGCGGGCGATGGAGACGGCGTCGAAGTGGGCGGCCTCGATGATCACCTCGGTCGTGCCCCGGACCCGGCCGGTCCCGGGGTCGACGGCCGAGTCGGCGATCTCGGTGTTGGCGCCGCCCATCACGCCCGCGAGGCCGATGGGCCCGCGGTCGTCGGTGATGACGAGGTCGCCGGCGTCCAGCACCCGCTGGACCCCGTCGAGGGTGGTGAGCTTCTCACCGGGCTCGGCGCGGCGGACGCCGACGGGGCCGTCGATGAGCGTCCGGTCGTAGGCGTGCAGCGGCTGCCCGAGTTCCAGCATCACGTAGTTGGTGATGTCGACGGCGAGCGAGATCGGGCGCATGCCCGCCTTCTGGAGGCGGCGCGTCAGCCAGATCGGGGAACGCGCCTCGGGGTCGAGCCCGACGACGGTCCGCGCGGTGAAGCGGTCGCAGCCGACGGGATCGGCGACCTTGACCGGGTAGCCGTACGAGTTCGGCCCGGGCACGTCCAGGAGCGCCGGGTCGCTCAGCGGCAGCCCGTAGGCGGTGGCGGCCTCGCGGGCGACACCGCGCAGGGACAGGGCGTAGCCGCGGTCGGGGGTGACGGCGATGTCGAGGACCTCGTCGTGCAGCTCCAGCAGCTCGATGGCGTCGGTGCCGACCTCGTGCTCGGGCGGCAGGACGATGATGCCGTCGCTGTTGTCGTCGCCCATGCCCAGCTCGGCGGCGGAGCAGATCATGCCGCGGGAGATCCTGCCGTACGTCGTGCGCTCGGCGATCTGGAAGTCGCCGGGGAGCACGGCGCCGGGCAGGACGACGACGACCTTGTCGCCGACGGAGAAGTTCCGGGCGCCGCAGACGATCTCCTGCGGCTCGCCGGTGCCGTTGGCCGCGCCGACGTCCACCGTGCAGAAACGGATCGGCTTCTTGAACCCGGTGAGCTCCTCGATGGTGAGGACCCGGCCGACGACCAGGGGGCCCTTGAGCCCGGCGCCGAGCTGTTCGACGGTCTCGACCTCAAGACCGGCCGCGATGAGCTTCGTCTGTACGTCACGGCCGGTCTCGGACGCCGGCAGGTCGACGTACTCCCGCAGCCATGAAAGCGGGACCCGCATCAGATCTCCATCCCGAACGGCCGGGTGAACCGGACGTCACCCTCGACCATGTCTCGCATGTCCTCGACGTTGTGGCGGAACATCAGCATCCGTTCGATGCCGAACCCGAAGGCGAATCCGCTGTACTTCTGCGGGTCGACACCACAGGCGAGAAGGACCTTGGGGTTGACCATCCCGCAGCCGCCCAGCTCGATCCAGCCCTCGCTGGAGCAGGTGCGGCAGGGCCGGTCCGGGTTGCCGACGGACTCGCCGCGGCAGACGTAGCAGACCATGTCCATCTCGGCGGACGGCTCGGTGAACGGGAAGAAGTTCGGCCGCAGCCGGGTCTTCATGCCCTCGCCGCCGAAGAGCGACTGGACCATGTGGTCCAGGGTGCCCTTGAGGTCGGCCATGGTGAGCCCCTCGTCGACGGCGAGCAGCTCGACCTGGTGGAAGACGGGGGTGTGGGTCGCGTCCAGCTCGTCGGTGCGGTAGACCCGGCCGGGGCAGATGACGTACACGGGCGGCTCGCGGTCCAGCAGCGAGCGGATCTGCACGGGTGAGGTGTGGGTGCGCAGGACGACACCGGAGCCGTGCTCGGCGCCCTCGGGGCCCTGGACGAAGAAGGTGTCGGCCTCGCCGCGCGCGGGGTGGTCGGGGCCGATGTTCAGGGCGTCGAAGTTGAACCACTCGGCCTCGGCCTGGGGCCCCTCGGCGACCTCGTAGCCCATGGCCACGAAGATGTCCTCGATGCGCTCCGAGAGCGTGGTGAGGGGGTGCCGGGCCCCCGGCGGGACCCGGTCGTACGGCAGGGTGACGTCCACCGCCTCCTCGACCAGCACCCGGGCGTCGCGCTCGGCCTCCAGCTCGGCCTGGCGGGCGGCGAGCGCCTTGTTCACGGCGCCGCGTGCCTGGCCGACGCGCTTGCCGGCCTCGGCCTTCGCCTGGGGCGGCAGGGCGCCGATCTCACGGTTGGCGAGCGCGAGCGGCGACGTTCCGCCGGTGTGCGCGACCTTCGCGTGGGAGAGCGCGTCGAGGTCGCCCGCGGCGGCGAAGGCGGCGAGCGCCTCGTCCCGCATGCGCTCGATCTCTTCCGGTTTCAGTGCCTCGACCTCGACCGGGTCGTAGGACTTGTTGGGTGCCGACATCTCTTCCCGTGCTTCCGATTGGCTGATGGGCGCGACCACGCTCGACGACTGAGGACGCGAAGGTGCCAAAGGCCGAGTCTAAAGGTCGCCGGAGGTGTGCGAGCGCGGGGTACGGCGCCGGTGGCCCGGTCGCCGGGCCCGCGGGGTGCTGCCCGTGGGCCGCCCCCGGCCGGTTACGACAGATAGGCCGGGGCGCCGACGGGCAGGATAAATCGGAACTCGGCACCGCCGCCGGGCCCGCGGCCGACGGTGATCGTGCCGCCGTGCGCCTCGACGATGCCCTTGACGATGTACAGGCCGAGGCCGGTTCCGCCGCGTTTGCTGCCGCGCCAGAAGCGGGTGAAGACACGGCCCATCGACTCCTCGGGGATGCCGGGGCCTTCGTCGCTCACGGTGACGGCCGTACCCTTCTCGTCGTCCTTCGCCGATACCGGCGCCACCTCGATGGTGACGGTTCCCTCGCCGTGGCGCACCGCGTTTTCGAGCAGGTTGCCGAGCACCTGGTCGACCTTGTCGGGGTCGGCCCACAGATCGGGCAGTCCGCCGCGGATGCTCACGAGGAACCGGTCGGGGCGCTGGCCGCTCGCTATGAGGGCCTGGACGTGGCGTTCGACGGCCGCGGCGATGTCCACGGGCTGGCGGCGGACCTCCAGGCGTCCGGAGTCGATACGGGAGATGTCGAGCAGCTCCGCGATCAGCCGGGTGACACGGTTGGCGTCGGCGTCGACGGTCTCCAGCATCAGCCGCTTCTGGTCGTCGGTGAAGCGCTCCCACTTGGCGAGCAGCGTCGCCGTGAAGCCCTTCACCGAGGTCAGGGGGGAGCGCAGCTCATGCGCGACGGTGGCTATCAGCTCGGCGTGGCTGCGCTCGTTGCGGCGGCGGGCCTCGGTGCCCCGCAGGCTGACGACGAGCCTGCGTATCGGCCCGGTGGGGCGCTCGCGCACATAGCGGGCGGAGACGAGGACCTCCCGGCCGCCGGGGAGCAGGAGATAGCGCTCGGGCTGGCCGACGCGGGTGGCGAGGCCGCCGTACGGGTCGGTCAGCGCCCACCAGCGGCGGCCCTTGAGGTCCTCCAGCGGGAGGACCCGCTCCAGCGGCAGGCCGATGGCGTCGGTCTTGGCGGTGGTGGTGATCCGGACGGCCGCGTCGTTGAAGCAGATCACCCGGCCCGTCTCGTCGGCGACGACGAGACCGTCGGGAAGCTCGTCCGGGTCGATGGCCAACGCCTCCGGGTTGGACGACGGGCACAACAAGGTGCCGTGTGTCTCCGCGAGCCTGCTCGTCCCGACAACCATCCCCGTACCCCACCTCTCCGCCGGCGCAGTGGGCCCCCCGAGCCCGTCACCCTACTAGCTCAAGGTGACGGCGCGGAGCCCCTGAGCGAGTCCGCCCTCTTCGGCGGGCCCGGCACGGTTGCCGGGCCCGCCGTCCCCGTTCAGCGAGCGCCGCCGGCGCGCTGGGCGCGCGCCGAGGCGTAGAGACATACGGCTGCGGCGGTCGCGAGGTTCAGACTCTCGGCTTTTCCGTGGATGGGTACGCGGACCACGGCATCGGCGAGGGCCCTGGTCTCCTCGGGCAGACCCCATGCCTCGTTGCCGAAGATCCACGCGGTGGGGCCGCCCATGGTGCCCGCGTCGAGTTCGTCGTCGAGGTCGTCCTCGCCCGCGCCGTCGGCGGCCAGCACCCGCACGCCGGCGCCCTTCAGCGCCCGTACGGCCTGGTCGACGGGTACGCCGACGGCGACGGGCAGATGGAAGTGCGAGCCGACCGAGGCGCGGACCGCCTTGGGGTTGTAGAGGTCGACGGAGGCGTCGGTGAGGACGACGGCATCGGCCCCGGCGGCGTCCGCGCACCGCAGCACGGTGCCGGCGTTCCCGGGGTCACGCACATGCGCGAGTACGGCGACCAGCCGGGGCCGGGCCCCGACGATGTCGTCGAAGGGCGAGTCCAGGAACCGGCAGACCCCGACGAGTCCCTGCGGGGTGACGGTGGTGGAGATGTCCGCGATCACGGTCTCGTCCGCGAGATGGATCCGGGCTCCGGCATCACGGGCCGCGCCGATGATGTCCGCGTAGCGCTCGGCGGCCTCGGGCGTCGCGAACAGTTCGGTCAGCGTCGGCACCCCGCCGCTGACGTGCCCGGCCGCCTCCCGTACCGCCTGGGGTCCCTCGGCGAGGAACAGCCGCTCCTTCCCCCGGAAGTTCCGCTTCGCCAGCCGCCGGGCGGCGGCGACGCGGGACGAACGCGGGGAGATCAACTCGGGGGCGGCCATGGACTCGCTTTCGGAGATATCGGTATCGGGACATCGGGACATCGGGGTGGCCGGAACGATCGGGGAACCCCGCCGTACCCACCGGCCGGGCGGCCTCCGGCTCGCGGGCCGCACGCCTCCCCCGGCGCGTCGTCCGTCCGGCCCGGCGGCGACGGACCGCGGCCACCGGACGGAAACCCTCCGGTCGGCGGCGGGTCGGGTCGGCCGTCCGCCCGGGACGGCGCAGGGCACGGAGCCCGGCCGTGGCGCCGGATTCCGGCGGTGCCGCACCGGCCCGATGCCCGGGGGACGGGGCCGGACCGCACGTACCGGACGCCTGCACACCGGTGCGCACCGGGGGAAGCCGTCCGGTACCGCGCACCCGCGGGCACCCCGGGAAACGCGTCCGGGCCTACATCTACGGGGCACCACGGGAAACGCAGTCGAGGCTGTACGTCTGCCGGGCACCACCGGAAACGCAGTCGGACCCGCAGACCACAGGGCCTGCGGGTCCGGAGGCATACACCTCAGCGCACGCTCAGGCCGCGGCCTTGGGCGCGTTGACGTCGGCCGGGAGGGCCTTCTGCGCGACCTCGACCAGCGCGGCGAACGCGTTGGCGTCGTTGACGGCCAGCTCCGCGAGGATCTTGCGGTCCACCTCGATGTTGGCGGCCTTCAGACCCTGGATGAGGCGGTTGTACGTCATGCCGTTCTGGCGGGCGGCGGCGTTGATGCGCTGGATCCACAGCTGACGGAAGTCACCCTTGCGCTTCTTGCGGTCGTTGTAGTTGTAGACCAGCGAGTGGGTGACCTGCTCCTTGGCCTTGCGGTACAGGCGCGAACGCTGACCGCGGTAGCCGCTGGCCTGCTCGAGGATCGCCCGGCGCTTCTTGTGGGCGTTGACTGCCCGCTTGACGCGTGCCACTTGTTAACTCCTTGTAGCGGGGCTGGGGCTCACTTTCCGAGCGGCCCAACCCGAATTCGAATAGGTCCCGGTCCAGGCGTCACATCCCCGTCTCCGTCACCGGAGCCGGGAGCGACATCACTTGCCGAGAAGCTTCTTGATCTTCTTGGCGTCGGCCGGAGCCATCTCCGCGTTGCCCGTGAGGCGACGCGTCAGCGTGGACGGCTTGTGCTCGAGCAGGTGGCGCTTGCCGGCGCGCTCGCGGAGCACCTTGCCGGAGCCGGTGATCTTGAAGCGCTTCTTGGCACCGCTGTGCGTCTTGTTCTTCGGCATCGCGCCGTATCTCCTCGTCAGTGGCGCTCCCCCGGCGCACGGGCACCGGACAGCGGGGAGCGTCAGTCGTCGTTTCTGGGGTCCGGGCGGGACCCGGGGCGCCTTGTACGGGCGGCCCCCGGGGTCACCCCTCGGAGGGCGTCTCCGCGGGCGCGTCGGCCTGGGCCTTCGTCGCGTCGCGGTCGGCCTTGCGTGCGGCCTGGGCCTCACGCGCCTCGGCCATGGCCTCGGTCTTCTTCTTGTGCGGGCCAAGAACCATGATCATGTTCCGGCCGTCCTGCTTCGGATTGGACTCGATGAAGCCGAGGTCCTCGACGTCGGAGGCGAGTCGCTGAAGCAGACGGAAGCCAAGCTCGGGGCGGGACTGCTCACGACCACGGAACATGATCGTGATCTTGACCTTGTCGCCCTGCTTGAGGAACCGGACGACGTGACCCTTTTTGGTGTCGTAGTCGTGCGGGTCGATCTTCGGCCGGAGCTTCATCTCCTTGATGACCGTGTGCGCCTGGTTCTTGCGCGCCTCACGGGCCTTCATGGCCGACTCGTACTTGAACTTCCCGTAGTCCATGAGCTTGCACACGGGCGGCCGGGCGTTCGCCGCGACCTCGACCAGGTCGAGGTCGTACTCCTGGGCGAGCTCAAGGGCCTTGGCGAGCGGGACGATGCCCACCTGCTCGCCGCTCGGACCGACAAGCCGCACTTCGGGAACGCGAATCCGGTCGTTGATGCGGGGCTCGGCGCTGATGGATCCTCCTCGGTAGCACCACGCGGCCGGCTGGAGTGGGCCGCGTAACGTCTGTTTGGTAAGACCAACCGCGCCGGGGAACGAAAAATGCCCCGGACGGGACACAGGCGGCAGCTCCTCGAATACCGGAGCACCGCCGCGGTCTGCCGCGGGGCGCACATCGGGCGGGTCCATCGTCCGTACGGAACGATGGGCACCACCTGACCGGTGACCCGCCGCCCCGGAAGGCGGCCAGGTGGGAGAGCGGAGCCTCCACTTGTGGGCCGGACACACAGATGTCCAGCCGGTCGTCACACAAGGCTAGCAGTTCCGGCTCCGGGGAGCTAACCGGTGGCCCCGGCCGTGTCGGGCGGGCAGGGGCCTATCGTGTCCGTCATGAGTGACGCGACCCCTTCTTCCTCCGACTCCGCTGCCTCCGCCGGCCCCGAGGAGTCCCCCGACTTCGACTCGATGACCCGCGACATCGCCGAGGTCCCCGCCGTCGAGGTGATCGTCACGGTCGCGGTGAATCTGATGAGCGCCGCCGCCGTGAAGCTCGGCCTCACCGAGGACGGCGCGGAGCACCAGGACCTGGACGAGGCGCGGAAGCTGGTGCACGCGCTGGCCGGGCTGATGGACGCGAGCACCACCGAGATCAGCTCCTTCCACGCCGCGCCGCTGCGCGACGGGCTGAAGTCGCTCCAGCTCGCGTTCCGTGAGGCGTCGCTGGTGCCGGACCAGCCGGGCCAGGGGCCGGGCGAGAAGTACACCGGCCCCGTCTACGGCTGACCCGTCACGCCTCCCGCGCCGCGCGTCCGTCCGCCGACGCGCGGCGGCCGACCGGTGCATGGTCCCCTGCGCGTGTCGCGGCCGACGCGGTGGCGCCGGTGGGCCGACCGCGGCGGACGGGCGCAGGAGGCGCGCGCCGCGCCTGCGGACGGACGAACAGCGCCGTTCCTACGAACGCACGAACAAGGGCTCGCCCGGAGGGGTGGCCCCGGCCGGCAGCAGTGCCAGGTCGAGGCCCCGCACCAGGCGGGCCCTCAGCACGTCGTGGCCCGCGATCGCCTCGGCGACCCGGCGCGCGGCCTCGGCGGGGACGGCATCGCCCGAGAGCACCAGGGCGAGCGTGCCCCCCTCGCCGCCGGGCAGCAGATGCGCCCGGAGCACGGCGGGCTCGGCCGCCACGGCATCCCGTACCGCTCCCGTGACGGCGGGGTCGTCGAGCGGATCCGCGCTGGTGCGGCCCTCGGCGAGCGCGAGCAGCGCGGGACCGGTCAGCTGATACGGAACCGGCCCGGCCAGATCCAGTACGAGGGTGTCGGCGCGCTCGTGGGCGACGGCCTGGAGCGCCTGGTGCAGCGGCACGGCGACGGGCCTGGCCGCGGGGTCCCAGCGGTGGAGCGCGTCCAGGGAGGTGAACGCGGGCAGCGCCCTGCGGTCCCCGGCGGTCAGCGTCGGCACGGCCATGTCGCTGGTCTTCTCGCGCCGCAGCCCCTTCTCGTCGGTCTCGACCTCGCCGAGGACGGCGACGACGGGGACGAGCAGGCGCGCGCCGGTGAGGGCCTCCAGCACCGGGCGCTCGGCGGCCCGGTCCTCGGCCCAGGCGGCGAGCGCCGCCGTCAGACGGGGGTCGGCGGCGCCGTCGTCGTCACTGAAGCCGGGGTCGGGAATGTTCTTGAGCTCCACGCGCCGAGCCTAGTTGCCGGGCCGCCGCGCGAGGACGGCGGGTCGGCCCCGTCAGGACCCGCCGGCGGAGCGGGGGCCGCGCCAGAGGACCACCGCGCCCGCGAGGACCAGCGCGCCGATCCCGGCGACCAGCGAGGCGATCCAGCCCGCCGACCCCTCGTCGGGCCGCTGTGCCCGGGGTCCCTTGCCGAAGTACTTCCCGGAGTAGCCCGCCGACAGGGCCTTGGGGTCGCCGGGGCGGAGCTTCGCCGCCGCCTCGACCGCGGCGGCCGGGTCGACCATGCCGTAGCCGCGCGCGTCGTCACGGCCCGCCAGGGGGCTGTCGCCCGCCGTGTCCGCGAGCAGTTTCTTGATCTGCGCCGGGGTCAGGCCGGGGTACGCGGAGCGTACGAGGGCCGCGGCACCCGAGACGAACGCGGCGGCGGCACTGGTGCCCCAGCCCTCGTAGTACTTCCCGTCCGGGTCCGGTATCACGATGTCCACACCGGGCGCGCTGACCGTGGCGTACCAGCGGCGGGTGGAGAACGGGGCGCGGTTGCCGTAGCGGTCGACCGCCGTCACGGCGATCACCCCGGGATAGGCCGCGGGGTAGGAGATGTGGTCGCCCTTCTCGCCGCCGTTCCCGGCCGACGCGACGACGACGGCGCCCTTGGCCAGCGCGTACTGCACGGCCGCGTCCTCGCCTGCTTCCGGGTGCGCGGACTCGCTGTCGTCGCCGAGGGAGAGGTTGATGACGTCCGCGCCCTGGTCGGCGGCCCAGCGGATGCCCTGCGCGAGCGCGTCGCCCCGGGACTTGCGGGCCTTGGCGCGGGCTCCGTCGGTGCTTTCGAGGATGACCCGTACGGGAAGGATCTTCGCCCGGGGCGCTATGCCGATGACCCCGGCCTCGTTGCCGAACCCGTGGCCGTGGGCCGCGATGATCCCGGCCATGGCGGTGCCGTGGCGGGCCCAGGCGCGATCGCCCCGGGACGCCCCGAAGCCGATGAAGTCCTTGCCGGGCAGGACGGCGTCCTTGAGGTCGGGGTGCTGGTCGTCGACGCCCGTGTCGAGGACGGCGACGGTGATGTCCTCGCCCTTGGTGGTACGCCAGACCTCGTCCGTGTTCATGGCGGCGAGGCCCCACTGCTGGGCCCGGATGCCGTCGGCGTGCGCGGGGACGGCGGGGAAGAGGGCGAACGAGGTGGCCGCGAGGAGGGCGACGGTGCGGTGGCGACGGCGGCGCGCCCGGGTCACTGGGGTCATGTCGGGGGCTCCGAGGCCGGGGTCAGGGTCTTCGTCAGCGCGCGTTCGGCACCTGCCGCGAGGCCGTCGGCCTCGTGGCCCAGTCCCGCCTGCGCGGGCGCGGACGTGGCTCCCTTGGCCCTGGCCGCGACGGCGGGCTGCGGGTCGTTCACCGCGCGGCCGTCGGCGAAGCCGGAGACGGCGTAGACGACGACGGGCATCTCGGTGAGGACCGTGATGGCCCAGCTCGCGCGCTGCCGGTCCCCGAAGCGGGCGGCGACCGTGCCCTGGGCGGGGAAGGTGCGGGGCATCAGATCGGGGCGCTCGTCCAGGCTCTGCTTCCTGAACCGCAGGTCGAGGGCGTCCATGGCGGCCTTGTCGCCCTCGGTGAAGACCATGCCGACGGTGGTGACGTGGGTCGAGGTCGCGTCGGTGTACGTGGCCCGCAGCACCCGGGCGCAGCCGACCGGCTTCAGCGTGGTGATCAGCAGGGGGGTGAGGGCGCCCGCGCAGTCGCTGTCCGGGGCGACGGCCACCCGGGTCCAGACGCGGTCGGCCCTGCCGGGGCCCGCGTTCTCGCCGCGGATCGTGCGGGGGAAGAGGGTGTCCACGGGAACGCTGTGCCACAGGGTGCGCCCCTTGGCGTAGGCGGTCCCGCCCGCGGAGTCCGCGCTGGAGTCACCGGTCAGCCATCGGGCGGTGACCGCGCCGCCGATCAGACCGAGGCCGAGGACGGCGCAGGCGACGGCGACGGCGGTCCGCCGCGTGCGTATGGGGCGCGGACGTGCGGGCACCGCGGAGGGCACTTCCGGGGGCTGGAAGGGGTTGCGCCGGACGGGGGCGGGCGGCGGGCCGCCGGGGGCCGGGGCGATGGGCCTCAGCCGGGTGGTGGTCTCCGTCGGAGGGGCGTCCGGCCGGGGCGGTATGCCGTGTCCCGGGGGCGGGACGGCTGCGGTGGGCGTGGGTGGTCCGGGGGCGGCGGCAAGGCCGTCCGGGCGGGGGGCCCCGGAGGCTCCGGGGGCGTGGGGCGCGGGGGTGCCGTGGGTGGCGGTGGCGGTCCGGCCCGCTGTGCCGGCCATGCCGCTTCCGGTGGTGCCGGTGGTGTCGCCGCTCGTGCCGGCCGGACCGGCGCGGAGGCGGCGGGTGTCCTCGTCGGGCTGTACGCCGGACCCGGGGCGGCTCGCTCCCGACCGGGCGGGCGGCAGATCGGGGCGCGGCGGGGCGGCCGGGCGACCGGGGGCCTCCGGTGCCCCGGCAGAGCCGTAGGGCGTGGTGCCGTACGCGCCGGGGCCGCCCGGCGGCGGAGCGGCGGGGCGTGACGGAGGTCCGGCGGGCCGGTCGCCCGTCGTGGCGTTCATGGCGGGCTCGGCGCGGAGGCGGCGGGTTTCCTCGTCGGACCCGGGGACCACGGACGGGCGGGGCTCGGGGCCCGCCGCGCCCGGGTCGGCGGGTGCGGGCCGGAGGGACCCGTTCGGAGGGTTTCCGGGGAGGCCCGGCACGGCCGTGCCGGGGACCGGGGGCGGAAGGTCCGGGCGCGGGGGGACGGCAGGTCGGTCGGCGGTGCTCCGCGAGCCGTACGCCCAGGTCGCGTCGGCGGTCGGCCGGGCGGGGGGCAGTGGTCCGGCGAGGCGGTCTCCCGGCGCGGGCGCCGGGGTGTCCGGGGCCGCTGCCGGAGGCGGGGCGGCCGGGCGGGGCGGGACGGGACGGGACCCGTCGGTCGCCGGGTCCCGGCGGGAGCCGGGAGGGGCCGCCTGCTGCCGCGGTGGGGCGATGTCCGAAAGCCGGGGCGGTTCGGGAGGCAGCAGCGCGTCCGTGATGCGAGACCTTGGAGAGGGCTGAGGAGGCTGGGGAGGCTGGGGTGACGCGTCGGTACGGCCGGGAGGGCGCGGTGCCTCCGTGCTCATGCCGCCCCCGTCTCTCGTACCGGACCGCGGCGAATCGCCTTTCCCAGCAGGCCCGTTCGTCGCCGCGTCTGCGCCACTCTACGGGTTCCGGCCGGGCCTACGGCACCGAGTCCGCGGCTCCGTGGGGATCTGCCCAGAACGTCCCCCTACCCCCGGGTAATCGGGTCTGGCAAGCTCGGTCCATGACACCCCGCGCCACCGACCGGGCCCGGTACGACCGGGCCACCGCCCATCTCGACGCCCCGCTCGCCGTGGTGGACCTGGGCGCTTTCGACGCCAACGCGGACGATCTGGTGCGCAGGGCCGGGGGCAAGCCGATCAGGGTGGCGAGCAAGTCCGTGCGCTGCCGGGCGCTGCTGGAACGGGTGCTGGCACGGGACGGGTTCTCGGGGATCATGTCGTTCACGCTGGCCGAGTCGCTGTGGCTGGCGCGGGCGGGGTTCGGCGACGTCCTGCTGGCGTATCCGTCGGCGGACCGGGCCGGCTTCGCGGAGCTGGCGGGGGATCCCGTGCTCGCCGCCGCCGTGACGGTGATGGTCGACGACATGGCACAGCTGGAGCTGATCGACCGTGCGCGCGGGGGCGGCGGGGAGGAGATCCGGGTCTGTCTGGAACTCGACACCGCGCTGCGTCTGTTCGGTGGGCGGGTACGGATCGGGGCGCGCCGATCGCCGCTGGCGGATCCGGCCCCGCTGGCGGAGCTGGCCCGGTCGGTGGCCCGGCGTCCGGGCTTCCGGCTGGTGGGGCTGATGGCGTACGAGGGACATGTCGCGGGTGTCGGCGACTCGTACGCGGGGAGTCCGGTCACGTCGGCGGCCGTACGGCTGATGCAGCGGGCCGCCCGCCGGGAACTGGCGGAGCGGCGTGCCCGTGCGGTCCGGGCGGTCAGGTCGGTGGCGCCGGACCTGGAGTTCGTGAACGGCGGCGGCACCGGGAGTGTGCAGCACACGGCGGCCGAGGAGGCGGTGACCGAGGTGGCGGCGGGTTCCGGGCTGTATGTGCCGGCGCTGTTCGACCACTTCACCTCGTTCTCCGGGCGTCCGGCCGCGCTCTTCGCGCAGCCGGTGGTGCGGCGGCCCGGGGTGGGTGCGGTGACGGTACTCGGCGGCGGATACCCCGCGTCGGGCGCGTCGGGCAGGGACCGGCTGCCGGTTCCTTATCTGCCCGAGGGGCTGCGCTACGACCGGCTGGAGGGCGCGGGAGAGGTGCAGACCCCGCTGCTCGGCTCGCCCGCCGACGATCTGCTGATCGGCGACAAGGTGTGGTTCCGGCACGCGAAAGCCGGCGAGTTGTGCGAGCGCTTCGACGAACTGCGGCTCATCGAGGGCGACCGGGTGGTCAGAACCGTGCCGACGTACCGCGGTGAGGGCCGGACCTTTCTCTGACGTACCCCCGCCCTTGCGGCCATCTCCCGACTGGCGCGGCCGTCCGTCCCGCCCGCCCCGCCGGGGGATCGCTCCCCCGGCGGGGCGGCATGGCCTCGGGGCCCGGGAGCGGGTCAGGGGCCGATGCTGCTGCCGACTCCACCGCCGGTCGCGTCGCCGATCGGCCGGATGCCGGCCACGATGCGGTCCATCTCGGCGAGGGTGGGCGCGCCGGGGCCCGCGTCGAAGGCGAAGCGGACGATCACCGGTGAGCCGGTGCCCGTGGGCGCGGGGAAGACCAGGGACTGGACGTATCCCCCGGGTCCGGCGCCGGTGACGACGCGCCAGCGCACCAGATGGCCGGCGCGGCCGGCGACCGCGACGGCCTCGGACCTGAGCTCGGTGTGCGAGGTGATCCCGCCGTAGATCCGGCGGCCGAGCGGGTCCTCCAGATACGCCTCGTCCGCCGCGGTCGCGATGTCCTGCCGGGCGAGGACGGCGGGCGAGGTCACGTCGGTGCGGTTCGCGGTGAGGGACGAGACCCGTCCCCGCCGGCAGAGGGAGGATCCTCCGCCCGGGCACTCGTAGGTCGTGTCCGTGTACATCGTGGCGCCCTCGTCGAGGGAGCTGTCCGACTTCTCCCAGCCGTCGGGGACGGCCATGGAGATCCCGTTGAGCTGATCGGTCAGCACGTCGGGGTCGCCGGACGCGGACGGTTCGGCGGAGGGGGTCGGGGCGGGGCTCGTCCCGGGGCCCGTCGGCGCCGTCGTGATGGGCGCGGTCTCGGGCTCCCCGGAGCCGTTGTCGCGAGTCAGCAGCACGACGGTGGTTGCCGCGACGAGTACGACGGCTGCGGCGAACAGGGCGATCCAGCGGCCGCGGTTCTTCCCGGGCGGTCGGGGTAACGCGGGGACGGACGGCGGCCCGAACCCGCCGGGCGGCGTACCCAACCCGGCGGCGGGAGGCCCGAACCCGGCAGGCGGCGTACCCGGCCCCGCGGCGGGAGGCCCGAACCCGGCGGCCGGAGGGCCGAATTGCCCGGTCGGGGGTCCGAATCCGCCGTCGGGGGGCGCCGTCTGTCCGATGGCCTCGGTGGGTCGTGTCCGCGCGCTCCATGCGGTTCCGTCCCACCAGCGTTCGGTGCCGGGCGCGCTCGGGTCCGGATACCAGCCGGCCGGAGTCGTCATGCTCACCCCGGACACCCTAGGGGTCCGGGGTGAGGCCGATCCACAGGATTCGTACGACCGGACGGGGCCGCCGCGCCCGGCCGCGAACCGGACCGCGCGACGCCTGCCTCCGGCCGGGCCGCGGGAACCGGTCTACAGCGGGGTGACGTACGCCCCCGCGATGCCGCCGTCGACCAGGAAGTCCGTCGCGTTGACGAACGACGAGTCGTCGCTGGCGAGGAAGGCCACGGCCGCGGCGATCTCGTCCGCCTCCGCGAACCGTCCGACCGGGATGTGCACGAGCCGTCGCGCGGCCCGCTCGGGGTCCTTGGCGAACAGTTCCCGCAGGAGCGGGGTGTTGACCGGGCCCGGGCAGAGCGCGTTCACCCGGATGCCCTCGCGGGCGAACTGCACCCCGAGTTCGCGGGACATGGCGAGCACACCGCCCTTGGACGCGGTGTACGAGATCTGGGAGGTCGCCGCGCCCATGACCGCCACGAAGGAGGCGGTGTTGATGATGGAGCCGCGGCCCTGGCGCCTCATGTAGGGGATGGCGGCCTTGCAGCACAGATAGACGGAGGTGAGGTTGACGTCCTGGACGCGCCTCCACGCCTCCAGTCCCGTGGTGAGGATCGAATCGTCCTCCGGGGGCGAGATGCCCGCGTTGTTGAAGGCGATGTCGACGGAGCCGTAGGTCGTGTACGCCGCCTCGAAGAGCGCCTCCACCTGGCCGCCCTCGGTGACGTCCGCCCGGACGAAGGTGCCGCCGGCCTCGTCGGCCGCGGCCTTGCCCGCGCGCTCGTCGATGTCCGCGCAGACGACGTTCGCACCCTCGGAGGCGAGCCGGCGCGCGGTGGCCAGGCCGATGCCGCTGCCGGCGCCGGTGATGACGGCGGTACGTCCGACCAGGCGGCGGCAGACGTTCTCGGTCGTGGTCATGGGCTCAGACCTCCGTGCTGAAGTAGACGTTCTTGGTTTCGGTGAAGGCCGCGAGGGCGTCGGGGCCGAGTTCCCGGCCGAGGCCGGACTGTTTGTAGCCGCCGAACGGGGTGCAGTAGCGGACGCTGGAGTGGGAGTTGACGGAGAGGTTGCCCGCCTGGACCGCGCGGGAGACCCGGACGGCGCGGCCGAGGTCACGGGTCCAGACCGAGCCGGAGAGTCCGTACTCGGTGGCGTTGGCCAGACGGATCGCGTCGGCCTCGTCGTCGAAGGGCAGCACGGCGGCGACCGGCCCGAACACCTCCTCGCGAGCGGCCGGGGCGTCGGGCGCGACATCGGTGAGGACGGTGGGCGGGAACCAGAACCCGGGGCCGTCGGGGGCGCTGCCGCGGATGCCGGGCAGCTCGTCGGGGACATAGGAGCGCACCCTCTCCAGCTGGGCCCGGGAGATCAGCGGACCCATCTGGGTCGACGCGTCCGCCGGGTCGCCGACGACGACCGACTCGATCGCGGGCGCGAGCAGTTCGAGGAAGCGGTCGTACACCGGGCGCTGGACGAGGATACGGGTGCGGGCGCAGCAGTCCTGGCCGCTGTTGTCCAGGAAGGACATGGGGGTGGCGGCGACGGCCGCTTCGAGGTCGGAGTCGGCGAAGACGATGTTGGGGCTCTTGCCGCCCAGTTCGAGGGTCACCCGCTTCAGCCGGCGCGCGCACTTCGCCATGATCTGCTTGCCCACCCGGGTGGATCCGGTGAACACGATCTTCGCGACGCCCGGGTGTTCGACCAGCGCGTTGCCGGTGACGTCGCCCGCGCCCGGCAGGACCTGGAGGAGATGTTCCGGCAGCCCCGCCTCCAGGGCGAGCGCGGCCAGACGCAGCGCGGTCAGCGGGGTGGTCTCGGCCGGTTTGAGGAGTACGGCGTTGCCTGCCGCGAGGGCCGGGGCGGTGGCCCAGGCGGCGATCGGCATGGGGAAGTTCCAGGGCGCGATCACCCCGACGACACCGAGCGGTTCGAGGAAGGTGATGTCGAGGCCCCCGGCGACGGGGATCTGACGGCCGCTCAGGCGCTCCACTCCCCCGGCGGCGAAGTCGAGGAGGTCGCGGACGTTGCCGGCCTCCCAGCGGGCGTTGCCGATGAGGTGTCCGGCCTCCCGTACCTCCAGGAGGGCGAGTTCTTCGAGGTGGTCGTCGACGACGGCGGCGAAGCGGCGCAGCAGTCTCGCCCGGTCGGCGGGGGCGGCCGCCGCCCAGCACCGCTGGGCCTCGGCGGCGAGGGCGACGGCGGCGTCGACCTCGGCGGCCGACGTGGCCGCGACCTTCTCGACGAGCGTGCCGGTGGTGGGGTCGAGGACCTCGTGGTGCGTGTACGGCAAGGCGTTCCTCGCAGACGTCGGTGGTGGGGGCGGAGGTGCGGGCCGGCGGCGTACGGGGGCCCGGGTGGGGGGCGGGGTCCGGGGGCGGGAGTACGGGCGGCGGTCCTACAGGGCGTGGGAGTACGGGGCCGGCGTACGGGCCCGTGGGGCGGAGCCGGCCGGGGCCGTGGCCCGTGGCCGGTCCCGGTCAGAGGCGTTCGAAGGAACGGCGCAGCTCCCAGTCGGTCACTGCGGAGTCGAACGCGGCGAGTTCGACCCGGGCCATGTTCAGATAGTGCGCGACGACCTCGTCGCCGAACGCCTCCTTGGCGATGGGACTGGTCTCCCAGAGTTCGGCGGCCTCCCGCAGCGTGGTCGGGACCTGCGCGTACCCCGCCGTATAGGCGTTCCCGGTGCACTCCTCGGGCAGTTCCAGCCCCTGCTCCACACCGTGGAGTCCGGCGGCGATCAGCCCGGCGACGGCCAGATGCGGATTGACGTCCCCGCCGGGGAGCCGGTTCTCGAAACGCGTCGAGCGGCCGTGGCCGACCACGCGCAGGGCGCAGGTGCGGTTGTCGTAGCCCCACGCGACGGCGGTCGGCGCGAACGAGCCGGGCTGGAATCTCTTGTACGAGTTGACGTTGGGGGCGTAGAGGAGGGAGAAGTCGCGCAGTGCGGCCAGCTGCCCGGCGAGGAAGTGCCGCATGAGCGGGGACATCCCGCCCGGACCGTCACCGGCCATGGCCGGAGTGCCGTCCTCGCCGGTGAGCGAGAGATGGATGTGGCAGGAGTTGCCCTCGCGCTCGTTGTACTTGGCCATGAAGGTGAGCGAGACGCCTTCCTGGGCGGCGATCTCCTTGGCGCCGGTCTTGTAGATCGCGTGCTGGTCGCAGGTGACCAGTGCCTCGTCGTAGCGGAACACGATCTCGTGCTGGCCCGGGTTGCACTCGCCCTTGGCGGACTCGACGGTCAGTCCCGCCGCGGTCATCTCGTTGCGGATACGGCGCAGCAGCGGTTCGATGCGCCCGGTGCCGAGGACGGAGTAGTCGATGTTGTACTGATTGGCCGGGGTGAGCCCGCGGTAGTCGCGGTCCCAAGCCTGCTCGTACGTGTCCTTGAAGACGATGAACTCCAGCTCGGTGCCGACATGCGCCGTGAGGCCCAGCCCGGCCAGCCGCTCCAGCTGGCGGCGCAGCACCTGGCGGGGTGCGGCGACGACGGGTGCGCCGTCGCTCCAGGCGAGATCCGCGACGAGGAGGGCGGTGCCCTCGTTCCAGGGCACGCGGCGCAGGGTGGCGGGATCGGGGCGCATGGCGAAGTCGCCGTAACCGCGGTCCCAGGACGACATCTCGTAACCGTCGACGGTGTTCATGTCCGTGTCCACGGCGAGGAGGTAGTTGCAGCCCTCGGTGCCGTGCTCCAGGACCTCGTCCAGGAAGAACGCCGCGGCGAACCGCTTCCCCTGGAGCCGTCCCTGCATGTCGGGGAAGGCGAGTACCACGGTGTCGATCTCTCCGGTCGCGACGAGGGCGCGCAGCTCCTCGACCGCGAGCGGGGGTGTGCGGTCTGCCACGGAATTCCGCCTCCTTGGATCGGCCGGGAGCCATAAGGTATTACTGAAGACCATTGCCTGGGAAGAGGAAACGCGACGTGGCGAAGACGGATGACACGGTGACCGCGGCGGGCGCCGCGGGCGCGGGCGCGGACCGCCTCACTCCCGTGCTGCGTCCCGTGCGCGCGGGCAACGGATTCGAGGAGGCCCTGGAGCAGATCCTCCAGCTGCTGCGCCTGGGTCTGGTGCCCGGCGGGGAGCGGCTGCCGGCGGAGCGCGAACTCGCCGAGCGGATGGGGATCAGCCGGGTCACCCTGCGCGAGGTGCTGAAGGTCCTCACCGATCAGGGGCTGGTGGAGAGCAGGCGCGGACGGTACGGAGGAACGTTCGTGCTGAGCCGCCCCGACACCCCTGGCGAGGACGAGCTGCGCCGCCGGGTGGCCGGGGTGGACGTGGAGGACACGCTCCGGTTCCGCGAGGTACTGGAGGTGGGGGCGGCGGGCCTGTGCGCGGCCCACGGACTCACGGACGAGGAGGCGCGGCGGCTGCGGCTGGCCCTGGCGGCGACGCACGACGCGCCCCTGGGCGCGTACCGGCGCCGGGACACCCTGCTGCATCTGACGCTCGCCGAACTGTCCGGGTCGCCGAGCCTGACGGCGCAGTACGCGGGCGTACGGGCGACGCTCAACGATCTGCTGGACTGCATTCCGCTGCTGGTACGGAACCTGGAGCACTCGCAGCAGCAGCACACGGCGGTGGTGGAGGCGGTGCTGGACGGGGACGCGGAGGGGGCGAGGGC
Source organism: Streptomyces sp. NPDC004609 (assembly GCF_042873655.1). Taxonomy (NCBI): domain Bacteria; kingdom Bacillati; phylum Actinomycetota; class Actinomycetes; order Kitasatosporales; family Streptomycetaceae; genus Streptomyces; species Streptomyces sp. NPDC004609. Next base: position 42,770 of record NZ_JBIALS010000019.1, on the reverse strand, counting down.
GGTGATGCGGGAGCACTGCGAGGGGACGGCGGCGTTGCTGCGGGGCTTTCTGGCGTGAGGGTTCGGCCCGGGGGCGCGCGGCGGCGGGCTGCGGTGCCCGGGCCGGACCGCGGCGCTCGGGCCGGGGCCCTTGGCGTAACCCCGGGCCGCGGATCCCCCGCCCTTGCCGGGGCTCCGCCCCGGACCCCGCGCCTCAAACGCCGGCGGGGCTGGATTTTCGGCCGCCGCCCAGTGCGGGCGACACCGCGTCAGGCACCGGCCGGCAAGCGCAGGGCGTCGGCACCTCCGCCGAATCCGCCGACGGGGCTGATTCTGTACGGCCCCCGCCCGGTGCGGGCGCGGGCGACGGGGTGTTGAGGGCGCGGGGTGGTGCACGGGGGTTGCGGATTTCCGATCCCTGCCGCAAAGGTGTCCGCACAGACCTTTGAAGCCGGGAGTGACTCATGGCCGAAGGCACCACTCGGAAGACCCCGTACACAGCCGACGCCCCCTCCGACGACGCGTATCTGAAACGCCGCATGCTGCGCAGGGGCAGCGCGGGGTGGCTGTTGCTCACCGGGCTCGGGGTGGCCTATGTCGTGTCGGGGGACTTCTCCGGATGGAACATCGGGCTGTCCAAGGGCGGTTTCGGCGGGCTCGCGATCGCCACGGTGCTGATGGGCGTGATGTACGCCTGCCTGGTGTTCGCCCTCGCCGAACTGTCGGCCATCCTGCCCACCGCGGGCGGGGGTTACGGCTTCGCCCGGCGCGCGCTCGGGACCTGGGGCGGGTTTCTGACCGGTACGGCGATCCTCATCGAGTACATCCTCGCGCCCGCCGCCATCTCGATCTTCATCGGTGACTACGTCGAATCGCTGGGGCTGTTCGGCCTGGAGTCGGGGTGGCCGGTCTATCTCGCGTGCTTCGCCGTCTTCATCGGCATCCACCTGTGGGGCGTGGGCGAGGCGCTGCGGTTCAGCCTGGTCGTGACGGCCGTCGCCGTGGCGGCGCTGCTGATCTTCTCGGTGGGCGCGTTCACGGAGTTCAGCGCGGGCAACCTCGACGACATCCCGGTCGACGGGGACGCGTTCGGATCGGGCTCCTGGCTGCCGTTCGGACTGCTGGGGATATGGGCGGCTTTCCCGTTCGGGATGTGGTTCTTCCTCGGTGTCGAGGGCGTGCCGCTGGCGGCGGAGGAGGCCAAGGACCCGGTGCGGTCCATGCCGAGGGCGCTCGCGATCTCCATGGGGATCCTGGTGCTGCTGGCCGTGCTGACGTTCTTCGCCTCAACGGGCGCCCGCGGCTCCGCCGCCCTTCAGGAGGCGGGAAACCCGCTGGTGGTCGCCCTCCAGGGGGACGGCGAGCCGACCGCGCTGAGCAGATTCGTGAACTACGCGGGGCTGGCGGGCCTGGTCGCGTCGTTCTTCTCGCTGATCTACGCGGGTTCCCGCCAGCTCTTCGCGCTCTCCCGCGCCGGATATCTGCCCCGTTTCCTCTCCCTGACCAGCCGGCGCAAATCGCCGTACCCGGGACTGCTGATCCCCGGTGCGATCGGCTTCGCGCTGGCCGCGTCCACGGGCAACGGCGCCCGGATGCTGAACATCGCGGTCTTCGGAGCGACGATCAGTTACGCCCTCATGGCGCTGTCGCACATCGTGCTGCGCCGCCGTGAGCCGCGGCTCCACCGTCCGTACCGCACCCCGGGCGGCACGCTCACCTCGACCGTGGCCTTTCTGCTCGCGCTGTCCGCGCTGGTCGCGACGTTCCTGGTGGACAAGGACGCGGCGTTCATCGCCCTGGGCGTCTATGTCGTGGCTCTGGCCTACTTCGCGTTCTACAGTCGCCATCGTCTGGTGGCGAAGGCACCGGAGGAGGAGTTCGCGGCACTCGCGGCGGCCGAGGCGGAGCTCGAACGCGACTGAGCCGCACGCCCGACCCGCGCCGCCCCACGCTCATCCCTCATCCGCACAAGCCCCCCATGCTCATCCCTCATCCGCACGACCCGCACGGCAGCCGCGCCGGGCACGACGGGCACGGCACGCACCACACGCACGACAGGCAAGGAACGGAGTCACAGTGACCACGCCCCTCATCGGTGTCACGACCTATCTCAACCAGGCCGCATGGGGGGTGTGGGAGATGCCGGCCGCCCTGCTGCCGGCGGCCTACCCGGCCCTCGTCCAGCGGGCGGGAGGACTCGTGGCGATGCTCCCCCCGGACGCCGGCGCCACGGCCGCCGAGGCGGTCGCGGCCCGGCTGGACGGCCTGGTCGTCGCGGGCGGCGCGGATGTGGAACCCGGGCGCTACGGGGCCGAGCCGCACCCCCGCACAGGCCCTCCCGCCCGCGAGCGGGACGCCTGGGAACTGGCCCTGATCCACGCGGCCCTCGCCTCGGGAACGCCGCTGCTGGGCATCTGCCGGGGCATGCAGCTCCTGAACGTCGCGCTCGGCGGCACCCTGCACCAGCATCTGGAGGGCCACATCAAGGACATCGGTGTCTTCGGCACCCACACCGTGACCCCCGTCCCGGACACCCTCTACGCGTCCATCGTGCCGGAGCCCGCCCGGGTCCCGACCTATCACCACCAGGCCGTGGACCGGCCGGCGCCCGGGCTCACGGTCTCCGCGCACGCGGACGACGGCACCGTGGAGGCGGTGGAGCTGGCGGGCGGGGGCTGGACGCTCGGGGTGCAGTGGCACCCGGAGATGGGCGAGGACACCCGGGTGATGGAGGCGCTGGTCAGGGCCGCGAGGTCCTGACCAGCCGGAGGACACCGCGCCTCGGCCCCCGGCCGGACTCTCCGGCCCGTGCCCGGCTCCCCCGTGTGACCCGGACCCGGCGCCCCTCCCCGTACGACCGCTCAGGCACCGCTGATGTCCGCGAGCCCCAGCAGTTCACGGCCCGGTCCCCGGGGTTTCTGCGAGCGGCGCCAGACCGCCCGGAGCGCGCGGCCGAGAGGGACGCCGGCCACCCGCACCGCCACGAGACGGCGGGAGGAGACCTCCTCGCGCACCGCCAGTTCGCTGAGGACGGCCGGGCCCGCCCCGCTGACCACGGAGGACTTGACCGCGGTCGTGGAGGCGAGTTCGAGCAGGGGCTCGGCCGGGCCGCCGTGACCGGCGAGCGCCGAGTCGAGTACCTGGCGCGTGCCGGAGCCGCGTTCGCGCAGGATCAGGGGGGTCGCCGCCAGTTCGGCGGGACCGAGCGGTGTCCGGCGACGGGCCCAGGGGTGACCGGGCGCGGTGACGACGACCAGCCGGTCATGGCCGATGACCGTGCCGTCCAGACCGTCCGGGACCGCGAGGCCCTCCACGAACCCCAGATCGGCCGCGCCGTCCAGCAGATGGGAGGCGACCGCTGCGGAGTTCCCGGCCAGCAGGGAGACCGCCGTGTCCGGGAGCCGCGTACGGAGCGCGATGAGCCAGCCCGGCAGCAGATACTCCGCGATGGTCATGGACGCGGCGACCCGCAGCCGGGAGTCCCGCTGCCCCCGGAGCGCCTGCGTTCCCGCGTCGAACGCCTCCGCCGCCTCGATCACCCGCCGGGCCCAGTCCGTGACCAGGGCACCCGCCTCGGTGAGCCGCGACCCGCGCGGCGAGCGGTCCACCAGTGCCACGCCGAGCTGCCGCTCCATGGAACGGACACGGCTGCTCGCGGCGGGCTGGGTGATCCCCATCTCCCGGGCGGCGCGGCCCAGGCTCCCGTGCCGGGCGACGGCGAGAAGCAGCTCCAGCGCGCCGAGATCCGGTACCCGGTGCGCGAGCGGCACCCGCCGGTCGTCCTCACTCATCAGCCCAGCTTATGAGGTCATAGCGGATTGCCCCCTGGTGTGCCCCGGGCGCCATGGCGACAGTGGTGTCATGGTCACCGCCGTGCACGCACGTCCCCGCGCCTCGGCGCCCGTCGTACGACCGGTGTCCCTGCGTCACTTCGGCCCCCAGTGGTACGCGCCCGTCATGGGCACCGCCATCGTCGCCGTCGCGGGCGCCGCGCTCCCCGCGCCGGTCCCCGGGCCCGCGCTCATCGCGGTGTGGGCGGTCTCGGCGGTGCTCCTCGTGCTGGTGACGGCCGCGCGCGCCGCACACTGGGCGCTCCACCGCGACCAGGCCCGTGACCATCTCCTCGACCCGGCGGTCGCGCCCTTCTACGGCTGTCTGTCGATGGCGCTGCTGGCCGTGGGCACGGGCACGCTCACCGTCGGCGCGCGGGTGACCGGCGGGACGGCGGCCGTGGCGATCGCGGCCGGACTCTTCGCCGCCGGGACCGTCACCGGGCTCGCGGCGGCCGTCGCCGTGCCGTATCTGATGGTCGTACGCCATCGTCCTGCGCCCGGCACCGCCTCGCCGGTGTGGCTGCTGCCGGTGGTGGCCCCGATGGTCGCCGCGTCCTCCGGTCCGCTGCTCGTGCCCCGGCTGCCGTCCGGCCAGTGGCGCGCGGCGCTGCTGCTGGGGAGCCTCGGGATGTTCGGGCTGAGCCTGCTGGCGACGCTGCTGATCCTGCCGGTGGTGTTCGCCCGGCTGGTCCACCACGGGCCGCTGCCGCTCGCGCTCACCCCCTCGCTCTTCCTGGTGCTGGGTCCGCTGGGCCAGTCGACGGCCGCGGTCGGCAACGCCGCGGACGCGGCGGGGGGCGTGGCGGCGGCCTACACGCACGGGTTCGGCGCGTTCGCCCTGCTCTACGGCGTACCGGTGATGGGCTTCGCCCTGCTGTGGCTGGCGCTGGCCGGTGCGCTGGTGGTGCGGGCCGTGCGCAGGGGGATGCCGTTCTCGATGACGTGGTGGGCGTTCACCTTCCCCGTCGGCACCTGTGTCCTCGGGGCGGCGAGCCTCGCGGACCGCACGGGCCTGACGGCGCTGGCCTGGCTCGCGGTCCTGCTGTACGGGCTGCTGGTGACGGCCTGGGCGGTGGTCGGCTTCCGTACCGTACGCGCCCTGCTCGGCGGAACGCTGCTCGCCCCACCGGCGCGGGTACCGGCGCCGGTGGAGTGAGGGTGTCCGGCCCCGGGCGCACAACGCGGCCCCCTGACCGCGCGGTCAGGGGGCGCGGTCAGCCCCCCGCCCCCGGGGGCGTCTCGATGTGCTCGGCGACCGTGACGACGAGGATGCGGGTCTCGTGGCCGCTCGCCCGCCACCGGTGCCGTACGCCACCGGACAGGAACAGGGTGTCACCGCGCCCCAGCCGGTAGGCGCGGCCCTCGGCCTCGACCTCCACCGTCCCGTCGGCGATGTACATCAGCTCGTCGTTGCGGTGCTGGAACTCGCCCTCGGTGTCGTGCTCCCCGCTGAACTCCAGGGCCTCCAGCTGGTGCCGCCCCCGGACGAGCCTGCGGGCCCTCGGCACGGCCGGGGGCCCGTCCCGGTCGGCGCGTACGACGGCGACGGTCCGGGCGGCGTCGGACGCGGCGATCAGCCGCACGGTCGTCGTCTCCAGGGCGTCGGCGACCTTTTCGAGGGAGCGCACGCTGGGGCGGGCGCGGTCGTTCTCGATCTGGCTGAGGAAGGGCACGGAGAGCCCGCTGCGCTCGGCGACCGAGGCGAGCGTGAGATCGAGTGCCCGCCGTCGCCTGCGCACGGCGGCGCCCACCCGAAGACGCTCGGTCTCCTTCGGGTCCTTGCCGTCCTTGGCGTCAGCGTCCATGCGCCGGGCTCCCCTTCCTGCGTTCTGTACAACCTTACGCAGCTTCCGGCGCGGCTTCCCCCGCGTGGAGGTCACGGGCCGGTACCTCCGGGGCAAACCCGGACGGGGTGGTTCCCGCCACCGGCGGGAACCACCCCGTTCCGCTGCGTGACAGAACCTACTGGGGGACCGGAGCCACCTGGTCCACGAACCCCGGATTCGCCGTGAGCCAGGTGCGTACCGCGTCCTGCTCCCGGCCCTTGCCGGTGCGCTGGATCTCGGCCTCCAGATCGGTGAGCTGCTTCTCGGTCATCCGGAAGTCCTTGAGCCACTTCGCGGCCTCGGGGTGATCGCCGGTGAAGCCCTTCCGGGCCAGGGTGTGCACCCCGTCGCCCTTGCCCCAGGCGCCCTTCGGATCCTTCAGCTTCGTGAGGTCGTAGCCGCTGTAGGCCCAGTGCGGTGACCAGAGCGTGACGACGACGGGCTCCTTCTTCGCGTACGCGCGCTTCAGCTCGGCGAGCATGCCGGGCGTCGAGCCGTCGACGACCTCGTACTCGCCCTCCAGGCCGTACTCGCCGAGCACCTTGTCCTTGAGCAGTCCCATCATTCCGGCGCTCGGCTCGATGCCGATGATCCGGCCCTTGAACTTCGCGGACTGCCCCTTGAGGTCGTCCAGGGAGTCGACGCCCTTGACGTACGAGGGGACCGCCAGCTCCAGCGAGGTGGGGCCGTACCAGGAGCCGAGGTCCTCCAGCCGGTCGCCGTACTTCTCCCAGTACGAGGCGTGGGTGACCGGCAGCCAGGAGTCGGTCTGGAAGTCGATCTGGCCGCCCGCCATGCCCGTGTAGAGAGCGCCGGCCTCCAGCTGTCTGGCGTCGACCTCGAAGCCGCGCTGCTCCAGGACCTCCTTCCACAGGAAGGTGGACGCGATCGCCTCGTCCCAGGGGATGTATCCCACGGTGAGCTTCTCGCCCTTGCCGACGTTCGCGGCACCCGAGGGGCCGGACGCCGGGCCGGAGGCGCCGCCGAAGATGTTCATGCCGCCCGCGACGAGCGCGAGGACGATCACGCCGACGACCGCGACCGAGGGCCGGGGGCGGTGGCTCCACAGCCCCCTGCCGCCGGCCAGCGCCCTGGCCTTGGCGATGGCGCGGCGGCCGAGCGGGGAGACCTGGCGGCCCAGCTCGCCGGTGATCCGGTCCAGGTACATCGCGAGGATCACGATGGAGACGCCCGCCTCGAAGCCGAGGCCGATGTCGACGTTGCCGATCGCGCTGTAGACCTCGCCGCCGAGTCCGCCGCCGCCGACCATGCCGGCGATGACCACCATCGACAGGCCCAGCATGATGACCTGGTTGACCCCGGCCATGATCGTGGGCAGGGCGAGGGGGAGCTGGACGCGCAGCAGGGTGTCGCGCGGGGTGGTGCCGAACGCCTCGGCGGCCTCGACGAGTTCCTTGTCGACCTGGCGGATGCCGAGTTCCGTCATCCGTACGCCCGGAGGCAGCGCGAAGACGATGCAGGCGATGATGCCGGGCACCACTCCGACGCCGAAGAAGATGATGCCGGGGATCAGATAGACCATGGCGGGCATGGTCTGCATGAAGTCCAGCACCGGCCGGGTCACCGAGCTGACCGCGGTGGAGCGCGAGGACCAGATGCCGAGCGGGACGGCCATCACCAGCGTGACGACGGTGGCCACGAGCACCAGCGACAGCGTCGACATCGCCTCGTCCCACAGGGCGACGGAGTCGATCAGAGCGAAGCCCGCGAAACCGAGGACGCCGGCGAGCAGCCCGCGCAGCCACCAGGCGAGGACGGCGAGGACGCCCGCCAGCAGCAGTGGTTCGGGCGCGGTCAGAGCGGCGTCGAGTCCGTCGTACATCCCGGTGACGAGGGAGGTGATGGCCTCGAACAGCCAGGAGAGATGGGACTGGAGCCAGTCGACGCCGCTGTCGATCCAGTCGCCGAGGGGAATCCTAGGCACCGGCCACCGCCTTGGCCGTGCCGACACCGGAGGACCCGGCGCCCGGGGACGCTGCGCCCGGGGATCCCGCGCGCGCGGCTCCCGGGTTCTCCGGTCCGGTACGTACCGGAGAGGCGGTGCCCGGGGATCCGGTGCGCGCCGCACCGGCGCTCCGCGAGCCGCCGTCCGGTGCCGTGCCGCCCACGGGCCCGGCGCCGGGCGCACCGGTGCTGTCGCCCGGTGCCTCGCCGCCCGCCGGAGCCGTACCGGCCGCCGGGGCGGCCGTGCCCGCCGGAGCCGTGGGCCGTGCCGACTCGCCCAGGACGGCGAGCAGCCGGGACCGGGTGACGACCCCGATCAGCCCGCCGTCGTCGTCGGTGACGGCCACCGCGACCCCGCTCGCCGAGCAGGGGGTGAACAGCTCGGTGACGGGGGTGCCGGCCCGGACGACGGCGGGGGTGGCCGCCAGGATGTCCTCCGGGGTCCGCAGCTCGTCGCCGCCGTCGGACCCGGTGCCGTACGCGGTCCGGGGGTCGGACATGATCGCGCCCGCGGTGAGGACCCGGGAGCGGTCCACGTCCTGGGTGAAGGACGCGACGTAGTCGTTGGCCGGGTTGACGAGGATGTCCTCGGCGGTGCCGGTCTGGACGATCCTGCCGTCCCTCATCACCGCGATCCGGTCGCCGAGGCGCATGGCCTCGTTGAGGTCGTGGGTGATGAAGACGATGGTCTTCTTCAGCGTCTTCTGGAGTTCCAGGAGCTGGTCCTGCATATCCCGGCGGATCAGCGGGTCGAGCGCGCTGAACGACTCGTCCATCAGCAGCAGATCGGCGTCGGTGGCGAGCGCGCGGGCGAGACCGACGCGCTGCTGCATCCCGCCGGACAGCTCGTCGGGCCAGGAGTCCTCCCAGCCCGCGAGGCCGGTCAGGGCGAGCGCCTCGGCGGCGCGCCGATCGCGTTCGGGGCGGTCGACGCCCTGCACTTCGAGGCCGTATCCGGCGTTCTCCAGGACGCTCCGGTGGGGGAAGAGCGCGAAGTGCTGGAAGACCATGCTGATCTTGGTGGAGCGTACGGCGCGCAGCTCGCGCGGGCTCAGGGCGGTCAGGTCCCGGCCGTCGTGCAGGACACGGCCCGAGGTGGGTGGCAGCAGCCCGTTGAGCATGCGCAGCAGGGTGGACTTGCCGGACCCGGAGAGACCCATGACGACAAAGGTCCGGCCGGGCTCGACGGTGAACGACGCGTCGATCACCGCCGCCGTGGTGCCGTCGGCGCGCAGTTCGTCGCGGTCGGCGCCGTTTTCGAGTCTGCGGACCGCATCGCCGGGTCGTCTGCCGAACACCTTGTACAGGTGCTCCACCTGGAGCCTTGACACATAAACCTCACGCGTAGCAGCGAAAACGGTCTGCCGACCCCCATCCGGCAGACCGTGGAGCACGGCGGGTTCCGCCCGCTCACCCGGGGCCTGTCCTGCGCCCCGGGTCCGCTCCGGGCTCGCGCCTGCCCCCGGGCTGTCGCGCCAAACGCAACAGTGATTCACATCACGCAACTGCGCTGGTCAGAGGTGGGGGAATCGGCCGGGTTACGGCGGGCAGAGGTCGGCGGGCCTGGTCCACGGGCCGCTGTCGGTGCCGTGGTGCATCATTCGGGATGTGACGCGACGCCTGATGCTCCTCGACACCGCTTCTCTGTACTTCCGGGCCTATTTCGGGGTCCCCGACTCGGTCCGGGCACCCGACGGCACTCCGGTGAACGCCGTGCGCGGGCTGCTCGACTTCATCACCCGGCTGGTGCAGGACCACCACCCGGACGATCTGGTCGCCTGCTGGGACAACGACTGGCGTCCGCACTGGCGGGTCGAGCTGATCCCCTCGTACAAGGCGCACCGGGTGGCCGTCGAGACCGAGCTGGGCCCCGACGAGGAGGAGACCCCGGACACCCTCTCGCCCCAGGTCCCCGTGATCGCCGACGTGCTGGACGCGCTCGGGATCGCCCGCGTCGGCGCCGACGGGTACGAGGCGGACGACGTGATCGGCACCCTCACCGCCCGCGCCACCGGCCCGGTCGACATCGTCACCGGCGACCGCGACCTCTTCCAGCTGGTGGACGACGCGCGGGGGCGGCGGGTGCTGTATCCGCTGAAGGGCGTCGGCACCCTCCAGACGACCGACGAGGCATGGCTGCGCGAGAGGTACGGCGTGGACGGCCCCGGCTATGTGGATCTGGCGCTGCTGCGCGGCGACCCCAGCGACGGCCTGCCGGGCGTGCCCGGAATCGGCGAGAAGACGGCGGCCAAGCTGATCGGCGCGTTCGGTGATCTCGCGGGGATCATGGCCGCCGTCGACGATCCCCGCTCCGGGCTGACCCCCTCGCAGCGCAAGCGGCTGGACGAGGCCCGTGACTATGTGGCGGTGGCGCCGAAGGTCGTACGGGTGGCGTCGGACGTGGGGCTTCCCTCGTTCGACCCCGCACTGCCGTCCGGGCCGCGCGATCCGGCGGCCCTCGACGAGCTGGCGGCGCGCTGGGGGCTGGGCGGCGCGCTCCGGCGGCTGCTGACCACCCTCGCCGCGTGACGGCGGCCGGGCCGGCGGACAGACGTACAGCCGGACCGTCCGTACAGCCGGGGCAGGCGGACAGCACGGCCGTCGGACCTGCGGGCGGGCCGCCCGTCCGACGGCCGGACGGAGCCTGAGACAGACGGGGGCGGACGGGGTGGGGCGGCGGCGCGGGCTTCCGGGGCTGTTGTTTCAGCGGCGAAGTGTTAACTTAGGCAAGCCTAAGAAGTACACCGATTCAGGGAGAGCGCCGTGGCAGAACAACCGGCCCGCAAGTCACCGACGCCCTTCGAGGCCCGTGTGGTCCACACCGAGCGCCTCACTCCGCATATGACACGGATCGTTCTCGGCGGCGAGGGCCTGGCCGGCTTCTCCCTCGACGGCTGTACCGATCACTATGTGAAACTCCTCTTCCCGCCCGCGGGCGTCAGCTATCCGGAGCCGTTCGACATGGACCGGATCCGGGAGGAGTTCCCGCGCGACCAGTGGCCCGCCAACCGCACGTACACCGTACGGACCTGGGACGAGGCCGCCCGTGAGCTGACGATCGACTTCGTCGTCCACGGCGACTCGGGACTCGCCGGGCCGTGGGCGGCGGGCGCGCGCGTCGGCGATCCGATGCGGGTCATCGGCCCCGGCGGGGGTTACGCGCCGAACCCGGACGCCGACTGGCATCTGCTGGTGGGCGACGAGAGCGCGCTCCCCGCGATCGCCGCCGCGCTGGAGCAGATGCCCGAGGGCGCGGTCGTCCACGCCTTCGTGGAGGTCGAGAACGCCGGGGAGGAGCAGAAGCTCGCCGCCCCGGACGGGGTCGAGGTCCGGTGGCTGCACCGCGAGGGCCGTCCCTTCGGCGAGGCGCTGGTGGCCGCCGTGACCGGGCTGGACTTCCCCGGGGGCCGGGTGTGCGCCTTCGTCCACGGCGAGGCGGGAGCCGTGAAGGAGCTGCGGCGTCATCTGCGGCTGGAGCGGCAGGTGCCGCGCGAGGACCTGTCCATCTCGGGGTACTGGCGGCTCGGCAAGGCGGACGAGGCATGGCGCGCGGTCAAGCGCGAGTGGAACGAGCAGGTGGAGCGGGAGCAGGAACAAGCGGCCTGAGGCCCGGAGCCTGCCCGGGGCTGCTCCACGGGGCCCTTGACCGGGCGCGACCACGGTTCGCCCGGCGGATCCCGCAGCGACCCGGCACCTCACCTCATCTCACCCGTACGGACGCGGTCCGGCGGGCGGCACAGACGGCCGCCCGCCGGACCGCTTCTGTATGCCTTCGTGCGTGCTCTCCCCACCGCCGGAATCACTGCACGGACCACCGGCCTCTCCCCCGTGCGACCATCTGCGCACCCCGGACCAATCCGCCGCCCCACCGGCGCCGAATGCCTGATGAGATCTGTCCGGACGCCCTGCCCGCACAGTGGAGGAAAGCCGCGTGAACGACCCCGTATTCATCGGTGGTCCCGCCTCGGCGAGACCGGATCTGCAACAGCTGCTGGGCCTGGTGGCCCGCGGGGACCACGAGGCGTTCTCCCGGTTGTACGACACGGTGTGCGGGCCGGTGCTCGGGCTGGTGCGAGCCGTCCTGCGGGATCCGGCCCAGTCGGAGGAGGTGACCCAGGAAGTACTGATCGAGGTGTGGCGGACGGCAGCCCGCTTCCAGCCGTCCCGAGGATCGGCCATGACCTGGATACTCACACTCGCCCACCGGCGCGCGGTGGACCGGGTCCGGTCGGCGCAGGCGGCGTCCGACCGCGAGCGCAGGGCGGCGCTGCTCGACCGTACGCCCGCGTACGACCAGGTCACCGAGCAGGTCGAGGCCCGGCTGGAACGCGAGCAGGTGCGCCGCTGTCTCCGGGGACTGACGGAGCTTCAGCGGCAGTCGGTGACCCTCGCCTACTACCGGGGGCTGGCCTACCGGGAAGTGGCCGAGCTGCTCTCCGTGCCGCTCGGCACGGTCAAGACGAGACTGCGCGACGGGCTCATCCGGCTGCGTGACTGCCTGGGGGTGAGCGCGTGACCGCTCCGGATCTGCACACGCTGACCGGGGCCTATGTGCTGCACGCGCTGGAGCCCGACGAGACCGCGGCGTTCGAACGCCACCTCCAGGAGTGCGCCTCCTGCGCACAGGAGGTCCGTGAACTGGCCGCCACCGTCGGCCGGCTGGCGCTCGCGGAGGCCGTGACACCACCCCCCGCGCTCAAGGAGCAGGTGATGCGGCGGATATCGGCCGAGCGCCAGCGGCCTCCGCACGTCGACCGGGTGCGGGCGGGGCGCCGTCGCGGCGGCCAGGTGTCGCGTTTTGTCCTGGCCGCCTGTGTCGCGGCCGCCGCGGCCTTCGGCGGGGTGTCCTTCTGGCAGCACCAGGAGGCGAAGGACGCGCGCCGGGCGGCGGAGCGCGCGGAGCGGACGACGGCCGAGCTGGCCGCGGTGCTCGCCGCGCCCGACGCGAAGGCGACCACGGCGCGGCTGCGGAGCGGGGGCAATGGCACGGTCGTGGTCTCCAGGAGCCTCGACCGGGCGGCCTTCCTCGTGACCGGGCTGCCCAGACCCCCGGCGGGCAAGGTCTACCAGCTCTGGTTCGACGACGGCGCCACCATGCGCCCGGCGGGGCTGATGAACCGGGACGCCTCCGACGGCGCCGCGCTCATGGACGGGCCCGTGGGCACGGCGGCGGGCATGGGCCTCACCCTCGAACCGGCGGGCGGCTCGGCCGCGCCGACGACGCCCCCCGTCACCTTGATGACCTTTTCGGTATGACACACCCGATATGACGCACCTGGCGCCTTGGTGGCTGGGATCCCACTATTTGACCGATACGGTCGGTATGCCTGCGGGGCCGCTCCCGACCCGAGCCGCCCGCACACCGCCGGCTTCCGCTGCCTGTGGCGCTTCCCCTCCGAGGAAGGACGGCATATGACTGTTTCCGTCATGCTCTTCACCTCCGACCTGCGTGTCCACGACCAACCGGCCCTGAGCGCCGCGGTGGACGCGGCCGAGACCGTGGTCCCGCTGTTCGTGGTCGACCGGGGGGTGCGGCTGGCGGGCTTCGACGCGCCCAACCGGCGTGCCTTCCTCGCCGACTGTCTGGCCTCGCTGGACACCGGGCTGCGGGAGCGCGGCGGCCGGCTGGTCGTCCGGCTCGGCGATGTCACCGAGCAGGTCTGCCGGGTCGTCACCGAGACCGGCGCTCGATCGGTGCACATCGCGGCGGGCGTCAGCGGGTACGCCCAGCGCAGGGAGGACCGGCTGCGGCGGGCACTGACGGACATCCGGTGCGCTCTGCGTGTCCACGACGGTGTGGTCACCGCGCTGCCGCCCGGGCGGGTGACACCCGCGGACCGCGATCACTTCGCGGTCTTCACCCCGTACTTCCGCAGATGGGAGGAGACGGGGCTGCGCCGGACCCTGGCCGCGCCCCGGAGGGTGGTGGTGCCCGAGCTGGCCGGTCGTCCGCTGCCCCGGCGCGGCGCGGTGACCGGGGTGTCGCCGGGGCTCGCGCGCGGCGGGGAGTACGAGGGACGGCTCCGGCTCACCTCCTGGCTGGCCCGTCCCCGTACCGGGATCCGGTCGTACGAGGACCGACACGACGACCTGCCGGGCGACGCGACCTCCCGGCTGTCCCCGCATCTGCACTTCGGCACGCTGTCGGCGACCGAACTCGTGCAGCGGGCACGGCGCAAGGGCGGTCCGGGGGCGGCGGCCTTCGTACGGCAGCTGGCCTGGCGGGACTTCCACCACCAGGTGCTGTCGGCGCGGCCCGACGCCTCGCACACCGACTACCGGGCCCGCGGTGACCGCTGGCGCGAGGACGAGAAGGAGATCACCGCCTGGAAGGAGGGCCGTACGGGCTGCCCGATCGTGGACGCGGGCATGCGGCAGCTGCTGCACGAGGGCTGGATGCCGAACCGGGCGCGGTTGCTGGCGGCGAGCTATCTCACCAAGACGCTGTACACGAACTGGCGGATCGGCGCCCGCCACTTCCTGGACCTCCTGGTCGACGGGGACATCGCCAACAATCAGCTCAACTGGCAGTGGGCGGCGGGCACGGGCACGGACACCCGCCCCAACCGGATCCTCAACCCACTCGCCCAGGCACGGCGATTCGACCCCCAGGGCGACTACGTACGCCGCTGGGTGCCCGAACTGTCCTCGCTGCCCGGTCCCGGGGTCCACCGCCCGCAGGCGCTGCCCGGACCGCAGCGCTCACGACTCGACTACCCGGAACCGCTGGTGGACCCGGCGGAGGGCCGGGCCCGCCTCGCGCGGGCGCGCGGGCTGGACTGACCCGGCAGGCGCGGGGGCGGGGCGGGGTCCCGGTCGCCTCGTGTGCCCCGGGCCGGCTCCCCGGCCCGGGGCGAGGCGGGCCCGGCCCCGGTCGGCTTCCCGGCCCGGCGCCCACGCGAACCGGTGACGTCCGCGCGCTCCGGTCGCGCCCGCTCACTCCTCCGCCTTGGTGAACAGCAGTTGCTCCAGATCCAGGCATCCCGCACGGAACCCCGCCTCGGCGCAAGCGAGATGGAAGGTCCACATCCGCCGGAACGCCGTGTCGAAGCCGAGCGCCCCGGCCTCGTCCGACCGCGCGGTGAAGCGCTCCCGCCACAGCCGCAGCGTCTCGGCGTAGTGCGGCCCGAAGGTGTCGCGGCCCGCCGGGCGGAGTGCGGTGCACCCCAGGGAGATCTCCTCGATCGCCCTGGCCGACGGCGGCTGGACGCCCGGGGAGATGTACGCCCCGCTCCAGGCGGGGGTGCCGCCCCGGGTGACGAGCCACTCGTGCGGCACGGTGACCGTCTGGAGGGCGGCCCGCCCGCCGGGGACGAGGAGCCGGTCCAGGGTCATGAACCAGTCGGGCCACAGCTCCGCGCCGACGGTCTCGATCGTCTCGACGCTCACGATGGCGTCGAACCGCCCGAGCACCTTGCGGTAGTCGCGCAGCAGCACGGACACCCGGTCCTCCAGACCGGCCTGCAGAACACGCATCCGGGCCAGGTCCCGCCGCTCGCGGGTGAGAGCGATCGCGAGAACACGGGCACCGCGGCGCGCGGCCCGGATCGCCAGTTCCCCCCGGCCCGCGCCGATCTCCAGCAACTGGGTGCCCTCGGCGGCGTTCACCAGGTCGAGCAGCCGGTCGCACGCGCGCCGCTGCGCGGTCGCGAGCAGATGCTCCTCGGCGGGGAATCCGCGGAAGACGGCGCAGGAGTACGACAGGGTCTCGTCCAGGAAGAGCCCGAACAGCTCGCCGGAGCGGGCGGGGTGACCAGCGGCATCGAGGTGCCGGACCGGCGGCCGGTGCGCCGGTCCGGCACCTCGGCGCGGTCGTCGGAGCCGGACGGGTGCGAGAGGGGTGCCGCTCGCGGCGAGGACGGTGAGCACGCCCACCGGATCGGGGGCGTCCCACTCCCCCGCCGCGTAGGACTCGGCGAAGCCGGTGAATCCGCCCGCGCCGATCCGCCGGACGAAGGCGCGCGGCTCATGGACCTCCAGCAGCGGCCCGCCGAACCCGATGAGCTCGCCGCCGCCGAACCGCACCCGCAGGGGCAGCCCGCCGAGGGTGCGCCGTACGAACCGTTCGGCGGCGGCCGTGCGCAGCCGGGACAACGCGGGCGGAGCGGCGACATCCGGCAGGTACCGGGTGTCGGCGGGGCCCGCGCCCGGGAACGGCGCGGACGGCGGATCCGTGAGGAAGGCCGCCATGACCTCACACCCGCCCGGCCCGGTCGGCGGGCACCGGTCCGGCCGCCTCGGGCCGCGCCGCACGACCGTGCTCCCCGCCCGTACCCGGCCTCCGGGGGCGACCCCCTCCCCGGGCCCGGTACCTCGGCACCCGCCACCCGAGGGTGGGGACGTGCCCGACCGGACCGGTGTGCGCGTGCCCTTCGAGCCGGCAGTCCGTCTCGTCCAGGACCACATGACGTGAGCGCCGCGGCGCATACGCGGCGGTCGGTACCGCCGCGCTGCTGCCCACCACGGCCGTGCGCCGCCGATTCCCTGTCATGCCGCTCCCTCCGGGACGGCCGGACGCCGCTCCCGACAGGGAATTCGGTACCGGACGGGCCCCGGATTGGTCGAATCCGGGCCCCGTGCCGCGAAGCCACAGGGCCGCAGCAGCGCGCGCCCGCAGAGAAGCCGGACGGCACGCGGGGGCATGCGCCACCCGCCCGGACGGGCATCGGTGCGCGGCCCCCGCAGAGAAGCCGGACGGCACGCGGGGGCATGCGCCACCCGCCCGGACGGGCATCGGTGCGCGGCCACGGGCAGGACACACGGCGCCGTACGGGCATGTTCATGACCGCCACGGTGGGCCACTCGGCGGCATCCGTCCGTTTCCGCGGACGGCGCGGGCTCCGGTGGCCACCGGGGCCCGGGCACAACCGGCCGGCCCACCGCCGGTCCCGCGCGGACGGCGGTTCACCGGACCGGGCGCACCCGGCCGGTGGCTCCCCGCACCGCGGCCTGCCCGGGTCAGCCCACCGAGCTGTACGCCACCACGCCCCTCAGCAGCGCGTCCACCGCCCTGCGCGCATTCTTCGCGACCGTGCTGTTCTCCCGGGGGGCCGCCGCGGCGATCTGGCCGAGAACGTCGATGACCTGCTTCGACCAGCGCACGAAGTCACCGGCGGGCATCTCGGCCTCGCGCAGCACCTCGTCGAGGCTCTTGTCCGACGCCCACTGGTGGACGGCCCAGGCGAAGCCGAGGTCGGGCTCGCGCTGGCCGACGCCCTCGGCCTGGTTGATCTTGAAGTCCTCCTCCAGGGCGTCGAGGCGGCCCCAGATGCGGACCATCTCACCGAGCGCCGTCTTCGCCCTGCCGCCCGGGACCTTGGGCGCGACCGCGTCGTCGGCCTGACGGGACTCGTAGACCAGGGCCGAGACACAGGCGGCCAGTTCGGCCGGGTCGAGGCCCTCCCAGACACCGTCGCGGAGACACTCGCTCGCCAGGAGGTCCAGCTCGCCGTAGAGACGGGCGAGACGCCTGCCGTGCTCGGTGACCTCGTCGTCGCGGAGGTAGTCCATCTCGGTCAGCAGGGCGACGATACGGTCGAAGGTGCGGGCGATCGTGTTCGTACGGCCCTCGATACGGTGCTCCAGCTGACGGGTGTCCCGCTGGAGGCGGTGGTAGCGCTCGGCCCACCGGGCGTGGTCCTCGCGCTCGGCGCAGCCGTGGCAGGGGTGGGCGCGCAACTCCGCCCGCAGCCGGGCGATCTCGCGGTCGTCGGCGGCGGCCGAGCGCGGTTTGCGGTGCCGCTCGGGGACGATGTGCCCGGCCTTGGTGCGCAGCGCGGACGCCAGATCCCGCCGGGACTGGGGTGAGCGCGGGTTGAAGGACTTGGGGATCCGCATCCGCTCCAGCGCCTCCACCGGCACCGGGAAGTCGATCGACGCCAGCCGCTTGACCTGCCGCTCGGCCGTGAGGACGAGCGGACGCGGGCCGTCGTGGTGCTCGAAGCCCCGGTAGCCGTTGGTGCGGCCCGCGGGGATCCCCGGGTCGAGGACCAGCGCGAGGCCCGCGAACTTGCCCGTGGGAACGTGGATGACGTCGCCGGGCTTGAGCTTCTCCAGCGAGACGGCGGCGGCCGCCCTGCGCTGGGCCGCGCCCTGCTTGGCCAGCTCCGTCTCCCGGTCCTTGAGGTCGCGGCGCAGGCGCGCGTACTCCTCGAAGTCGCCGAGGTGGCAGGTCATGCCCTCGCGGTAGCCTTCGAGACCCGCCTCGTTCTTCTGCACCTGGCGGGAGATGCCGACGACGGAACGGTCCGCCTGGAACTGCGCGAACGAGGTCTCCAGCAGCTCGCGCGAGCGGTGCCGCCCGAACTGGTGCACCAGATTGACCGCCATGTTGTACGAGGGCTTGAAGCTGGAGCGCAGGGGGTATGTGCGGGTGCCGGCGAGGCCCGCGAGCGCCGCCGGGTCCATGGCGCGCTGCCACAGCACGACCGCATGGCCCTCGACGTCGATGCCCCGGCGTCCGGCGCGCCCGGTGAGCTGGGTGTACTCGCCGGGGGTGATGTCGGCGTGCTGCTCGCCGTTCCACTTGACGAGCTTCTCCAGGACCACGGAGCGGGCGGGCATGTTGATGCCGAGGGCGAGGGTCTCGGTCGCGAACACGGCCTTGACCAGCCCGCGGACGAACAGTTCCTCCACGACCTCCTTGAAGGTCGGGAGCATCCCGGCGTGGTGCGCGGCGATGCCCCGTTCGAGACCTTCCAGCCACTCGTAGTACCCCAGGACGTTCAGATCCTCGGTGGGGATGGTGGCGGTCCGCTCCTCGACGATCTCGCGGACCCGGGTGCGGGCGTCCTCGTCGTTGAGCCTCAGTCCCGCGTACAGGCACTGCTGGACGGCGGCCTCGCACCCGGCCCTGCTGAAGATGAAGGTGATCGCGGGCAGCAGCCCCTCCGCGTCGAGGCGCTCGATGACCTCGGGCCGTCCGGGCGTCCAGACCCGGCTGCGCTGGCGGCGCTCGCGCTCGCGGTCGGCCTCGCGGATCATCTTGCCGCGCCGCCGGTCGCGGGGGTTGTACGTGCGCTGGTTCTCCATCCGCGCCAGGCGCACGAGATCGGGGTTGACCTCGCGGCGGGCGGTGCCCCGGCCGCCGTGGTCGCTCTCCTCCTCGAAGAGGTCGTACATCCGGCGTCCGGCCATCACGTGCTGCCACAGCGGCACGGGCCGGTGCTCGGAGACGATGACCTCGGTGTCGCCGCGGACGGTGTCCAGCCAGTCGCCGAACTCCTCCGCGTTCGACACGGTCGCGCTCAGTGACACCAGGGTCACGGACTCGGGGAGGTGGATGATCACTTCCTCCCAGACGGCGCCGCGGAAGCGGTCGGAGAGGTAGTGGACCTCGTCCATGACCACATAGCCGAGGTCGAGCAGCGCCTGCGAGCCCGCGTACAGCATGTTCCGCAGGACCTCGGTGGTCATGACGACGACCGGGGCATCGGCGTTGACACTGTTGTCACCGGTCAGCAGGCCGACCTTGGCGGCGCCGTACCGCTTGGCGAGATCGGTGTACTTCTGGTTGGAGAGCGCCTTGATCGGCGTGGTGTAGAAACACTTCCGGCCCTGCTGGAGGGCGAGATGGACGGCGAACTCGCCGACGATGGTCTTGCCCGAGCCGGTGGGCGCGGCGACGAGCACGCCCTTCCCCGCCTCCAGGGCCTGGCAGGCTTCGAGCTGGAAGGGATCCAGGTCGAATGCGTACATCCGGCGGAAGGGGGCCAGCGCGGTGGCCTCCTCGACGGCGCGGACGCGGGCGGCGGCATAGCGCTCGGCGGGAGAGAGGTCCTCGGTCATCTTGCTCACGAGCCTACCCGCCAGGTACGACAGTCAGCGCGGAGTTAATCGCCCCGAGCATCCATCACCCCCGGGGCCGGTGTCCGGACGGCCGGGCGAGGCGGGAGCCGGGGGCCGGGAAACGCCCCCCGGACACGACCGGACACGGCGGAGGGGCCGTGACGGTGACGTCCGTCCGGCCCCTGTGGTGTGCGAGCGGCGCTTCCCCGACGCGGGGCTACCCGGCCCCGCCCGGACGCGTCCGCGCCCGTCCTGCTCCCACACATCCCGTCCGCGGGGGTTCCCGGCCCGACCGGGGGCACCCGTCCCGGGTGTGGGGCCCGGGCTCGGGTGGTGTTCGTCCTCAGGTGATGTCGTCGTATCCGTTGACCCGGGGGGTCCGCCCGCCGTCCGCGTCGGCGCCGGCCTGCTCGGGCAGGGCGCGGGCCGCGGAGACGGATTCGATCCGGCCGACGGGCTCGGGGGTGAGGTCCAGGTGGGACGCCTCGTCGTCGTCGAGTTCCGCGTCCGGGTTCCGCCGTGCGCGGCGCTTGTCGTTGAGCATCGCGAAGCCCACGGCCCCGAAGAACAGGACGATGATCGGCCCGGAGAGGGCGATCATCCCGATGGGGTCCGTCGTGGGGGTGGCGATCGCGCCGAACACGAAGACGCCCATCACCACGGCCCGCCACCAGTGGATCATCTTGCGCCCGGTGACCAGACCCACCAGATTCAGCATGATCAGCAGCAGGGGCAGTTCGAAGGCGAGTCCGAACACCAGCACCATGCGCACGGTGAAGTCGAGGACGTCGTCCAGTTCGAGGAGGTTGCCCGCCGCGTCGGGTGTGATGCTGATCAGGACCTTGACACTGATCGGCATGACCAGGTAGGCGAGGTAGGCGCCCGCCATGAAGAGCGGCACGGCGGCGGCGACGAAGTAGTACGTGTACTTCTTCTCGCTCCGGTGCAGCCCGGGGGCGACGAACGCCCAGAGCTGGTACAGCCAGACCGGACAGGAGAGGACGACGCCCGCCAGCAGGGTCACCTTCACGGTGGTGGTGAAGGGCGACAGCAGCTTGTTGAAGACGATGTTGGCGCACTTGCCACCGGTGTTGGACTGGCCCTGCTCGCACGCCGGGACGGGCGCGGCGAGGAAGTCCATCAGCTGCTTGTTGTAGAACCCGGCGACGATGCTGGCGACGACGATCGCCAGCAGTCCCTTCGCGAGCCGGTTCCGCAGCTCACGCAGATGGTCCGCGAGCGGCATCCGCCCCTCGGGGTCCTTCTCCTTCTGTTTCGAGCGGGCAGGCTTGAGCAACCCACGTCCTCATCTCGTGCGGCAGACAGCCCAGCGGGGCGGCCTTGCGGTCAGCGCTGGGGGGTGTCGGTGGGCTCGGCCACGGGACGGGCGCTCGTCACATCGCCGGGCGACGCCTGGATCGTGCGGGGAGCGGTGGTCTGCCCCTGGGCCGGCTCCTGCGGCGGGTCCGCGGGGGCGGCGGACGGCTGGCCGCCCTCGGACTTCATCGCCCTGGCCTCGCTCTTCAGGATGCGGGCGGACTTGCCCAGCGAACGGGCCATGTCGGGAAGCTTCTTGGCCCCGAAGAGGAGAAAGATGGCAAGGAGGATGAGGGTGATCTCCAACGGACCGATCTGTCGGAACATAACGGGTGTCTACCTTCTCACCGAGGCGGCATGGGGCTGAGCTGCGGACCGTGGTGACGGTGTCCCGGCCACGACCAGCAGCGATCGTAACTCTCACGGGTGAACGCAGGGCAATCCCCTGACGTACTCCCGTTTGCGGCAGGCGCCTCATTGCCTGGTGCCGCCGCTTCAGCGTACCGTCCACAACGCCCGGAGAGCAGAGTGTGTCCGCCACCATTTGTACGACACAGTCACAAATTCCGGACGCGGTCAGCTGCGGAGGGTCTCGCCGTCGCGGGCGAGATCCGCGGCGGCCCGCTCCAGGTCCTCCGCGGCCCGGTTGATCCGCTCGGCCGTGTGCGCGACCTCGCGCCCGAGCCGCTGGGCCTCGATGAACACCCGGATCCCGAGGACGCCGAGGACGGCGATTCCGGCGAAGCCGAGGACGACGGCGATCATGGGCCAGTACACGGGCGTTCCCTAGGCGTTCGGAGCGGCGGGCTGGAGCCGGAGCGTACGGACGCCGCCGCCGGTGAGGAGTTCGACGATCCGCTCACCCGCCGGCTTGCGCACGGCCGAGCCGCACTCGGGGCAGGTGAAGGAGTAGAACGTCGTACGGCGGCTGCCGCCGATCGCCAGCCGCAGCGCTTCCGCGGCCAGTTCGAAGCGGGCACGGCAGTCGGGGCACGCGGCCCGGAAGTGAACAGGGCCCACCGAGGCCGCAATATCTGACATCAGAGACATACGACGCAAATCTCCCTATTCCTGACCGGCGACTCCCGAACGCCGCTCACTCCGTCACTCATCGCGGACAGCTCATTCCTGCCATTCCCGACCGATGATCCCGCGCCGCCCGGCCTGCTGTCTGCCCCGGCCGGAAATCGATGGCGGCGTTCCGGGCCCCTATCCCCGTCCGTCGTACGCGGCGAGGGCGTCCCGCGCCGCCCGCCTGGCACTTTCCGCCAGCTCCACCGGAGCGACGATCCGCCCGTCCTGCCCGAGCCGCAGCGCGAGCCGGCGCAGGGAGGCAGGGGACGGGGTCCGCAGGGTGATCCGCAGACCTCCGTCGGCCAGATCCTCCGCCCGGTCGTGGGGGTAGTACTCGGCCACCCAGCGCCCGCCGGGCCCGACCTCGACCACCACCTCGGGATCGTCCGCCGAGGGCTGCACCAGCCCCTCCGACAGATCCCGCAGCTCTATCTCGGGCGGCGCGGCCGGGGCGTCCAGCAGCCGGATCTCCGCCACCCGGTCCAGCCGGAAGGTCCGGCGCGCCTCGGAGAGCCGGCACCACGCCTCCATATAGGTGTGTCCGACGGCGAAGAGCCGGATCGGATCGACCTCACGCTCGGTCAGCTCGTCCCGCGCGGGCGAGTAGTAGCGCAGCCACAGCCGCCGCCGCTCCGAGATGGCCCGGTCCACCTCGGCGAAGACCCCGCCCTCGGACTCGAAGGTCACCGACAGCCGGGCGGACGCCCCGGCCGCCTCCCCCGCCGCCGTCTCCAGCTTCGCGGTCGCGCGCACCAGCGCCTCCCGGTCGCTCTCGCGCAGCCCCGGCAGCATCGCCACGGCGCGCGCGGCCACCAGCAGCGCGGTCGCCTCGTCGGCCGCCAGCCGCAGCGGTTCGGCGACGTCGTCCGGGTTGTGCCACCAGATACGGTCGCCGTCGGTGTCGATGTCGAGGAGGTCGCCGCCGCGGAAGCTGGTCCCGCACATCGGCAGCACGTCCAGATCGGAGATCAGCTCGTCCTCGGTGATCCCGAAGGCACGGGCCACATCGGCCACATGCGCGCCGGGGCGCTCCCGCAGATAGGTCACCAGCGAGAGCATCCGCCGGGTCTGGTCGATGGCATTGGTGGCCATGGTCGTACGCCTTCCCCTCAGCCCTTGGCCACGGCACGCAGCCGGTCCACGACATCGGCCCGCAGATCGGCGGGCTCCAGCACGACCACGTCCGGGCCGAACTCCACCAGCCAGGCGTCCAGACCGTGTCCGTACGGAATCTCCAACTCGTCCCAGTCGCCGTCCACTTCCCGCACCGACCCGGCGCGGGCGCGCAGCGGGTAGCCGCAGCCGGAGCGCAGCCTGATCCGGGCGGTGCGGGTCGCCGTCTCGCCCGCCCAGCTCTCCACGGTCTCCCGGACGGTGACCACATCGGGCACGGGCGCGGTGAACGACCCGGCCCGCGACCGGACCCGGCCGGTGATACGGGAGAGCCGGAACACCCGTTCGGCGGCCCGGTCGCGGTCCCAGCCCGCCAGATACCAGTGGCCGCGCCAGCACTCCAGCGTCCACGGCTCGACATGGCGCTGCCCGGGGCGCGCCGCGTTGGCCTTGCGGTAGTCGAAGACGACGGGCCTGCGGTCGCGGCAGGCGAGCATCAGCGGCTCGAACGCGGCCTCGTGGACGGGGATCCGCGGCTCCAGCGCGCTGTGCTGGGCCTCGTACGAGTCCTCCGCCTCGGGCATCCCGGCGGCGCGCAGCTTCTGGAGCGCGCCGCTGGCGGCACCGGCGAGCCTCGCCTGCTGCCACACCTTGGCGGCGAGACCGAGCGCGGCGGCCTCCTCGGCGTCGAAGGTGATCGGGGGCAGCCGGTTGCTGTCGCGGCGGGCGAGATAGCCCACTTCGCCGTCGAGGTTCTCCACCGTCTCGATGACCAGGCCGAGTTCGCGCAGATCGTCCTTGTCGCGCTCGAACATCCGGTTGAAGGAGTCCTCGGACCCCGTCCCGGACTCGGCCGGGCGGAACGCCTCGACATAGGCTTCGATGGACTCGCGCAGTTCGCGCTTGCTGAGCGGGCGCCGTGTCCCCAGCAGGCACAGCGCCAGATTCATCAGCCGCTCGGCCTTGGCAATGGCCATCGACGCCCTGCACCTCTTCTGATCGAGTCGCGTTCCGCCCGATGACCGTACCGCCCCGGGGTGTCACGGGAAAAGCCGAGGGCGGCCTCCAGTAAAACCGCGGCAAAAATGAGGCAAAAGCCGAGGGCCCATGCCTCGGGGGACATGGGCCCTGCACGGCGGCCGCCCGCTCAGACGGACACCAGGTCGCAGACGAAGATCAGCGTCTCGCCCGGCTTGATCCGGCCGCCCGCGCCACGGTCGCCGTAGGCGAGGTGCGCGGGGATGATCAGCTGGCGGCGCCCGCCGACCTTCATGCCCTGCACGCCCTGGTCCCAGCCGGAGATGACCTGGCCGACACCGAGCTGGAACTTCAGCGGCTGGCCGCGGTTCCAGGACGCGTCGAACTCCTCACCGGTGGAGAAGGCCACGCCCACATAGTGGACGGAGACGAAGTCGCCCGCCTTGGCCACCGGGCCGTCGCCCTCCCAGATGTCCTTGATCTCCAGGTCGGCCGGCGGCTCGCCGCCCGGGAAATCGATCTCGGGCTTCTCGATGCTCACTGAACTAGCTCCTCACAATGGTGAACGGGCAACCGGGACAGTCTTACACCTTCGCCAGAAGGTCCACGCTGAAGACCAGCGTGGAGTTCTTCGGGATGCCCTGCTGCTCCTTGGCGCCGAAGCCCTGGTCCGGCGGGATGACGAGCAGGACGCGGCTGCCGAGCTTCTTGCCCGCGAGGCCGTCCTTGAGGCCCTTCAGCGTGACCTGGTCCAGCGGGAAGGTCTGGGTGGTCTGCGCCTTGTAGGTGCTGTCGAACTGCTTGCCGCCCTCCCAGAGGTACGCCTCGTACTTGACGACGACGCTGTCCTTGCCGGTGAGCACGGGGCCGGTGCCCTCCAGGACGTAGTTGGAGACGAGCTTCTTGGGCGGGTCCGCCTTCGGGACGGTCAGCGAGGGGGCCTTGCCGTCGTCGTTGGTGCCCACCTTCGGCAGGTCGGTGTTGTCCTGGGCCACCGGGGTGCCCTTGGCGGACACCGGAACGCTGGTGCCCTTGACGATGTCCATGACGAAGACCAGCGTGGCATTGCCCTTGATGTCGCCCTGGCCCTTGTCGCCGTAGGCGAGGTCCGGCGGGATGGCCACCTCCAGGCGGCTGCCGATCTTCTGGCCGTCGAGGGCGCGCTGCCAGCCCTCGATGACGCCCTGGCCGCCGATGGAGACGCCGAAGGGCTCACCGCGCTTGAAGCTGTCGTCGAAGGGCTTGCTCTCGTCCCACTCCTGGCCGAGGTAGTTCACCGAGGCCTGGTCGCCCTTCTTGAGGACGGCGCCCTTGCCCTCGCTGAGGACCTCGACCTTCAGCTGCTTCGGCGGGTCGCCCTCGCCCTTCGCCAGAGTCGGTTTCTTCCCGAACTCGGCACCGGCGGTGATGGCGGGCAGCCCGCCCTTGGACGAGATGGAGTCGGAGCCCTTGTCCTCGCTGCCGCACGCCGCTGTCGACAACAGCAGCAGGGGGACGACAAGAAGGCCGGCGATTCGGCGCACGTGTTCCTCAGATCTCAGACGGCACGGTTACAGTCCCCCGACACTCTAGGCCGTGCCGAGGGCCCCGCACGAGGAACGTACGGGGCCCGAGTGGCGTTCCGCCTGCTTCCGGGTAGACGTGGCGCGCGAATGAGTGCTACATGCCCGCGATGAGCTTTTCGACCCGGTCGTCGACGGAGCGGAACGGGTCCTTGCACAGCACCGTCCGCTGCGCCTGGTCGTTGAGCTTGAGGTGCACCCAGTCGACGGTGAAGTCCCGCCGCTGTTCCTGGGCGCGGCGGATGAAGTCGCCGCGCAGCCGTGCCCGGGTGGTCTGCGGGGGCACGGACTTGCCCTCGAAGATCTTCAGGTCGTTGCAGATCCGGGCGGCCTGGCCCTTGCGCTCCAGGAGGTAGTACAGCCCGCGCCTGCGGTGGATGTCGTGGTAGGCGAGGTCTATCTGGGCGACCCGCGGATGCGACATGGTCATGTTGTGCTTGGCCCGGTAGCGCTCGATGAGCTTGTACTTCATGACCCAGTCGATCTCGGTGCCGATGCGGTCGAGGTCCTCCGCGTCGATCGCGTCCAGCGTGCGGCCCCACAGCTCCAGCACCTGTTCGACGACGCCCGTGCGGATGCCCCGCCGGTCGACGAAGTCGACCGCCTTCTCGTAGTACTCCCGCTGGACCTCCAGGGCGGACGCCTCGCGTCCACTGGCGAGGCGCACCTTGCGCTGCCCGGTGATGTCGTGGCTGACCTCGCGGATCGCCCGGATCGGGTTCTCCAGGGTGAGATCGCGCATCACGGTGCCCGCCTCGATCATGCGCAGGACGAGGTCGGTCGCGCCGACCTTGAGGAGCATGGTCGTCTCGGACATGTTGGAGTCGCCGACGATGACGTGGAGGCGGCGGTAGCGCTCGGCGTCGGCGTGCGGTTCGTCCCGGGTGTTGATGATCGGGCGCGAACGCGTGGTCGCGGAGCTGACCCCCTCCCAGATGTGTTCGGCGCGCTGGCTGACGCAGTAGACCGCGCCACGCGGGGTCTGGAGCACCTTGCCCGCGCCGCAGAGCAGCTGACGGGTGACCAGGAAGGGGATGAGGATGTCCGCGAGCCGGGAGAACTCGCCGTGGCGGGCGACGAGATAGTTCTCGTGGCAGCCGTAGGAGTTTCCCGCCGAGTCGGTGTTGTTCTTGAAGAGGTAGACGTCGCCCGCGATTCCCTCCTCGTGCAGACGGCGTTCGGCGTCGACGAGCAGTCCTTCGAGAATGCGCTCGCCCGCCTTGTCGTGGGTGACCAGCTCGGTCACGTTGTCGCATTCGGGTGTGGCGTATTCCGGATGCGAACCCACGTCGAGGTAGAGGCGGGCGCCGTTCCGCAGGAAGACATTGCTGCTGCGGCCCCATGAGACGACACGGCGGAAGAGGTAGCGCGCCACTTCGTCAGGTGACAGTCGGCGCTGTCCCCTGAACGTGCACGTGACGCCGTACTCGTTCTCCAGCCCGAAAATGCGGCGGTCCATGTCTGAACATTACGCCTCAAGCCCTGAGCTGAAACCGGGTTCGGTGACACCGTTCCGATCATTTTCCGCCGGGGCGGCCTGCGGATCGGTCACGGAACCCTCGATGCCCGTGGTGCGTACGGGAACGGACAGCGCCCGCCGGGTCGCCGTCAGCACCAGCAGCGCGGCGATTCCGCCGGCCCCCGCGACGGCAAAACCGCGGGCCGTGCCGCCCAGCTCGACCACGGGACCCGCGACGGCGGTCCCGGCCGCCGCGCCGACTCCGAACGTGGTCACCAGCCAGGAGAACGCCTCGGTGACCGTGCCCCTCGGCGCGTGCCGGTCCACGACGATGAAGGCGCAGGCGATCGCGGGGGCGAGGAACACCCCGGCGACGGCGCAGAGCGCGGCCATGGCGGCGGTACCGGGCGTGAGCGCGAGCGGCAGATAGCCGAGCGCGAGCAGGGCGACGAGGACGCGGAGCCTGCGCTCGGGGGCGCCGGTCCACACGCGCGCGCCGTAGAAGACACCGCCGACGAGCGCCCCGAGGCCGAGGGCGGCCATCAGCCAGCCGTACACGGCCTCGCCGCCCCTCCCGTCGGCGTAGGCGACCGCGGCGACGGTGATAGAGCCGAGCGCCAACCCAACGAAGAAGAACGCCCCGAGCAGGGCGAGCAGGCCCGGTGAGCGCAGGGCGCCGAGCCAGTGGGCCTCGCGGGGCGCGGAGCGCCAGACCCTGGACGGCTCGGACACGACGACGCTCAGCGCGCCCAGCACGCCGAGGACATTGATCACCAGCAGCGCGGCGCCCGCGGACCAGAGCGAGACGAGCAGGGTCACCAGGAGCGGCCCGAGGGTGAACATGATCTCCTGGGCGACCGCGTCCATGGCGTACGCGCGGTGCACCCGGTCCTGGCGGCCCAGCACGCTCGGCCACAGGGCGCGCAGCCCGCCCTCCAGGGGCGGGGTGAAGAGCCCGGCGACGGCGACGGCCGCGTAGGCGAGGAGGAGCGAGCCGGTTCCGGCGTAGGCGAGCAGCACCATGCCGAGCGCGGAGACGACGGCGGCGGGCAGTTGGACGCGGGGCTGCCCGCGCAGGTCGACGGCCCGGCCGAGGAGGGGCTGCCCGACGGCGTTCGCGATCCCGTACGCCGCGGCGAGCCCGCCGGCGAGGCTGTAGCTTCCGCCCTCCGCACGGGTGAACAGCACGATGGCCACGGGCGCGGTGGCGTTGGGCAGCCGCCCCACGAGCGTCCCGGCGAGCAGCCGTGCGGCGTGGGGGGCCTTGAGGATGTCCGCGTAGCCGCCGGCTCCTGTGGCCATCTCCGGCCCCTCTCTCCCGGCCCGGGCCGGAGTTTTACGTATAACGTGGCGACGTTATACGTACCATGTCCGTAGTCCGCCGGTCTACAGCGCCGCCCCCGGAGGACCGCGTACCGGTTGGGCGGCCACCCGCCCGAGGACGGCATCCATGGCAGAGGGCTCACCCGGACACCGTTCCGGCCCGCGCGTCCCGGCGGCCGGGCGGAACGGGTCGGCCCCGGACGGCGCTGCGGCAGCGGACCGGGGCTCCGGGGCCGCCGTGCCCGCCGGCGGTGGCCGGAACCGGCGGCGGGAGAACCCCGGCGGCACGGCCCCCGGGCCCCCGGGCGGCTCCGGGCCCGCCGCGGGGGACGCCCTTCCCCCGGCGGGCTCCGGCCCGGGCGCCCGGCCCACCAGCCGCGACGTGGCACGGGCCGCGGGCGTCTCGCAGGCGACCGTCTCGCTCGTCATGGGCGGCAAGTGGCGCGGCAGGGTCTCCGTGACCACCGCCGCCGCCGTACGGGACACGGCCACGACGCTCGGGTACCGGCCCAATCTGGCCGCCCGGAATCTGCGCCTCGGGCGGACCAGGACCGCGCTGCTGGTCGTCCCCGCGCTCACCAACGAGTTCTTCGCCCGTGTGTACACCGGCGCCGCCGGCGCCGCCGCCGAGCACGGCTTCGGCGTGGTGGTCTACCCCTCCCCCGACGGCATCGGCCCCGCCAGGGATCCCTTCGCCTCCGCCCGCGCGGCACTGGACGGCGTGATCGCCTCCTCGATGGCCTCCGAGGCCCTGACCGCGTTCCGGGGTACGGACCTCCCCCTCGTCCTGCTGGACAGCGACCCGTCCGACCGGGGAGCCGCCGCCCATGTGAATCTCGACATCGCCGGCGGCATGCGGCAGACGGCGGAACACCTGCTGGCGCTCGGCCATCGGCGGTTCGTGCATCTCGCGTCGGCGGTGCCGTCGTGGACGTTCGACATCCGCGCCCGGTCGCTCACGGCCGCGCTCGACCGGGTCACCGGCACATCCGTACGGTCCGTCCGCGCGCCGTTCGCCGTGGACGCGGCCCGTGAGGCGGCGGAAGCGGCGCTCAGCGGACCGGGCCCCTCGCCCACCGCGATCGTGTGCGACGGGGACATCCTGGCGGCCGGGGCCTGCAAGGCCGTACGCCGTTTCGGGCTGCGCGTTCCCGGGGACGTCTCGGTCACCGGGTTCGACGACCTCACGCTCGCCACCGCGCTGGAGCCGGAGCTGACGACCGTGCGCCTGCCCGCCGAGCGGGTCGGCGAGCGCGGGATGTCGGCGCTGCTCGCGGTTCTGGACGGACGGTGGCCGGAGGAGGGCGATCTCCCGGTCGAACTGGTCGTCCGGGGGTCCTCCGGCCCCGCCGCCCGGCGCCCGGAGCGGCGGACGGCCCCTTGAGACCACGCGTGGGGCCGTGTCACGATCACGATCATGACGAGTCCGGTCCAGACCCCGATCGACGCTGTCCCGATCGGGACGGTCGCCGCGCCGGGCACGGTGACTCCGCTCGGCGGCGGGCGGCTGGCCGTAGTGGACGACGGCCGGCTGGAGATCCATGACGCCGGTGCCTTCCTGACCGGCACCCTCACCCCCGTACGGACACTCTCCCTGCCCGGGCGCGCGGCGGCGACCCCGCTGGAGGACGGGGCCGTCGTCTGCGAGGCCGGGGGAATCCGCCGTATCGGGCCCGACGGAACCACCCGCTGGGCGTTACCGCACACCCCCTGGCACGGCGGGCCCCGGGGGCCGCGCGCACCCGGCCCGCCCGCCGTGAGCGCGGACGGCAGGCTGGTCAGCGTGGTGGTGCCGGCGCCCGCCGGGCCGGGAGCCGGGGGCAGCGGAAGCCGGGCACCGGGCGGGCGGACCCGGCCGCGCGGCGCACGGAACGTGCTGCTGCTGCTCGACGCCCTCACCGGGCGGATCCGCTCCGGCCGCCCGGTCGACAGCAGCGCGGCAGCGGTCACCCAGCGCTGGCACCCCGACGGCTCGCTGCTCGCCCTGTCCTGCTGGACGGCCCGGTACAGCTGGTCGACCTGGTGGATCGAACCGCGCCACGACGGGCTCCACATCAGGGGCGGCACCCGCATGCGCGAGGTGATCGGCTTTCTGCCCGGTGTGTCGCGCGTGCTGACCATGCGGCGCGCCGAGCAGATCGCCCCCAACGACGACCGTGACGAGCTGGCGTCGCACGATGTGGCCGCCGACGAACCGGCGGCCCTGTACGACCTCACCGGTCTCACCGGTGACCGCGGTCACGCCCGTGGGTGGGAGCCCGGCGGCGACGAGTTCGACGACGCCTTCCTCCTCGACGACCGGCACCTGCTGGTCACGGGCCGGCTCCGCGGCCCGGGGCGGCGCGGCACCGGACGCCACTGGCTCTGCGACGCGATCACGCTCCGGCCGCTGGGCCGGATGCGCTATCCGGCCGCGGCCGACCGGGTGACCCCGCTCGGCGACGGCACCTGGCTGACCCGCGGCCCGAGGGGACTCCACCGCTGGGCACTGCCCTGAGCGGAACCGGTGGGCGCGGCCCGGAAACGGGTGTTG
>NZ_JBIALS010000019.1:0-12012 GCF_042873655.1 Streptomyces sp. NPDC004609 | reverse complement strand
GCGGCGCGCCGCGTGGCGGGCCGCGCGGCTCGCGGCCCGCGCGCCGGGGGCCCCCGGCCCCCCCGCGGCGGCCCCCCCCCCCGCGCCCCCCGCGCCCCCCCCCCCCCCCCCCCCCCCCCCCCCCCCCCCACAACCGTTGAATACCGTTCAGCACCGCGGATCGCCGTTGAACCCGGGCGATGGGCCGATGGGCTACTGCTCGCCGCCCTCCTCGCCCTCCCCGCTCTCCTCCACGGTGTCCGACGGCGCGTCCGTCGGCGCCGAGGCCGCCCCGTCCGCCTCCAGCAGCCTGGCGAGCTGCCGGCCCACGATCCGCTTGAACTTCCGCTGCTGGGGTCGCGTACGGTCCAGGACCGCCACCTCCAGCCGCTCCGCGGGGATCTCCCGGTCATTGCCGTTCGGCTGGTTCGACAGGGCCTCCACGGCCAGCTTCAGCGCCTCCGCGAGCGACATCCCGTCGCGATGCCGCTGGTCGAGGAAGGTACTGAGCTGCTCCGCGTTGCCGCCGACCGCGACCGAGCCGTGCTCGTCCACAATCGATCCGTCGTGCGGCAGCCGGTAGATCTGGTCGCCGTCCGGGGTCGCGCCGACCTCGGCGACCACCAGTTCCACCTCGTACGGCTTCTCGGCCTGGCTGGAGAAAATGGTGCCGAGCGTCTGGGCGTACACATTGGCCAGACCGCGGGCGGTCACGTCCTCGCGGTGATACGTATAGCCGCGCAGATCGGCATAACGCACTCCGCCGATCCGGAGATTTTCGTACTCGTTGTACTTTCCGGCCGCGGCGAACGCGATGCGGTCGTAGATCTCGCTGAATTTGTGCAGGGCACGGGACGGGTTCTCACCGACGAAGACAATGCCGTCGGCGTACTGGAGCACAACAAGGCTGCGGCCGCGGGCGATGCCCTTCCGGGCGAATTCCGCCCGGTCCTGCATGGCCTGGGCGGGCGAGACATAGAACGGCGTCGTCACCGGCTATCCGTCCCTTTCTGTCAGTGGCGAGTACATCAGAGGAGCGCGGCGCGCGGGCCGTCGGGCTGTTCGAGACGGCGGTCCACGATCGAGCGGGCGACCGCGGAGGACTCCTCGTCGGCGAGCCGGCGGAAACCGTCCTCGGTGATCACGGTGACGAGCGGGTAGATCCTGCGGGCGATGTCGGGCCCGCCGGTCGCCGAGTCGTCGTCCGCCGCGTCGTACAGCGCCTGGACCACCAGCGTGATGGCCTGCTCCTCGGTCAGATCCTCGTGGTAGAGCTTCTTCATGGCCCCGCGGGCGAAGATCGAGCCGGATCCGGTGCCCGCGTACCCCTGCTCCTCGGAGCGGCCGCCGGTCACGTCGTACGAGAAGATGCGGCCGGTGCCGCGGTCGACGTCGAACCCCGCGAAGAGGGGCACCACGGCCAGGCCCTGCATGGCCATGCCGAGATTGCCGCGGATCATGGTCGACAGCCGGTTCGCCTTGCCCTCCAGGGAGAGCTGGGCACCCTCGACCTTCTCGAAGTGCTCCAGCTCCAGCTGGAACAGCTTGACCATCTCCACGGCGAGGCCCGCGCTGCCCGCGATGCCCACCGCCGAGTACTCATCGGCCGGGAACACCTTCTCCATGTCCCGCTGCGCGATCATGTTCCCCATCGTGGCGCGGCGGTCACCGGCGAGCACCACGCCCCCGGGGAACGTCACCGCCACGATCGTGGTGCCGTGCGGGGCCTCGAAGGCCCCCTGCACCGGCGGCAGCACCCGCTTCCCGGGCAGCAGGTCCGGGGAGTGGTCGCCGAGGAAGTCCATGAAGGAGGAGGAGCCAGGCGTCAGGAAGGCTGCTGGCAGACGCCCGGTGCCACGAGTGTTGGCTTCCACGAGTTTCCTTCCGGATAGGCGGCGGCCCGCCGTGTCGGGCGCGGGCCGATCTTACGAACTGTGCACGGACCTTACCCGCGCCGTGACCGGTCGCCCGCCCCGGTGCGCGGCTCTCGCCGGCGCACCGGAACGGACGGACAGGGGGTGTCCCCCTGCGGTCCGGGGGAGCTACTCTCCGCCCTTTTGCACGAAGGAACGCACGAAGTCCTCGGCGTTCTCCTCAAGCACGTCGTCGATTTCGTCGAGTACGGAGTCCACGTCGTCGGACAGCTTCTCCTGGCGCTCCTTGAGATCCTCCGAGGCCTGCGCGTCCTGCGCCTGCTCCTCGACCTCCTCCGTGGAACGCGTGGCCTTCTGCTGTCCGCCGCCGGTGTCCTTGGTCGCCATGTCCCTCACCCCGCTCGGTTTGCCCTGACGTGAGTTCGTCCGGTCAAGATCAGACGCTACCCAGACACTACAAGGAGCGTCCGACATCGGCCCCGCACTTCACTCAACGTCCGGGGACCACCTTCATGATTCCCGGAGATGATTCCCGGACGGGAGCCTTTTAGCCTCCGGACAGCACCCGGACCAGGTCTTCCGCGGTACGGCAGCGGTCCAGGAGCTCCTTGACATGGTTGCGCGTGCCCCGCAGCGGCTCCAGGGTGGGGACCCGCTGGAGGGAGTCACGGCCCGGGAGATCGAAGATCACCGAGTCCCAGGAGGCCGCGGCCACGTCGTCCGCGTACTGCTCCAGACAGCGGCCCCGGAAATAGGCCCGGGTGTCCTCCGGAGGCTTCGTCCCGGCCCGCGCGACGTCCTGCTCGTCCAGGAGCCGCTTCATCTTCCCTCGGGCCGCCAGACGGTTGTACAGGCCCTTGTCGGGCCGTACGTCCGCGTACTGGAGGTCCACCAGATGGAGCCGGGCCGCGTCCCAGTCGAGGCCGTCCCGCCTGCGGTAGCCCTCCATCAGCTCCTTCTTCGCGATCCAGTCCAGTTCGCCCGACAGGCTCATCGGATCGTTCTCAAGACGGTTGAGCGTGTCCTCCCAGCGGACCAGGACGTCCTTGGTCTGCTCGTCGGCGTCCGCGCCGAAGCGTTCCTCGACGTATTTCCTGGCCAGCTCGAAGTACTCCATCTGGAGCTGGACCGCGGTGAGTGTCCGGCCGCTGCGCAGAGTGATCAGCCGCTGGAGCCCCGGGTCGTGGGAGACCTGGTGCAGGGTGCGCACCGGCTGGTCGACCGCGAGATCGACGGCGATGAAACCGTCCTCGATCATCGACAGCACCAGGGCGGTGGTGCCCAGCTTGAGATAGGTCGAGATCTCCGACAGATTCGCGTCTCCGATGATCACATGGAGGCGGCGGTACTTCTCGGCGTCGGAGTGGGGCTCGTCGCGGGTGTTGATGATGGGGCGCTTCAGCGTGGTCTCCAGACCGACCTCGACCTCGAAATAGTCGGCCCGCTGGCTGATCTGGAAGCCGTGCTCGTGGCCGTCCTGGCCGATTCCGACCCGTCCCGCGCCGGTGACGACCTGGCGGCACACGAAGAACGGCGTCAGATGGCGCACGATGTCCGAGAAGGGGGTCTCCCGCTTCATCAGATAGTTCTCGTGGGTGCCGTAGGACGCGCCCTTGTTGTCGGTGTTGTTCTTGTACAGGTGGATGGGTTGTGCGCCGGGGAGCTGGGCGGCGCGCTCCGCGGCCTCGGCCATGATCCGCTCCCCGGCCTTGTCCCACAGGACGGCGTCGCGCGGATTGGTGACCTCGGGCGAGCTGTACTCGGGGTGCGCGTGGTCGACGTAGAGCCGGGCGCCATTGGTGAGGATCACATTCGCGAGGCCGATGTCCTCGTCCGTGAGCTGGCTGGAGTCGGCTGCCTCGCGGGCGAGGTCGAAGCCCCGCGCGTCCCGCAGCGGGTTCTCCTCCTCGAAGTCCCAGCGGGCTCGCCGCGCCCGGTGCATCGCCGCCGCGTAGGCGTTGACGATCTGGGACGAGGTGAGCATGGCATTGGCGTTCGGGTGCCCCGGGACGGAGATGCCGTACTCCGTCTCGATGCCCATTACTCGCCGTACGGTCATGCGGCCCTCCTTGCCCGGCGGCGTTCCCGTTCGGGAACGGCGCTCAAGTACCGCTGTTGCTCCGGTGCGTGTGCGGTGCCCGTCCCCGCACTGCGCGACTCGGCGGTACCGACGAGCCTAGAACGCCTCTGCGCTGGTGGGGAGATCAATTTCGTCATTGCTGCGGGGTGGCTCTGCGTGTGGGGAAAGACACCGGCTGCGGACGCCCGGACCGGGCGTCCGCAGCCGGTGTGCGATCTACAGGTACTGTCCGGTGTTCGCCACCGTGTCGATGGAGCGGCCGGTGTCCGCGCCCTGCTTTCCGGTGACGAGGGTACGGATGAAGACGATCCGTTCGCCCTTCTTGCCGGAGATCCGGGCCCAGTCGTCCGGGTTGGTGGTGTTGGGCAGGTCCTCGTTCTCCTTGAACTCGTCCACACAAGCCTGGAGGAGGTGGGCGACCCTCAGACCCTTCTGGTTGTGGTCCAGGAAGGCCTTGATCGCCATCTTCTTGGCCCGGTCGACGATGTTCTGGATCATCGCTCCGGAGTTGAAGTCCTTGAAGTAGAGGACTTCCTTGTCACCGTTGGCGTACGTGACCTCCAGGAAGCGGTTCTCCTCGGACTCCGCGTACATCTGCTCGACCACGGACTGGATCATCGCGTGGGCCGCCGCGGCCTTGGAGCCGTTGTGCTCGGAGAGGTCGTCGGCGTGCAGCGGCAGCGAAGGCGTCAGATACTTCGCGAAGATGTCCCTCGCGGCCTCCGCGTCCGGGCGCTCGATCTTGATCTTCACATCGAGCCGGCCGGGGCGCAGGATCGCGGGATCGATCATGTCCTCGCGGTTCGAGGCGCCGATCACGATCACGTTCTCCAGGCCCTCCACACCGTCGATCTCGGCGAGGAGCTGCGGGACGATGGTGTTCTCCACGTCCGAGCTGACGCCCGAGCCGCGGGTGCGGAAGAGGGATTCCATCTCGTCGAAGAAGACGATGACGGGAGTGCCCTCGCTGGCCTTTTCACGGGCACGCTGGAAGACCAGACGGATGTGCCGCTCGGTCTCGCCGACGTACTTGTTGAGCAGCTCCGGGCCCTTGATATTGAGGAAGTAGCTCTTCCCCGCGGGCTGCCCGGTCACTTCGGCGACCTTCTTGGCAAGGGAGTTGGCGACCGCCTTGGCGATCAGCGTCTTGCCGCAGCCGGGCGGGCCGTAGAGCAGGATGCCCTTCGGCGGCCGCAGTTCGTGCTCCTTGAAGAGGTCGGGGTAGAGGTACGGGAGCTCGACGGCGTCGCGGATCATTTCGATCTGCCCGCCGAGGCCGCCGATCTTGTCGTAGTCGACGTCGGGGACCTCTTCGAGGACCAGTTCCTCGACCTCGCTCTTGGGCACGACCTCGTAGACGTACCCGGAGCGGGGCTCCAGCAGCAGGGCGTCGCCGGGGCGGATGGTGATGTCCAGCAGCGGCTCGGCGAGCCGTACCACCCGCTCCTCGTCGGTGTGCCCGACCACCAGGGCCCGCTCGCCGTCCTCCAGGATCTCCTTGAGGGTGACGATGTCCCCGGCGCGCTCGAACTCCATGGCCTCGACCACATTGAGCGCTTCGTTGAGCATGACCTCCTGGCCGCGCCTGAGCTCGTCGAGCTCGACGCTGGGGCTGACATTCACCCGGAGCTTGCGGCCCCCGGTGAAGATGTCGCAGGTGCCGTCCTCATTGGCCTGCAGGAAGACACCGAAGCCGGCCGGCGGCTGCGCGAGCCGGTCGACCTCCTCCTTGAGGGCCACGATCTGGTCGCGGGCCTCACGGAGCGTATTCGCGAGCCGCTCGTTCTGCGCGGACACGCCGGCCAGGTTTGTCTGCAGCTCGACGATCCGCTCTTCGAGAATCCTCGTGTGTCGCGGAGAGTCGGCGAGCTTGCGGCGCAGGACGGCGATTTCCTGCTCGAGATAGGCAACCTGGCCGGCAGGGTCTTCAGACCCCCGCCCCGGCCGGATGCCGCGGTTGATGTCGTCGTCGTGGGCTGCCACGGTCCTCACCTCCTCCAAGGGGAGCTGGACGCTTCCTGACCCTACCTGGGTGGGTGGTGATTGAAACCCCTAGATCACAAAGACCGTGGGGGTGTGTCCGATCTTCACCCTTGCGCTCTCCCTCACGCCAGGGGAATACCCACCCAGCAACATCCGAAAGCGGGCGGTTGTATCGTCGAAGTGTTCAACACCCGTCAGGGCTGGCACGACTTGCTTCACGTCGGCTCACCGGACGCGCGCACCCCGCGCGGGAAACGGCAGGAGAGATGACCGTGCAGCACGAGGTTCCGCCCCGGAGTGCCGCCGACGGCACCGAGGAGCTGGAGGTCTGGATCGACCAGGACCTCTGCACGGGGGACGGAATCTGTGCGCAGTACGCCCCGGACGTGTTCGAGCTGGACATCGACGGCCTGGCGTATGTCAAGAGCGCGGAGGACGAACTGCTGCAGGACCCGGGGGCCACGACCCCGGTGCCGCTTCCGCTCCTCAGGGACGTGGTGGACTCCGCGAAGGAGTGCCCGGGCGACTGCATCCATGTGCGTCGCGTTTCGGACAGGGTGGAGATCTACGGCCCCGACGCCGAGTGAAGGCGGCGTCACTCTCCGCCCGCGTCCGCCGCCCGGCTCCGATTCAGCAGATCATCCGACCAGTACCGCGGGGTGTGTTGTGTCATACGCCGAGGGCCTGACTCCCGGCCCCCTCGGAGGTACGGACGAACTTGCCGCCCCGCCACTGCCACTTGACCCGCTCCTGCCGGTCGGGGCAGCACGAGGGCACGTTCGGCGAGGAGTAGCCGAGCAGCGTCGCCGTGATCACCCCGTCACTCAGCGCGAGATCCCCCACGCTGGCCTTGTCGGCGGGCGCGAGCAGGGTGGCGACGACCCGGGGGCCCGCGTCCCGGGACCCGGCCAGCACGTAGATCCCGCTCGGCGGAGTGCCGGAACCCGCGTCGCAGCGGGCGACGACCACCGTCTCGGGGCCGCCGTCGCCGTCGAGGTCGCCGGTGGCCTTCCGGGTGACCCGGCCCGGCGCCCCGCCGCACTCCAGCGGCAGCTCCACCTCGGCCGGATCGGGTGCGGGGGCCGCCGCGGCCGTCCGCCCGGGCTCGGGCGCCCTGTCCGAGGGGGACTGGCTCGCGGTGGCGTCCTCGGGCTGCAGAAGCCCCGCCACGGCGACGACCGCGGCCATCGCCGCTGCGGTCGCGAGCCAGTGCACGGGACGGGTCTGGGTGTGCGCGAGGTCCGGGACTGCGGAGGTCTGCACGCGGAAAGTCTCCTGTGGCTGCGAAGCCGGCGCGGGGTCGGCGGCGGGAGGGAGGTTTGCATCGTGCCATACGTCACAGGCGGGCGGAACAGCGGGGCACGGGTGCGTTGACGGTACGGCCACGGCCTTCCGGTCGCCCAACACGAAGGCGCCGCCACGAAGTTCCCGATTGCGAACGGAAACTCCACGCCGGCGCCCTGGCCTTGTCCCGGCGTCAGCCCCCGTGAGAGCGCCGCCGTCCCGGGCCACCACCCCTCGTGGGGGCCGTGTGTCAGGACTTGTTGGGCCCCTCGTAGTCCTCGCCGTACGCGCCCTTGGCGGGCCTGCGGCGGCGCATCGGCGGTTCCACACCGTCGGCCAGCCGGCGCGCGGTGACGAGGAAGCCGGTGTGGCCGATCATCCGGTGGTCCGGGCGGACGGCCAGTCCTTCGACGTGCCAGTTGCGGATCATCGATTCCCAGGGCTGCGGCTCGGCGAAGCAGCCGATCTCACGGATGGACTCCACGGTCCGCGCGAGCTGGGTCGTGGTGGCCACGTAGCAGCAGAGGATGCCGCCGGGCACGAGGGCCTTGGAGACGGCCTCCAGGCACTCCCAGGGGGCCAGCATGTCCAGGATCACGCGGTCGACGTCCGCGTCGGACAGGTTGTCCTGGAGGTCGCCGACCGTGAGCTGCCAGGCGGGGTGCGGGCCGCCGAAGTAGCGTTCCACGTTCTGCTGGGCGATCTCCGCGAAGTCCGGGCGCCTCTCGTACGAGTGCAGCATGCCGTGGTCGCCGATGGCCCGCAGCAGGAAGGCGCTGAGCGATCCCGAGCCCACCCCGGCCTCGACGACGCGGGCGCCGGCGAAGATGTCGGCGAAGGCCAGGATCTGCCCCGCGTCCTTGGGGTAGACCACGGCGGCGCCGCGGGGCATGGACAGGACGTAGTCGGGGAGCAGGGGGCGCAGCGCGAGGTAGGCGACGTTTCCCGTGGTTCGGACAACACTGCCCTCGGGAGCCCCGATCAGCTCGTCGTGCGGGAAGGAACCCTTGTGGGTGTGGAAGTTCTTCCCGGCCTCGAGCGTGAACGTGTAGTGGCGTCCCTTGGGGTCGGTGAGCTGGACCTGGTCCCCGACCTTGAAGGGCCCGCGTCGGCGGGCGGCACCGGTCGGTTCGGACATGTGACCAGCCTACCGGCCCCACCACCACGGCGTGACCAGCAGCCTCCCCGCCCCTCGACGAGCAAACCACTCCCCACACCCCGCACTCCCGGCAAGCAAGCCGCTTCCCTCTCCCGCAAGCCTGGTGAGTCCCCTCCTCCATGGGCCCGGTGAGCCCCTCACCCAGTACGCCCGGGGAGTGAGTCACCCCATATGCCTGGTGAGTGAGCCGAAGGGGGCCGTGGGTGTCGAAAGAGAGAACGCGCGGAGGCCGCGAGGAACGAGCGGTCGAGCACGATCGACCGTCGACACACACTGAAGGCCCCCGGAGGCAAAGGAACCACAAAAACAAAGGCGCGCGTCGTTCACCGTCCGGAGTGCGGCCCCGCGGCCCACCTCGTCCGAACCCCAGCCCACCGCCCGTCCAGACCACCTGCCCACGGCCCACCCCCGCCCCACCGCCCGTACCACGTCCCCCCGCCCCACACACCCAGCACCAACGCGCGCCCCCACCCCACCAAAGCCACACCAAAGCCCCCGGCGACGGTCCCCCCAAACAGAGCCCGGGAGAGACCGAACCACAAAAAGCCCCCTCCCCCGGCCCCGTCATCCCCCCGGTCGCGCCATCGCCGCCACGAACGCCTTCTCGACGTCCGCCGCCGACAGCACCCCGTAGATTTCCCCCGTGTCCTCCACCACCAGGTACTCCGTGGCCGGTGTCGCCCGCAGTGTCTCCAGCAGCGGTTCGCCCGCGAGGTCCGCGGGGACCCGCATGCCGTCGGTGAGGTCCTGGGCGAGGCCGCTGACCGCGACCCAGGGGCGGCGGTGCTCGGGGACTCCGACGATGGCGGTCTCACGGACCAGGGCGGTCGGGTTGCCCTGGCCGTCGACGACGACGAGGGCACGGGCGCCGGCCTCGTTGGCCCGGCGGAGGGCCTCGGAGAGGGGGGTGTCGGACTCGACGGGGACCGCGCGGCGCGTGAGGGTGCGGGCCTGGAGTTCGGGGAGGTGCTCGCGCAGGCGGGCCATGCGCAGGCTGTTTCCGGCCCCGGTCCAGATGATCGCGGCAAGGATCGCGGCGAGCAGGGCGTCGGTGACGGTCTCCATGCCGCCGATCTCCTGCGCGGGGTTGCCGAGCGCGCCGGTGTGCGTCAGCAGCGGGAGTCCGATCAGGACGGCGACGGCGAGCGCCCTGCCGACCCAGGCGGCGGCGACGGTGCCGCTCATCGGCTTGCCGGTGATCTTCCAGACCACGGCCCGCAGCATGCGGCCGCCGTCCAGCGGCAGACCGGGCAGCAGATTGAAGACGGCGACGATCAGGTTGGAGATCATCAGCCCGGCGAGCAGCACGCCCGGCACGGTTCCGGGCTCGACGGCCTGCATGCCCAGGTAGAAGACGCCGGCGAGGACGAGTGAGAGCAGCGGGCCGACGAAGGCCAGGATGAATTCGCGGCCCGGTGTCTCGGACTCCTTCTCGATCTCGGAGACCCCGCCGAAGAACTGGAGCTGGATCCGGCGCACCGGGAGCTTGAAGCGGAGCGCGGCGACGGTGTGCGCCAGCTCGTGGACGAGTACGGAGGCGTAGAAGGCGACCGCGAAGAAGAGGGAGACGAGGTAGGAGAGCCCGCCGAGCTCGGGGAGGACCCGGTTGAGCTGGCCGCCGAAGACCCAGGTGATCAGCGCGGCGACGAGGAACCAGCTGGGGGCGACGTACACGGGCACGCCGAAGGGGCGGCCCATCAGGATGCCTCCGCCGGGGCCGTCGGGGCGCTGCCGCTTGCCGTCCTTGGGGGGTGTCCCCTCCGCGTCGGACGTCGCGCGTGAGCGCTCGCCTCTCGAGTCGTCCCTCGAGTCGTCCTCGTTCACGGGGTCCCTTCGTCGCGAGACCGCCGATCGGTCTCTGCCTCGATCATCTCTCGTCCGATCATGCAGTGCGCGGTCCTCTGTGGTCGATGGTATTGCGCTCGCTGTCAGTGGCGGGCCGTAGGGTCTGCGTCATGAGTACGAGTCAGGAGCCTTCGCCGGGGGCCGCGCCCATGTCTCTTTCGCCTTCGCGGGCGAGCGATTTCATGCAGTGCCCCCTGCTGTACCGGTTCCGCGTGATCGACAGGCTTCCGGAGAGGCCGAGTGAGGCGGCTACCCGCGGGACGCTGGTGCATGCGGTCCTGGAGCGGCTTTTCGACGCCCCGGCGGTGGAGCGTACGCCGCCGCGGGCGAAGGCACTGATTCCGGGCCAGTGGGACAGACTGCTGGAGTCCCGGCCCGAGCTGGGGGATCTTTTCGCCGGGGACGAGGGCGGTGAGCGGCTGACGCGCTGGCTGGGCGAGGCCGAGGCGCTGGTGGAGCGGTGGTTCTCGCTGGAGGATCCGACGCGTCTGGAGCCGGCCGAGCGGGAGATGTCCGTCGAGACCGAGCTGGATTCGGGGCTGCGGCTGCGCGGGGTGATCGACCGGGTGGACGTGGCGCCGACGGGCGAGGTGCGGATCGTCGACTACAAGACGGGCAAGGCTCCGCGCCCGGAGTACAGCGAGGGCGCGCTGTTCCAGATGAAGTTCTACGCGCTGGTGATCTGGCGGCTGAAGCGGGTGGTGCCGCGCCGGCTCCAGCTGGTGTATCTGGGCAGCGGGGATGTGCTGACGTACGACCCGGTCCAGGAGGATCTGGAGCGGGTGGAGCGCAAACTGCTGGCGCTGTGGGAGGCGATCAGGCACGCGACCGAGTCGGGGGACTGGCGGCCGCGGCCGACGAAGCTGTGCGGCTGGTGCGATCACCAGTCGGTCTGTCCGGAATTCGGGGGCACTCCCCCGGTGTATCCGCTGAGTGTTTCCCCACGCGGGTCGTCCGAGGACGGTCAGGGCAGAATGGGTCCGGACTGAATGTGAGGAGTTCCTGTGGCTATTCGCGTCCTGCTGGTCGATGACCAGCCGCTGTTGCGCACCGGCTTCCGGATGATCCTGGAGGCCGAGCAGGACATCGCGGTCGTCGGCGAGGCCGGGGACGGCCTTCAGGCGCTCGACCAGGTGCGGGCGCTTCAGCCCGATGTGGTGCTGATGGACATCCGGATGCCCCGGATGGACGGGGTGGAGGCGACCCGGCAGATCACCGGCCCCGGCCGGGACGGCCCGGCGAAGGTGCTGGTGCTGACGACGTTCGATCTCGACGAGTACGTGGTGGAGGCGCTGCGGGCGGGTGCCTCGGGCTTTCTGCTGAAGGACGCGCCGGCGAATGAGCTGGTGCAGGCGATCCGGGTGGTCGCCGCGGGCGAGGCGATGCTGGCGCCGAGCATCACCCGCAGGCTCCTCGACAAGTACGCGGGGCATCTGCCCTCGGGCGAGGAGGCGGTTCCGGACACTCTGCACACGCTGACCGAGCGTGAGGTGGAGGTGCTGAAGCTGGTGGCGCGCGGGCTGTCGAACGCCGAGATCGCCGCGGATCTGTTCGTCAGCGAGACGACCGTGAAGACGCATGTGGGTCATGTGCTGACCAAGCTGTCCCTGCGTGACCGTGTCCAGGCTGCGGTCTACGCGTACGAGAGCGGTCTGGTCCGCCCCGGGGCGCAGTAGCCGCCCACACCCCGCGCCCCTTCACCGCGCCCCGGGGGGGGGGGGGGGGGGGGGGGGGGGGGGGGGGGGGGGGGGGGGGCCCCCGGCCCCCCCGCCCCCCCCCCCCGGTACCGGATCGGGGGCCCCGGAGGG
>NZ_JBIALS010000018.1:0-168486 GCF_042873655.1 Streptomyces sp. NPDC004609 | reverse complement strand
ACCGGGATCGTGCCCGTTCCGTATGCCCGCAACCCGGACCACACCCCCCAGACCGGACGACTCACCCCAGAGCGACTTCATGCCGGGACCCTGCCCTTTACGTCGTCGACTTGAGCGCCGGATTCCGCTGTTTTTCGGTCATGGCCGGATTGCAGCGTTGTCTGGATGGCGAGATTTGTGGGGTTGCGTGTAATCCCGTCTGTGGCCATGCTCATGACTTGTTCGGATCAACATTCAGATGACCAGGAGTCAATCTCGAAGATCCAGGAACGTGATTAAGTCCGCCGTGGCTGCCGGTGTCATCGTCATGGCTGCCGCAACTCCAGCGCTCGCCGGCACCGTCAACGTTGGCGGTGGCACTTGGTCTTACGGCACAAGCTGTTGCAGTATGTGGTCAAACTACAAGCACGTGACAGCGAACCACTCGTCTTCGGTCCAGGGTGATTACTGGGCCTATAGCGGCTGCACCGCGCCGGGCCTTGGGTATTGGCCTCGGTGGGGAATGACTCCAGTACGGGCCGGGCGTATTGGGAAAAGGGTTGCACGTTGTAGTCCTGCGTTTGCGAGTCCCTCGGTAGTCGCGGTCAGTTTCGCGCCTCATGCCATGCGGGCTGGCTGAGCTGGCCGGGAGCCCGGGTAGCTTCGCTGTACGGGTTCTCGGTCGCCCCCGGTCGCACCCACCTGGCCGGGCTGTTCATGATCCCCTTTTTGAGAGCTGCTTCGTTCCCCTGAGTGCCCTGATCTAGGAAACCAATGCTGCACCGAGGTATTAAGTTCGTCCACGCCGCTGTGTTGGCCTTCTCCGCGGTGCTGGCGTTTCTGTTCTTACGGGGGCTGGA
Source organism: Streptomyces sp. NPDC004609 (assembly GCF_042873655.1). NCBI lineage: Bacteria > Bacillati > Actinomycetota > Actinomycetes > Kitasatosporales > Streptomycetaceae > Streptomyces > Streptomyces sp. NPDC004609. The sequence goes on along the minus strand of NZ_JBIALS010000018.1, from coordinate 167,647 downwards.
CGAGGACGGGGTGCTGGGAAATTCGGCTCTGATTTGGGTCTTCGAATCCGATGACTCGGTGAGCGGTGCTCAGGTCGCCCAAGCGATAGCGTCGTTTTCGGACGACCACGGAGTTACGGTGGCTCGTGAGGTGCCCGATATCAGAGCCCCCGACAGTCGTCGGCATCTTTATCTGGCCACGGGTAATCGGCGGTCCGGTGCGGGGGCGTGGTTGGACGAGGGCTATCAGGCGTTCAGCCGGAATTACGCGACGGACGTGCACCCGATCGCCGAGCTTGGACAGCGTGATCCTCGGGGCCAGTACTATGTGTTCGGGGCACCTGCTGCTGCCGATGCGCTGGTTGCCGAATTCGCCGACCTCGGCCTTCGTGCAAGCGTGTCCCACCCTCTCTCGTACACCACACTGACCGCTGCCTATACCGGTGGTGTCCTGTACTGGTCCTTCTGGGTGGTTGCTCTCGCTGCGGTGACGATGACCGGCGCGAGCGTGCTGCTCGGTGCAAAGGCATACGGGGTCCTGCGGCTGCAGGGCTTGTCCTTCGCCGACCTCCTTGTTCGTGATGTGAGGCAGCTCGCGGTGCCCTGGTCGGTAGCGGCCGGTGCTGTGACAGCCGGGACGATCGCTTTCCTCGGCTTCTACAACGGCCTTGCCTGGCTGGGGATGTTCGCCACCATAGCCGCGGGCCTCGCCGGCCTGTTCGTTCTCCTGGTACTGGCCGCCCACGCGGCCGTGCTCGCACTCACCTTCAAGGTTGACGTACTGCGTGCCCTCAAGGGAGAGCTGCCTGCCCGGGCGGCATCCGTCGGTATCTAACTGGTGCGTATCCCTGCACTGCTGCTCGCTCTCGGTATCGCCATGGACGTCGCAGCGGCGGGTCAGGACGTACTTGCGCGCCAGGATAGCCGGGAGGCCTACACCGAAGCAGGTGATGCTGTCACCATCCGCCTCAACGGCAGCCTGCACGGTGAGGCGGACCAGATGATCAAGGAGGTGGGTCCGTGGTTGCGCCGAGCCGATGAGGAAGCAGGATCGTTCTGGCTGGGCGGCGGGATCTCCAGAGCCTTGCCACGGATTCGGCGCTTCCGCCGGGTGAGGTGCTTGTCGTGAATGACACCTTCCTGGCAAAACAGCCGGTCCTCGACCCGACGGGACGGCGCTACACCCCGGTGCCCCGGGATGGCAAGGCGCCGGACAGTCACCCAGTACGGCTCATCCTCCCCGAATCCCTCGGCCGCCAGGCAGCGGCCATCACCGAAGCGATCCCCTATGTGCTGTCTTCGAGTTTCAACCGGCATACCCAGCTGGTGACGCTCCGGGCGAAGAGCGGCCAGCGGCTCTTCGCATACAACCCCGGAAACCAGGTCTACAACGCGGCCCACAGCCCGAAGGAGGATCGGTCCCTTGTACGCGATCCGGTTCTGGTCGTAGTCCCCAACGGGTCGAAGTTTCTCTCTGACGACAGGTACACCGCATTAGCCACTCAGGAAGGAGTTGTCTTTCCCAACCCCGATGACGTCCTGAGTGTCATCGAGGCTGACAAGGCGAACAAACTGCAGACCTACGTGACAGCCGTGCGCCCCGTTGCCCAGAACTTCGCCCTGAAACTGAGGGATGCTGTCAACGAGTTTCGATTGCAGCTCTTCAACCTCGTGCTGGCTGTGACCGTCCTCCTCATCGCCGGCGTCGGCGTCTGCATCATCTACTCGCGCAAGAATGCCCAGGCCATCTTCGTGCAGCACATCAGCGGTTGGAGATACGTGGTCACCCACCGCTTCATCCTGAGCGTAGAGGTGGCCCTTGCGGTTCTCCTCGCCACGCGGGTGCCTTTCGAAACATGGCTGCAGAACCAGGAGTTGGAGAAGGTCGCTGCTTCTGGTACCCCTCTTCTCCACCCTCTCGTCCACCTCACTGAACTGGATCTCGGTATCATCGCCGGGCTGGTCGCCGTCGAACTCGGCGCCGTGCTTCTCGCCCTTGCGGTTTTCCACCGTCACATCGTCAGGGAAGGGGTGACCGAGGCATGAGTCCCGCACATACGACCCTCTGCCACCCAGCAGGAGTGCTGCCGTGATCGATATCGAGAATCTGTCGAAGTCCTTCGGCTCACGGACCCTGTGGTCTGATGTCACCTTTACCGTCAGCCGCGGCGAGATGCTCGCCGTTGTCGGCCCCAGCGGATCGGGAAAGTCCACACTCCTCAACTGTCTCGGCCTGCTCGCCAGGCCGAGCGCGGGAGCGATTCGTTATGAGGGCAAGGACATCACCCGATGTGGCCGACGTGAGATCCGTGGATTCCGCCGCGACGTTCTCGGCTACCTCTTCCAGAACTACGCCCTGATCGAGAACGCGACCGTCGCCGAAAACCTGAAGGTGGTCGCCAAACCCCGGCGGTTCTCGCGCGGCGAGGCCGACACGGCAATCGCCGAGGCTCTCGAACGCGTTGGCCTGGGAGGGCGGGAGAAGGAGAAGATCTACCACCTCAGTGGTGGAGAACAGCAGCGTGTGGCCCTCGCCCGGCTCATGGTCAAGCAGCCGGCCCTCGTGCTCGCGGACGAGCCGACCGGTGCCCTCGACGACGCCAACACCACCATGGTCGTCGATATCCTCCGTGAGATGAGCGAGGCCGGATGTGCCGTGGTCATCGCCACCCACAGCGGCTACGTCCGCGACCGATGTGACGCCGTCCTCGTCGTAGAAGGTCCTCCCTCGTCGACTCTCCGTAGGGGCCGACGTGCACCGGCCGGCACCGCGAGAAGCTGAGCGGTGTCGTCCGTGTCGGCCAGGTCACCGGTCTGCGTGAGCGATGCGTGAGTGATGACTGAGCACCGCGACCTGGGGTTTTCCGCCCGCGATCGCGGCAAGTCCGCACGGCCGGAGCGGGCGTCCGGGACGGCCGGAGCGGCAACCTCTGAGCAGGGGCCGCGCACGATCACGGCCGAGGTTTGTGTCGCTGCCCCCATGGTGCGGGAGCGGGGCTGCCTCCGCCCCTCCTGGTGGGGGTCACCCCTCGCCGGCCGCCCCTATGGCCTGCGTCACTCCGCGCTCTCCACCTGGCTGAACGCCGGGGTCGACCCGACGGAGGTCGCGGAAAGGGCCGGCAACAGCGTGGAGGTCCTCCTGGCCCGCTACGCGAAGTGCCTGTACGGCAGAAGCGAGGTCGCCAACCAGCGCATCGAGGGCCTGCTGGTGGAGTACCGGTAGCCGAGGCCGCCGCACCAGCCCCGGACATCGTCCTGGGCTGCGCCATTGTCCGGGCTCCGGCCTGCGGAAACGGCAAGATCATCGCGTACGAAAGCGTCACACGGTCTGGCCGACCGCTGCTCTTCCCTGCCTCTGGCTGCCCCGACATGCAAACTGCCCGATCAGCGTTTTGGCTGGTCGGGCAGTCTTTCGGGCACCTGAACTGCGGTGCCCCCGGCAGGATTCGAACCTGCGCACACGGCTCCGGAGGCCGTTGCTCTATCCCCTGAGCTACGGGGGCGCACTGTCGCCGTCCGGAGGTGACCTCGGCGGTGACGGGTAGAACACTACCAGCATCGGGAGGGTCGCCATGAACAGGTATTTCGGGTCGGGGAGGGGTGCGGGGGCGGCGGGGCGAGGGGCGCGGGAGGGTGGACTCGTGTCGCTCGCGAGGGGTGGAAGTGGGGAAAAGCCGGACGCGGTGCCTGGTGCCCACCTACTCTCGAGTTGTGTCAGGTGCGTCCGGCCGTGTGCTCGTTGTCGATGACAACCGGGTCATCCGGCAGTTGATCAGGGTCAACCTTGAACTTGAGGGCTTCGAGGTCGTGACCGCGGCCGATGGTGCCGAGTGCCTGGAGGTCGTGGAGCGGGTGCGGCCCGATGTGGTCACGTTGGACGTGGTCATGCCACGGTTGGACGGGCTGCGGACCGCCGCGCGGCTGCGGGCGGACCCGGAGACCAGTCATCTGCCGGTGGCGATCATCAGCGCGTGTACGCAGTACGAGGTGGAGAGCGGCCTCACCGCGGGTGTGGACGCGTTTCTCGCGAAGCCCTTCGAGCCGGCCGATCTCGTGCGGCTGGTACGGCAGTTGATGCGCAGGGAGGGGCCGCCGTCGTTAGACGGCCGGCACGGGGCCGGGCGGGCGGGAAGCACACGGGGCTGACCGCATCGCGAAACCGGTTCGCTCTGCGCCCCCTTTCCTCCCCTACGCTTGTCCCGTGACCCCCGCCGAGCTCTCCCGTACCGTGCTGCACGCCGTGTGCCGTGCGGTGGAGGACGGTGCGCTGGTGGCGCCCGTGCCGGAGGGCGTCAAGGTCGAGCGGCCCCGGCCCGGGGGCTGCGGGGACTATGCCACCAATGTCGCCCTGCGGCTCGCCGCCGCGGCCGGGCAGCCGCCCCGCGCCGTCGCCGAGACCCTGCGGGACCGCATCGCCCGGGAACCGGGTATCGCCGCCATCGAGATCACCGGGCCCGGGTTCCTCAACATCACCCTGGAGGAAGGGCTCCAGCAGGCGCTCGTCCGGCGGGTACGGGAGCAGGGCCTCCGGTACGGGTACCGGCCCGCCGCCCTCCCGGTACGCGACACCAGCGCAACCTCCGCCCTCCCGGCACGGGACACCCGCGCTGTACGGGACACCCGCGCACCCTCCGCCGACGCGGCTCCCGCCCCCGGGGACCGCGCCCGGGTCTGGGCCGACACCGTCCGGCGGATCCGCCTCAGTCAGGGCCTGGACACCGACGGGGCTCCCGTACCCCCTCCGGCTCCTGCCGCCCCCGGTGCACCGGCCACGGCCCCCGCCCCCGGCGAACAGGGCACCCCCGCGCCGCCCGCCGCCACCCGGAAGGCCACCGGCGGCGGTCCCCTCGCCGATGCCGTTCGCTGGGCCTTCCTCTCCGCCGCCGCGCACGACCGGCCCCGGGGCACGGAGCGGCTGTTGCGGCAGCACGAGAGCAATCCGCTCTTCACCGTCCGGTACGCCTACTCCCGCAGCCGCGCGCTCACGCGCGGGGCCGCCCGGCTGGGGTTCGACGGGGAGCCGCTGGAGTATGTGGAGACCCGGCTCACCGGCCTCGTCGCCGACTACCCGGGGATCCTCGCCTCCGCCGCCCGGCTCGGGGCGCCCGACCGGCTCGCCAGGCATCTGGAGAGCACCGCCGACGCCCTGCTCGGCTTCCAGCACACGGTGCTGCCGTCGGGCGAGGAGAAACCCACGGCCGCCCACCGCTCACGGCTGGCCGTCGCCGAGGCAGCCGGAACGGTGCTCGCCGGTGGCCTGTCCCTGCTCGGCATCAGCGCACCCGCACATCTGTGAGCACGTGAGAGAGACACCATGAGCCGTTCCGCACACCCCGCCGGGCCCCGCCACGCCGACGTCTATCCCGAGGGGCACTACTCCGCGCCGCCGGCCGACCTCAATCTGCTGGACGGGAAGGTGTGGGCCCGTACGGTCGGCCGCAACGACGACGGGGTCGTCACCGTCGGCGGGGTCGAAGTGACCCGGCTGGCCGAGGAGTTCGGCACCCCCGCCTACCTCCTCGACGAGGAGGACTTCCGGGCGCGCTGCCGCGCCTGGGCTGACGCGTTCGGCAGGGACGCCGATGTGTTCTACGCGGGCAAGGCGTTCCTCAGCAAGGCCGTCGTGCGGTGGCTGCACGAGGAGGGACTCAACCTCGACGTGTGCTCCGGGGGCGAGCTGTCCACCGCGCTCGCCGCCGGAATGCCGCCCGAGCGCATCGCCTTCCACGGGAACAACAAGTCGCCCGAGGAGATCGAGCGGGCGATCCGCGCCGGGGTGGGACGGATCGTGCTCGACTCCTTCCAGGAGATCGTGCGGGTCGCGCACATCGCCGAGGGGCTCGGCAGGCGCCAGCGCGTCCAGATCCGGGTCACGGTGGGGGTGGAGGCGCACACCCACGAGTTCATCGCCACCGCGCACGAGGACCAGAAGTTCGGGATTCCGCTCGCCGGGGGACAGGCGGCCGAGGCCGTGCGCAGGGCGCTCACCCTCGACGGGCTGGAGCTGATCGGCATCCACTCCCACATCGGCTCGCAGATCTTCGACACCTCCGGCTTCGAGGTGGCGGCCCACCGGGTCGTCGGCCTGCTGAAGACGATCCGCGACGAGCACGGCGTCGAACTGCCCGAGATCGACCTCGGCGGTGGCCTCGGGATCGCGTACACCCCGGACGACGACCCGAGCGAGCCGCACCACATCGCGAAGGCGCTCACCGAGATCGTCACCCGCGAGTGCGACGCGGCCGGGCTGCGCACCCCCCGGATCTCCGTCGAGCCGGGCCGCGCCATCGTCGGGCCGACGGCGTTCACGCTGTACGAGGTGGGCACGCTCAAGCCGCTGGAGGGGCTGCGGACGTATGTGAGCGTCGACGGCGGTATGTCGGACAACATCCGTACCGCGCTGTACGACGCCGAGTACAGCGTCGCGCTGGTCTCCCGCACCTCCGACGCGCCGCCGATGCTCGCGCGGGTCGTCGGCAAGCACTGCGAGAGCGGTGACATCGTGGTGAAGGACGCGTTCCTGCCCGCCGACCTCGCGCCGGGTGATCTGATCGCGGTGCCGGCGACCGGTGCGTACTGCCGGTCGATGGCCAGCAACTACAACCATGTACCGAGGCCGCCCGTCGTGGCGGTGCGCGACGGCGGGGCGCGGGTGATCGTCCGGCGCGAGACGGAGGAAGATCTCCTGCGTCTTGACGTCGGTTAGTTGAGATAGATGTCTCGAATGCCGGACGGGGGATAGAAACTGCCGTCCGGTGAGTGAGACTGGTCCACACCGTAGTAGTGATGAGAAGCGAGGTCGGATGATGCGTACGCGTCCGCTGAAGGTGGCGCTGCTGGGCTGTGGAGTGGTCGGCTCAGAGGTGGCTCGCATCATGACGACGCACGCCGAGGACCTCGCGGCACGGATCGGCGCACCCGTGGAACTGGCGGGGGTGGCCGTCCGCCGCCCCTCCAAGGTGCGGGAGGGGATCGACCCGGCGCTGATCACCACCGACGCCACCGCCCTCGTCAAACGCGGTGACATCGACATCGTCGTCGAGGTCATCGGCGGCATCGAGCCCGCCCGTACGCTGATCACCACCGCGTTCGAGCACGGCGCCTCCGTCGTCTCCGCCAACAAGGCGCTGCTCGCCGAGGACGGCGCGACGCTGTACGCCGCCGCCGAGCAGCACGGCCGGGACCTCTACTTCGAGGCCGCGGTCGCCGGGGCGATCCCGCTGATCAGGCCCCTGCGCGAGTCCCTGGCGGGCGACAAGGTCAACCGGGTGCTCGGCATCGTCAACGGCACGACCAACTTCATCCTCGACCGCATGGAGCGCTCCGGCGCGGGCTACTCCGAGGCGCTCGACGAGGCCACCGCGCTCGGGTACGCGGAGGCCGACCCGACCGCCGACGTGGAGGGCTTCGACGCCGCCGCCAAGGCCGCCATCCTCGCGGGGATCGCGTTCCACACCCGCGTACGCCTGGACGACGTGTACCGCGAGGGCCTGACCGAGGTCACCTCCGCCGACATGGCCTCCGCGAAACGCATGGGCTGCACCGTCAAGCTGCTCGCGATCTGCGAACGGGCCGCCGACGGGCAGTCCGTCACCGCGCGGGTGCACCCCGCGATGATCCCGCTCAGCCATCCGCTCGCCTCCGTGCGCGAGGCGTACAACGCCGTCTTCGTGGAGTCGGAGGCCGCGGGTCAGCTGATGTTCTACGGACCGGGTGCGGGCGGTGCGCCGACCGCGTCCGCGGTCCTCGGCGATCTGGTCGCCGTCGGCCGCAACAAGCTCGCCGGGGCCACGGGTCCCGGCGAGTCCGCGTACACCCAGCTGCCCGTGAGCCCCATGGGCGATGTCGTGACGCGCTACCACATCAGCCTCGACGTGGCCGACAAGCCGGGTGTGCTCGCCCAGGTCGCGACGGTCTTCGCCGAGCACGGGGTGTCGATCGACACCGTCCGCCAGCAGGGGAAGGACGGCGAGGCTTCGCTCGTCGTCGTCACCCACCGCGCGCCGGACGCGGCCCTCTCCGGGACCGTCGAGGCGCTGCGCCAGCTCGACACCGTGCGTGGTGTCGCCAGCATCATGCGTGTTGAAGGGGAGTAATCAGCAATGACCCACCAGTGGCGCGGCATCATCGAGGAGTACCGGGACCGGCTCCCGGTAACCGACACGACCGCGGTTGTCACGCTCCGTGAGGGGGGTACGCCGCTCGTTCCGGCCCAGGTTCTCTCCGAGCGCACGGGCTGCGAGGTGCACCTCAAGGTCGAGGGCGCCAACCCCACCGGGTCCTTCAAGGACCGCGGCATGACGATGGCGATCACCCGCGCCAAGGAGGAGGGCGCGCAGGCGGTCATCTGCGCCTCCACGGGCAACACCTCCGCGTCGGCCGCCGCCTATGCCGTACGGGCCGGAATGGTCTGCGCGGTGCTGGTGCCGCAGGGAAAGATCGCGCTCGGGAAGATGGGCCAGGCGCTCGTCTACGGCTCGAAGATTCTCCAGGTCGACGGAAACTTCGACGACTGCCTGAATCTGGCCAGGAATTTGTCCGAGAATTATCCGGTGGCGCTGGTCAATTCGGTCAATCCGTACCGTATCGAGGGCCAGAAGACGGCCTCCTTTGAAATCGTCGACGCACTCGGCGACGCCCCCGACATCCATGTGCTGCCGGTCGGCAACGCCGGCAACATCACGGCGTACTGGCGGGGGTACAAGGAGTACGCGGCGGACGGGATCTCCACCCGCACCCCGCGGATGTGGGGCTTCCAGGCGTCCGGTTCCGCGCCGATCGTCCGGGGCGAGGTCGTCAAGGACCCCTCCACCATCGCCACCGCGATCCGGATCGGCAACCCGGCCTCCTGGAAGCAGGCGCTGGCGGCACGCGACGAGTCCGGCGGCTTCATCGACGAGGTGACGGACCGTGAGATCCTGCGCGCCTACCGGCTGTTGGCCTCCCAGGAGGGTGTCTTCGTGGAGCCCGCGTCCGCGGCGTCCGTGGCCGGTCTGCTGAAGGCCGCCGAGGCCGGCAAGGTCGACCCGGGCCAGCGGATCGTCTGCACGGTGACCGGGAACGGCCTCAAGGACCCGGACTGGGCCGTCGCCGGGGCACCGCAGCCCGTCACGGTCCCGGTGGACGCGCCGACGGCCGCGGAGCGCCTCGGACTCGTCTGAGCACCCGGGCCGCCCGGATCCGTACGCCCGGCGTCGTACGGCCAGGACCGGCCCCGCGACCCGCCACCGCGTGCGACGCGGCGGCGGACCGGGGAACAGACGCACGCCCCCTACCCCGGCGGAAAGTGTGCCAAGCCGGGCATCGGCGCACGTAGAGGCACAGGAGGCTCGCGACACGCATCGTGCGCCTCCTGTGCGCCCTATGTCGCCACAGAACCTTCCTTCGATAGGCTGTACAGAACCCGCCCCGCCGCATGCATATGCCGCGGTGTAGTTGCCGTTACGGCCCACGGGTGTTCATCCTCTCGAATCCCACAGTCCAGAGTCAGAACCAAGGAGTGTCATCGAGCGATGGCCGGTCCAGCGTTCCGCGCCGCCGCCGTCCGGGTGCGCGTGCCTGCCACCAGCGCAAACCTCGGCCCCGGCTTCGACGCCCTCGGGCTGTCCCTGGGGCTGTACGACGATGTCGTCGTACGGGTCGCGGACGCCGGGCTGCACATCGACATCGCGGGCGAGGGCGCCTCGACACTGCCCCGCGACGAGAGCCATCTGCTCGTACGCTCGCTGCGTACGGCCTTCGACCTGCTCGGCGGGCAGCCGCGCGGCCTTGAGGTCGTCTGCGCCAACCGCATCCCGCACGGGCGCGGTCTGGGCTCGTCGTCGGCCGCGATCTGCGCCGGCATCGTCGCCGCCCGCGCCGTGACGATAGGGGGCGACGCCCGGCTCGACGACACCGCCCTGCTGGAGCTGGCCACCGAGATCGAGGGCCACCCCGACAATGTCGCCGCCTGTCTGCTCGGCGGCTTCACCCTCGCCTGGACCGACGGGGGAGCGGCGCGCGCGATCAGGATGGAGCCCGCCGATTCCGTCGTTCCGGTGGTTTTCGTCCCCGAGAAGCCGGTGCTCACCGAGACGGCCCGCGGACTGCTGCCGCGTACCGTTCCCCATGTGGACGCCGCCGCGAACGCCGGTCGCGCCGCCTTGCTCGTCGAGGCTCTGACCAGGCGTCCCGAGCTGTTGCTGCCCGCCACGGAGGACCGGCTCCACCAGGAGTACCGCGCCCCGGCGATGCCGCAGAGCGTGGACCTTGTCAACCGATTGCGCGCCGACGGCGTCCCAGCGGTCATCTCCGGTGCCGGCCCCACGGTGCTGGCACTGGCCGAGAGCAGTGAGGCCGAAAAAGTCGCACGACTCGCCGGGGAGGGATGGGCGGCCAACCGGCTCGCCTTCGACGCGGTGGGCGCGAGTGTCCTGCCGCTCGTGCCGCCCGGCTCGGGTACGCCCGGCGCGGGAACGCACGAGGGGGAGCCGGGCTCCGGGTGAGCCGTGTACGGAGTGGGCCGCCTTCACGGGGATTCACCGACATTGCCCGTGAATCGCGGTGAATCGCAGTGACACGAGATTGCCGGTGAAGGAGAGGGGGAATGTTTGTTGGAGCCGGTAGTGTTAACCTCAAGTCTGCAACCGAAGCCTTTGTGGCTCGGAGCTTCGCGTCCCGAATCGGGACCACCATTCTTCCGGGAGCCTCCCAAACTGCCTGAGCAGCCTGCCTGAGCAGTTTCGAGCACGCTCCGGAACCGGCACGACACCTCCCGCTCCGTCTAGGAGTGGGCCGAGCAGGGGGATCTCGGGCCGGGCTTGTATGTATCTGCCTCTCCGCCGTACCCAGACCCGGCGGGGACCACCGCCCCGGCACGGTCACACACCAGGACCGCCGTCGGACAGCACAACCGGTCGCCGAGCCAGATGGCCGACGCCCGCTCCAGGGAAGGACCCTTCGTGAGCGACACCACCGATCTGATGGGCGTGACTGCCGACAACAGCGTCGACACCCCCGCGCCCGCCGCAGGTGCTGCCTCCGGCACCACCTCACGGCGCCGCCGTTCCGGCACCGGCCTCGACGGCATGGTCCTGGCCGAGCTGCAGCAGGTCGCGTCCGGCCTCGGCATCAGGGGCACCGCGCGTATGCGCAAGAGCCAGCTGATCGAGGTCATCAAGGAGGCGCAGGCCGGCGGCGGAGCCACCACCACGGCCAAGTCCGCCGAGGCCAAGGCCCCGGCGGCCAAGAGCGCCGAGGCCGAGACCAAGCCGAAGCGCCGTGCCACCTCCAAGACGCGTACGGGCGACGCGTCCGCCGCCTCGGACGCCGCCCCCGCGGCCGAGAAGGCCGTGGCCCAGCAGCAGATCGACATTCCCGGCCAGCCGGCCAGCGACGACCAGCCGGCCACGGAGCGCCGCCGTCGCCGCGCCACCGCGCAGGCGGGCAGCCCCGAGCCCCAGGCCGAGGCAGCCGTCGATGTGAAGGACACCAAGGCCGAGGACCGGCCGGACGCCAAGGCGGAGACCGCCGTCGCCCCCTCCGCGCAGCCGCAGGACGGCGAGGGCCGCCGTGAGCGCGGCCAGCGCGGTGACCGGGCCGAGCGCGGCGACCGCCGGGACCGCGGCGAGCGCGGCGACCGGCAGCGCGACCGCGGCCGCGGCAAGGGCGACGACCAGCAGCAGGGTGGCCAGCGCCAGCAGCAGGGCGGCCAGCAGCAGCGCCAGGGCGGCGGCAGCCAGCAGCAGCAGGACGACTTCGACGACGACGGAGGCGGCCGCCGCGGCCGCCGCGGGCGCTACCGCGACCGCCGTGGCCGCCGGGGCCGTGAGGACTTCGCGACTGGTGAGCCGCAGGTCTCCGAGGACGACGTTCTGATCCCCGTCGCGGGCATCCTGGACATCCTCGACAACTACGCGTTCATCCGTACGTCCGGCTACCTCCCGGGCCCCAACGACGTGTACGTCTCCCTCGCCCAGGTCCGCAAGAACGGCCTGCGCAAGGGCGATCACGTCACCGGCGCGGTCCGGCAGCCGAAGGAGGGCGAGCGCCGCGAGAAGTTCAACGCGCTGGTCCGGCTGGACTCCGTCAACGGCATGGCACCCGAATCGGGCCGCGGGCGGCCGGAGTTCAACAAGCTGACCCCGCTCTACCCGCAGGACCGGCTCCGCCTGGAGACCGACCCGGGCGTGCTGACCACCCGGATCATCGACCTCGTCTCGCCCATCGGCAAGGGCCAGCGCGGTCTGATCGTGGCCCCGCCGAAGACCGGCAAGACCATGATCCTCCAGGCCATCGCCAACGCGATCACGGTCAACAGCCCCGAGTGCCATCTGATGGTCGTCCTCGTCGACGAGCGTCCGGAAGAGGTCACCGACATGCAGCGGTCGGTGAAGGGCGAGGTCATCTCCTCGACCTTCGACCGCCCGGCCGAGGACCACACCACCGTCGCCGAGCTGGCCATCGAGCGCGCCAAGCGCCTCGTCGAGCTGGGTCACGACGTGGTCGTCCTGCTGGACTCCATCACCCGCCTGGGACGTGCGTACAACCTCGCGGCCCCCGCCTCCGGACGCATCCTGTCCGGTGGTGTCGACTCGACCGCGCTCTACCCGCCGAAGCGCTTCTTCGGCGCCGCGCGCAACATCGAGGACGGCGGCTCGCTGACCATCCTGGCCACCGCGCTGGTCGACACCGGCTCGCGCATGGACGAGGTGATCTTCGAGGAGTTCAAGGGCACCGGCAACATGGAGCTCAAGCTCGACCGCAAGCTCTCCGACAAGCGCATCTTCCCGGCGGTGGACGTGGACGCGTCCAGCACCCGCAAGGAGGAGATCCTGCTCGGCAGCGAGGAGCTGGGCATCGTCTGGAAGCTGCGCCGGGTGCTGCACGCGCTCGACCAGCAGCAGGCGATCGAGCTGCTGCTGGACAAGATGAAGCAGACGAAGTCGAACGCCGAGTTCCTGCTCCAGATCCAGAAGACCACGCCGTCCGTGGGCCCCAACGGCGACTGACGAACGGCAGCGGCCCGCAGGGTCCGCCGCTACGCACTGTGCCCCGCCACCCCACCGGATGGCGGGGCACAGCCGTGTCCGCCCCCGTGAGAGTTTCCGGCACCGCGCAGGGCTCCCACCGCTCCCCGAAGCCCCAGGTGGGCCTTGTGGGCACGGCCCGGGGCCACCGGGGAAGCCTGCCCCGCCCCCCATTGACTTCTCACGGAGTTCTCACGCCCGGGTGCAACCCTTTGCGGCGCGGACACGTCCTACCAATGGCGGAACAAAAATCGACATTACAGACAATGCGCATCTGATCAACGGCGAGGAGTAACGCAGGCCGACGAGAAAGAAACCGAACGGGACCCGAGGAGAGCATGGCCGAGCAGAGCAGTGATGGGGGCCGAATACGTGTCGGCCGGCGGCGAAGCCAGCGCTCCAGGGGACGCAGAGCGGCCGTCGTGGTCGCGTGGTCGGTGGTCGCACTCCTGCTGATCGGCGGATCCGGACTCGGTTACGTGTACTTCAAGCTCAACGGCAACCTCCAGGGCGTCGACATCAACGCGCAGCTCGGAAAGGACCGCCCCGGGAACATCGACAACGGCTCCATGGACATCCTCGTACTCGGCTCCGACTCTCGCTCCGGAGCCAATGCCGAGTACGGCACCGACGAGGGCGGCGCGCGCTCTGACACCGCGATGGTCGTCCACGTCCACGAAGGTCACCGCACGGCCAGTGTGGTCTCCATACCCCGCGACACCCTGATAGACCGCCCGCAGTGCACCGCCGGTGACGGCACCGCGGTCCCGGGCGAGCATCGCGCCATGTTCAACACCGCGTACGAGGTCGGCGGGCCGGCCTGCGCCGTGAAGACCGTCGAGAAGATGTCCGGCATCCGCATGGACCACTACCTCGAAGTCGGCTTCAGCGGATTCAAGAAGCTCATCGACGAACTGGGCGGAGTGGAGATCACCACCACCCGCCCGATCAAGGACCCCGACAGCCATCTCGACCTCGCGCCCGGCACCCACACCCTCGACGGTGAGCAGTCACTCGGTCTCGTACGGACCCGCAAGAGCGTCGGCGACGGCAGCGACCTCGGGCGGATACAGCTCCAGCAGGCGTTCATCAAGGCGTTCATCGCCCAGGTCAAGGAGATCGGCGTGCTCTCCGACCCCGGCAGACTCCTGGACGTCGCCGACACCGCGACCAAGGCGATCACACCCGACTCCGGGCTGGACTCGGTGACGGAGCTGATGGGCTTCGCACGGAGCCTCGGTGGCCTCGGACCCGAGGACCTGCAGATGGTCACCCTCCCGGTGGTGTACGACCCCGTGGACCCCAACCGTGTCGTGCCGCTGGAGCCCGCGTCCCGGCAGGTGTGGGCCGCGCTGGCGCAGGACCGGCCGATCCCGGCCGCCGCGCTCAAGGACTCCGCGGGGGACAAGGGCGACGCGGGCACCGTCGTCCGGGGCAGCACCGCCGCGGCGAACGGCCCCGCCCACGAGCGGGCGGGGCACGCCCCGGGAACGCCGGGAACACCCGGAGCGGACGGCGCGGCGCGGGTGCCGCGGACACCGGGAGTGGATCGGGCGGCGGGGGAATAGTTCCGCCACGACCCCGGTTTTGGGAGATACGGCCGGTCCTGGCAGACTGGTACGTCGGCTCCGGTTCACGTGCGGGCAATCCGCCCGCGCGACCCGGCGCCCTCCCGAAACTAGGAGACACCTTGAAGCGCGACATCCACCCCCAGTACTTCGAGACCCAGGTCAGCTGTACCTGCGGTGCCTCGTTCACGACTCGCAGCACCATCGAGACCGGCACGATCCGTGCCGAGGTCTGCTCCGAGTGCCACCCGTTCTACACGGGCAAGCAGAAGATCCTCGACACCGGTGGCCGCGTGGCCCGCTTCGAGGCCCGCTTCGGCAAGGCTGCCGGCTCCGCCAAGAAGTAGCGAGCCAACTGCGCCGGTCCCCGGCCGCCCCACCTGCGGCGGCCGGGACCGGCGCTTTGCCGTCCCGCACCACCTTCGTAGAAACCAGGAGCCCCCGATGTTCGAGGCGGTCGAGGAACTGATCGGCGAGCACGCCGATCTGGAGAAGAAGCTCGCCGACCCTGCCGTCCACGCCGACCAGGCGAACGCGCGGAGGCTGGGCAAGCGTTACGCCGAGCTGACCCCGATCATCGGCACCTACCGCTCCTGGAAGCAGACCGGGGACGACATCCAGACGGCGCGCGAACTGTCCGCCGACGACCCCGACTTCGCGGCCGAGGTCAAGGAGCTGGAGAAGCAGCGCGAGGAGCTGACGGAGAAGCTGCGGCTGCTGCTCGTACCGCGCGACCCCAGCGACGACAAGGACGTCATCCTCGAAGTCAAGGCCGGTGCCGGCGGCGACGAGTCCGCCCTCTTCGCCGGCGATCTGCTGCGGATGTATCTGCGCTACGCCGAGCGCGTCGGCTGGAAGACCGAGATCATCGACTCCACCGAGTCCGAGCTGGGCGGCTACAAGGACGTCCAGGTCGCGGTCAAGACCAAGGGCGGCCAGGGCGCCACCGAGCCCGGCCAGGGTGTGTGGGCGCGGATGAAGTACGAGGGCGGGGTGCACCGCGTCCAGCGGGTGCCCGCCACCGAGTCCCAGGGCCGTATCCACACCTCCGCCGCGGGCGTGCTCGTCACCCCCGAGGCCGAGGAGATCGATGTGGAGATCAACCCCAACGACCTCCGCATCGACGTCTACCGCTCCTCCGGGCCCGGCGGCCAGTCCGTCAACACCACCGACTCCGCGGTGCGCATCACCCATCTGCCCACCGGTGTCGTCGCCTCCTGCCAGAACGAGAAGAGCCAGCTCCAGAACAAGGAGCAGGCGATGCGTATCCTGCGCTCCAGGCTGCTCGCCGCCGCGCAGGAGGAGGCCGAGAGCAAGGCCGCGGACGTGCGCCGCAGCCAGGTTCGTACCGTCGACCGCTCCGAGAAGATCCGTACCTACAACTTCCCGGAGAACCGCATCTCGGACCACCGGGTCGGTTTCAAGGCGTACAACCTGGACCAGGTGCTCGACGGTGACCTCGACGCCGTGATCCAGGCGTGCGTGGACGCCGACTCCGCCGCCAAGCTCGCCGCCGCGCAGTAGACGCGTGTGACCTTCCCAACGAACCGGGTGGAGGACGACCAGTGAACCTGCTGCTTGCCGAGGTGGCCCAGGCCACCCAGCGGCTGGCCGACGCGGGCGTGCCGTCGCCGCGCTTCGACGCGGAGGAGCTGGCCGCGTTCGTGCACGGTGTGAAGCGGGGGGAGCTGCACAACGTCAAGGACGAGGACTTCGACGCCCGCTACTGGGAAGCCGTCGCCCGCCGCGAGGCCCGGGAGCCGCTCCAGCACATCACCGGCCGTGCCTTCTTCCGCTATCTGGAACTCCAGGTCGGGCCCGGTGTCTTCGTGCCCCGCCCGGAGACCGAGTCCGTTGTCGGCTGGGCCATAGACGCCGTACGCGCCATGGACGTCGTCGAACCGCTGATCGTCGACCTGTGTACGGGTTCGGGGGCCATCGCCCTCGCCATGGCCCAGGAGGTCCCGCGCTCGCGCGTCCACGCCGTCGAACTCTCCGACGACGCGCTGATCTGGGCCCGCAAGAACGCGGAGGGCTCCCGCGTCACCATCCACCAGGGCAACGCGCTCACCGCGCTCCCCGAGCTGGACGGCCAGGTCGACCTGGTCATCTCCAACCCGCCGTACATCCCGCTCACCGAGTGGGAGTACGTGGCCCCCGAGGCCCGTGACCACGACCCCCAGATGGCGCTCTTCTCCGGCGAGGACGGCCTCGACACCATCCGCGGCATCGAGCGCACCGCCCACCGCCTGCTGCGCCCCGGCGGCCTCGTCGTCATCGAGCACGCCGACACCCAGGGCGGCCAGGTTCCGTGGATCTTCAACGAGGAAGCCGGCTGGACGGACGCGGCCGACCACCCCGACCTCAACAAGCGCCCCCGCTTCGCGACGGCACGCAAGGCGACCCCGTGACGACCCCGCCGTTCTCCCCGGAGACCCCACCCCCACACCACCCCCACCCTCCCGCGGGTGCCGCAGGCCAGAACCCCCCCAGCCCGGGGCCCCCGGCTACGGCGTCCCCGCACACCGTGGCGGTTGTCGGGTCGGGGATTCCCGGGTGTGCCGCGCGTGGGCTGAAGGCGCGCGCGTGTGCGGAAGGGGCGTACGTGCGGTGGCCGGGGGTTCCCGGGTGTTTCGCGCGTGAGCCGAAGAGGCGCGCGGGTACCGAAAGGGAGAACGCGCGGAGGCCGCGAGGAACGAGTGGTCGAGCACGATCGACCGTCGGTGCACGCTTGAGCGCCTCGGAGGCGAACCGAGCGCCAAGTCAAAGACGCGCACGATCGACCGTCGGTACACGCTTGAGCGCCTCGGAGGCGAACCGAGCGCCAACAAACACAGAGGAGGCTCCCTGATGGCCCGGCGATACGACTGCAACGACGCTACGGACCGTAAGAGCGGCCTGCGCGAGGCCGCGTCCGCCGTCCGCCGGGGTGAGCTGGTCGTTCTGCCCACCGACACCGTGTACGGGCTCGGTGCGGACGCCTTCAGTTCCGAGGCCGTCGCCGATCTGCTGGCCGCCAAGGGCCGGGGACGCAATATGCCCACCCCTGTCCTCATCGGCTCTCCCAACACTCTCCACGGCCTGGTCACGGACTTCTCCGAGCAGGCGTGGGAACTCGTCGACGCCTTCTGGCCGGGGGCGCTCACCCTGGTTGCCCGGCACCAGCCGTCGCTCCAGTGGGACCTCGGCGACACCCGTGGCACAGTCGCGATCCGGATGCCGCTGCACCCGGTCGCGATCGAGCTGCTCACCGAGGTCGGCCCCATGGCGGTGTCCTCGGCGAACCTCACGGGGCACGCCGCGCCCGAGGACTGCGACGCCGCGCAGGAGATGCTGGGCGACTCGGTCTCGGTGTATCTCGACGGCGGTCCGACGCCCGGCATCGTGCCGTCCTCGATCGTCGACGTCACCGGTACGATGCCCGTTCTGCTGCGTGCGGGCGCCCTCGACGCGGACGAGCTGCGCAAAGTCGTACCCGACCTTGAGGTGGCCCCTTGATCGCCCCTGAGGGGCGTGGCATAGGTGAGGCCGACACCGGCGACACGTTCAGAATCCTCCATGTCAGCACCGGCAACGTCTGCCGCTCGCCCATCACCGAGCGGCTGACGCGCCATGCCCTGAGCGATCGCCTCGGTGATCTGATGACCAGCGGGCTGATCGTGGAGAGCGCGGGGACCTGGGGGCACGAGGGTGCGCCGATGGAGGCCAACGCGGAGGTCGTCCTCGCGGACTTCGGGGCGGACGCGAGCGGGTTCGTGGGCCGGGAGCTGCTCGACGAGCATGTGATCCGCGCGGATCTGGTTCTCACCGCGACGCGGGACCACCGGGCGCAGGTCATCTCCATGGGCCACTCGGCGGGGCTGCGGACCTTCACCCTCAAGGAGTTCACCCGCCTGGTGCGGGCGATCGACCCGGCCACGCTGCCGGATCCGCGGGACGAGGGCATGGTCGAGCGGGCGCGGGCGCTGGTGAGGGCGGCGGCTGCGCTGCGGGGGTGGCTGTTGGCGCCCAGCCCGGACGCGGACGAGGTGTACGACCCGTACGGTGCGCCGATCACGTTCTTCCGCTCGATCGGCGACGAGATCAATCAGGCGCTCGACCCGGTTGTCACCGCGCTCACGGGTATCCCGACGCGTTTCTGCCCCTGACCCCGCGGCTCGGGTCCGTCCCCAACCACCGGACGGACCGCGCGGACCGGCTCCGACGTACCGTGACGACTGGCTGCGACTGACCAGGGCGGACCGGCTCCGACATACCGCGACGACCGACCGGCTGCCACTGACCAGGACGGACCGGCTGGCGACTCACCAGGACCGACCGGCTCCCACTGACCAGGACGTACCGGCTCCGACGGGGCGGCGTAACCCGGGTGGCGCGGGGACCGGGCGGTGGGGTGCGCGGCGGCCTACATTGGAGGGGCAGCCCGACCCTCCGCGCCCGGAGCCCCCCATGGCCCCCATGCCCACGCACCTCAGCACCGCCCCCACCCCCCTCGACGACCTCCGCCGTCAGGACCCCGAGATCGCGGATGTGATCCTCGGCGAGATCAGGCGCCAGAGCGACACCCTCCAGCTCATCGCCGCGGAGAACTTCACCTCGCCCGCCGTGCTCGCCGCCCTCGGATCGCCGCTCGCCAACAAGTACGCCGAGGGCTATCCCGGCGCCCGGCACCACGGTGGCTGCGAGTTCGCCGACGCCGCCGAGCGCATCGCGGTCAACCGCGCCAAGGCGCTGTTCGGCGCCGAGCACGCCAATGTGCAGCCGCACTCCGGTTCCTCCGCCGTGCTCGCCGCCTACGCGGCACTGCTGCGGCCGGGCGACACCGTTCTCGCGATGGGTCTCGCGTACGGCGGCCATCTCACCCACGGGTCGCCCGCGAACTTCTCCGGCCGCTGGTTCGACTTCATCGGCTACGGCGTGGACGCGGAGACCGGGCTCATCGACTACGACCAGGTGCGCGCGCTCGCCCGCCGGAACCGCCCGAAGGCGATCGTGTGCGGTTCGATCTCCTATCCGCGCCACCCGGACTACGCCCTGTTCCGGGAGATCGCCGACGAGGTCGGCGCCTATCTGATCGCGGACGCCGCCCACCCGATGGGCCTGATCGCGGGCGGCGCTGCGCCCAGCCCGGTCCCGTACGCGGATGTGGTGTGCGCCACAACACACAAGGTGCTGCGCGGACCGCGCGGCGGACTGATCCTCTGCGGTGACTGGCTGGCCGAGCGCGTCGACCGGGCGGTGTTCCCGTTCACCCAGGGCGGCGCCCAGATGCACACCATCGCCGCCAAGGCGGTCGCTTTCGGCGAGGCGGGGACCCCGGCGTTCACGGCGTACGCCCACCAGGTCGTCGCCAATGCGCGGGTGCTGGCGGCAGGCCTGGAGGCGGAGGGCTTCGCGGTGCTCACCGGTGGCACGGACACCCATCTGATCAGCGCCGATCCCGCTCCGCTCGGCCTGGACGGCAGGACCGCGCGGGGCCGTCTGGCGGCGGCGGGGCTGGTCCTGGACACCTGCGCCCTGCCGTACGGCGACGGGCGGGGGATCCGGCTGGGCACGGCCGCGCTCACCACCCAGGGCATGGGGGAGCGGGAGATGGCGCGGATCGCCCGGCTGTTCACCACCGCGATCAGCGATGAGGGCGCGGCCGCCGGTACGGTACGTACCGAAGTGAGCGGGCTGACGGGTAGATTTCCGCCTTGTACGGGGTAGCCGAGAGCGGAGCGCAACCGTCATCGGCCCCCGGATGTCCTCAACCATGCGGCCACCACGGCTAGGGTGTGGGGCTGAGATGGCCGGCGATTCCTGTGGGGCAGCCCGTGCGTGATTATCTGCTGACGCTCTGTGTCACGGCCGCGGTGACCTATCTGCTGACGGGTCCCGTGCGGAAGTTCGCCATCGCGACCGGAGCGATGCCGGAGATCCGCGCCCGTGACGTACACCGAGAACCGACACCGCGGCTCGGTGGCATCGCCATGTTCTTCGGGCTGTGCGCGGGGCTGCTGGTCGCGGACCATCTGCAGAATCTGAACAGTGTCTTCGAGCTGTCCAACGAACCCCGCGCGCTGCTCTCCGGTGCCGCCCTGATCTGGATCATCGGCGTCCTGGACGACAAGTTCGAGATCGACGCCCTGATCAAGCTCGGCGGCCAGATGATCGCCGCGGGCGTGATGGTCATGCAGGGTCTGACGATCCTGTGGATCCCCGTGCCGGGTGTCGGCATGGTCTCGCTGACCGACTGGCAGGGCACCCTGCTGACCGTGGCCCTGGTGGTGATCACCATCAACGCGGTGAACTTCGTCGACGGTCTGGACGGTCTGGCCGCGGGCATGGTCTGCATCGCGGCCGCCGCGTTCTTCCTGTACTCGTACCGCATCTGGTTCGGGTACACGATCGAGGCCGCCGCCCCCGCGACCCTCTTCACCGCGATCCTGATGGGCATGTGCCTGGGCTTTCTGCCGCACAACATGCATCCCGCGCGGATCTTCATGGGCGACTCGGGGTCGATGCTGATCGGCCTGGTGCTCGCCGCGGCGGCGATCTCGGTGACCGGCCAGGTCGACATGGACGCGCTGAAGCTCTTCGAGGGCGGCACCCGCGAGGTGACCCACGCGGCGCTGCCGGTCTTCATCCCGCTGCTGCTGCCGCTGACGATCATCGCGATCCCGGTGGCGGACCTGGTGCTGGCGATCGTGCGCCGCACGTGGAACGGGCAGTCGCCGTTCGCGGCCGACCGCGGCCATCTGCACCACCGGCTGCTGGAGATCGGGCACTCGCACAGCCGCGCGGTCCTGATCATGTACTTCTGGTCGGCGCTGATCGCCTTCGGGGTCGTCGGGTACTCGGTGCACTCGGCGTCGCTGGTGATCGTGATGGTCGTCGTGGGGCTGAGCGCGGTCGGCCTCGCGCTTCTGCTGCTGCCGCGCTTCACCCCGCGGGCGCCCCGCTGGGCCGAGGCATTCGTCCCGCCCCGCTACCGCCGCCGCAGGGCCCGGGCCGGCCGGTCCGGCACCCTGCCCGCGTACGGGGCCGGAAAGGCCTCTCCGGAGCCCGCCGGGGGCACCCCGCAGCCGGCGGCGGGTGCCGGGGCGTCCGGCACGTCAGGGGCGTCCCAGGAGCCGGGGGAGCAGCCGGTGAGGTTCCCCGCGGGTGTCAACGGAGCGACCGCGCTGAGCGCCCGTTCGCGCTTTTCCGACCGGAGGAAGGCCGGAACGCGTGGGTGACACACTCCACATTCCGTCCCGATACCAGACAAGCCGCCGCTGAATCATGCGCACACGCGCGCGTTAGCTCTCCTGTGTGAGAGTTGGCACACCATTGGGTAAAGACCTCTTCAAATAGCTTGTGATACGATTCACGAGAACCGGCGACAGAGCCGAAAGACCGTAGTGCGACGGTCTGTTGGCCCCGAGGACCCGACTCGGATCCGGATTACGCTCGTCCATGACGACACCATTGCCCCCATCAGCAATCGGAGCTGCCGCCATGCCGTCCAATGACGCACGCACCCTCCTGAACACCGCCGTACCCACCGTTGCCGCCGGCGTGATCGCCATCGCGGTCAGCGCGGTCGTCGCCGGTGGCAAGGGGGCGCTCGGGGCGGTCTTCGGCACGCTGGTGGTCGTCCTCTTCATGGGGATCGGCCTCGTCGTGCTCCAGCGCACCGCCAAGAAGTACCCGCACCTGTTCCAGGCCATGGGGCTGATGCTCTACATGGCGCAGCTGCTGCTGCTCTTCGTCTTCCTGTCCGTCTTCAAGGACACCACCTTCTTCGATTCGAAGGTCTTCGCGCTCACGCTGCTGGCGACGACCATCGTGTGGGTCGCCGCGCAGGCCCGCGCCTACATGAAGGCCAAGATCCTCTACGTGGAACCAGACGGTGCGAACGGTGACAAGACGCAGAAGGCGGGGTCGTCGGCGTGAAAGGTAGGGGCGGGATAAATGGCCTTTCGTGTTCCTGCTATCGTCCGGTGCCAACTGCGGCAATGCGGGCGCGGGCATCTGAGCTGACGCCTGCTCATCCGCGAGGCTCACTGCCCGCCAGCCGCCCCCACATCCGTAACACCAGTCCCGTGCCGAACCGCGGCTGCGCGCCGCGCCGACACAACGAGGTTGCCGTACCTATGCGCCACGCTGAAGGAGCCCGCGGTGAGTGCTGACCCCCAGATGCTCGCCTTTGAAGCGGACTGTCAGATCTTCTCTGAGTCCAAATGTGGATTCCCAGCCCCAGGGCTCCACACCTTCATGTACGAGCCCCTCTTCACCGTCGGTGGGTTCGAGTTCGACAAGCCCATGCTGCTCGCCTTCGTGAGCACGTTCATCGTGGTCGGCTTCTTCTGGGCCGCCTTCAACAGGCCCAAGGTGGTGCCGGGCAAGCTCCAGCTGGTCGGCGAGGCCGGTTACGACTTCGTCCGCCGCGGTGTGGTCTACGAGATCATCGGCAAGAGGGACGGCGAGAAGTACGTCCCCCTGATGGTGTCGCTGTTCTTCTTCATCTGGATCATGAACCTGTGGTCGATCATCCCGATCGCCCAGTTCCCGGTGACGTCGCTGATCGCCTACCCGGCGGTCCTCGCGCTCATCGTGTACATCGTCTGGCTCAGCATCACCTTCAAGAGGCACGGCTTCGTCGGTGGCTGGAAGAACATCACCGGCTACAACAAGGAGCTCGGCCCGATCCTTCCGCTGGTCGTGGTGCTGGAGTTCTTCTCGAACCTGCTGATCCGGCCCTTCACCCACGCGGTCCGGCTGTTCGCGAACATGTTCGCCGGCCACCTCC
Organism: Streptomyces sp. NPDC004609; assembly: GCF_042873655.1. Lineage (NCBI taxonomy): Bacteria > Bacillati > Actinomycetota > Actinomycetes > Kitasatosporales > Streptomycetaceae > Streptomyces > Streptomyces sp. NPDC004609. Next base: position 144,317 of record NZ_JBIALS010000018.1, on the reverse strand, counting down.
TGATCGTGATGTTCTCCCTCGCCACCTACTACCTCCTGAACGGCATCGGCGTCCTGTACGCCGGCACCTCGTTCATCCTGGTCATGGCGATGATCGTCTTCGAGCTGTTCATCCAGGCCGTCCAGGCGTACGTCTTCGTCCTGCTGGCCTCCAGCTACATCCAGGGCGCGCTCGCCGAGCACCACTGAGCCTCACTCCCTCCGCACCACAACCCACTCCCAGACGTCCGGTGGCCAACCCCCACCGGGTCCTTGAAAGAGAAGGAAGAACCGGCATGTCCGCTCTCCAGACCCTCGCCGCCGTCGAAGGAAACGTCGCCTCCATCGGTTACGGTCTCGCCGCGATCGGCCCCGGCGTCGGCGTCGGCATCATCTTCGGTAACGGCACCCAGGCCCTCGCCCGTCAGCCCGAGGCTGCCGGTCTGATCCGTACCAACCAGATCATGGGTTTCGCCTTCTGTGAGGCGCTCGCCCTCATCGGCATCGTCATGGGCTTCGTCTACTAGGACGCGGTCCGGACAGCCCAACTCTTTTCACGGAAGGCACTGATGTGAGCGCTCTGTTCAATATTGCGGCAGCGGGGCAGGAGCAGCCCCCGCTCATCCCGCATCCCGACGAGCTCGTCATCGGCCTGATCGCGTTCGCCATCGTCTTCTTCTTCCTCGCCAGGAAGCTCCTCCCGAACATCAACAAGGTTCTGGAAGAGCGCCGGGAGGCCATCGAGGGCGGCATCGAGAAGGCCGACGCGGCGAAGACCGAGGCCGAGAGCGTACTGGAGCAGTACAAGGCCCAGCTCGCCGAAGCCCGTCACGAGGCCGCTCGGCTGCGCCAGGAGGCGACCGAGCAGGGCACCGTGATCATCCAGGAGATGAGGGCGGAAGGCCAGCGGCAGCGTGAGGAGATCGTCGCTGCCGGTCACGCCCAGATCGAGGCCGACCGCAAGGCCGCGGCCGCCGCGCTCCGCCAGGACGTCGGCAAGCTCGCGACCGAACTGGCCGGCAAGCTCGTGGGCGAGTCCCTTGAGGACCACGCGCGCCAGAGCCGGACGATCGACCGCTTCCTCGACGAACTCGAAGGCAGCACGTCGAAGGCCGAGGTCGGCCGGTGAACGGAGCGAGCCGCGAGGCACTGGCCGTCGCACGGGAGTCCCTCGACGCGCTGACGGACAACACGTCCGCCGACGCGGCGAAGCTCGCCGACGAGCTGGCCTCTGTCACCGCTCTGCTCGACCGCGAGGTGTCCCTGCGTCGGGTCCTGACCGACCCGGCGCAGTCCGGGGAGGCCAAGGCCGAGCTGGCCGGACGCCTCCTGCGCGGTCAGGTGGGCGGGGAGAGCGTCGACCTCGTCTCCGGCATGGTCCGCTCCCGCTGGTCCAGGTCGCGCGACCTGGTCGACGCGGCCGAGGAGCTGGCGGCCGTCGCCGACCTCACCGCGGCCCAGAAGGCGGGCGCGCTGGACGACGTCGAGGACGAGCTGTTCCGGTTCGGCCGGATCGCGGACTCGAACCCGCGGCTCCGGGCGGCGCTGACCGACAAGTCCGCGACGGCCGCCGCCAAGGGCGAGCTGGTGCGCAGCCTGCTGGGCGGCCGGGCCCACCCGGTCACCGAGCGACTGGTCGTCCGTCTCGTCACCGCGCCCCGGGGACGTAGCCTGGAACAGGGACTCCAGTCCCTGTCCAAGCTCGCCGCGGCGCGCAGGGACCGGATGGTGGCGGTCGTCACCTCGGCGGTACCGCTCACCGACCAGCAGAAGCAGCGCCTCGGTGCGGTGCTGGCGAAGCTGTACGGTCACGCGATGCATCTGAACCTGGACGTGGACCCCGAGGTCCTCGGCGGGCTCTCGGTGCGCGTCGGTGACGAGATCATCGACGGGACCGTCGCGGACCGCCTCGGTGAGGCGAGCCGCCGGATGGCCGGCTGACAGCCGCCACCAACTGAACAGCACGACAGCAGTACGAGCGGCCCGGTTGGGCCGTGCAGAAATTGCAGAAGATTCCTGGGGGTCGGCCCCCAGACCCCCAGTAAGAAACTTCGGGCCCAACAAGGAGAGCAGGGAACCCAGATGGCGGAGCTCACGATCCGGCCGGAGGAGATCCGGGACGCGCTGGAGAACTTTGTCCAGTCGTACAAGCCGGACGCGGCCTCGCGCGAGGAGGTCGGTACGGTCAGCGTGGCCGGCGACGGTATCGCGAAGGTCGAGGGTCTGCCCTCGGCCATGGCGAACGAGCTGCTGAAGTTCGAGGACGGAACCCTCGGTCTCGCCCTCAACCTCGAAGAGCGCGAGATCGGTGCGGTCGTCCTCGGCGAGTTCAGCGGCATCGAGGAAGGCCAGCCGGTCACCCGTACCGGCGAGGTGTTGTCCGTCGCCGTCGGCGAGGGCTACCTCGGCCGCGTCGTCGACCCACTCGGCAACCCGATCGACGGCCTCGGCGAGATCGAGACCGAGGGCCGCCGCGCCCTCGAACTTCAGGCCCCAGGCGTCATGGTCCGCAAGTCGGTGCACGAGCCCATGCAGACCGGCTACAAGGCCGTCGACGCCATGGTGCCGATCGGCCGCGGCCAGCGTCAGCTGATCATCGGCGACCGCCAGACCGGCAAGACCGCCCTGGCCGTCGACACGATCATCAACCAGCGCGACAACTGGCGCTCCGGCGACGTCAACAAGCAGGTGCGCTGCATCTACGTCGCCATCGGCCAGAAGGGCTCCACCATCGCGTCCGTGCGCGGCGCGCTGGAGGAGGCCGGCGCCCTGGAGTACACGACCATCGTCGCCGCCCCGGCGTCCGACCCGGCGGGCTTCAAGTACCTCGCGCCCTACACCGGCTCGGCCATCGGCCAGCACTGGATGTACCAGGGCAAGCACGTCCTGATCATCTTCGACGACCTGTCGAAGCAGGCCGACGCCTACCGCGCCGTGTCGCTGCTGCTGCGCCGCCCGCCGGGCCGTGAGGCGTACCCCGGCGACGTCTTCTACCTGCACTCGCGTCTGCTGGAGCGCTGCGCCAAGCTCTCCGACGACATGGGCGCCGGTTCGATGACCGGTCTGCCGATCGTCGAGACCAAGGCCAACGACGTCTCGGCGTTCATCCCGACCAACGTCATCTCCATCACCGACGGCCAGTGCTTCCTGGAGTCCGACCTGTTCAACGCCGGCCAGCGGCCGGCCCTGAACGTCGGTATCTCCGTCTCCCGCGTCGGTGGCTCCGCCCAGCACAAGGCCATGCGGCAGGTCTCCGGACGACTGCGCGTGGACCTCGCCCAGTTCCGTGAGCTGGAGGCCTTCGCCGCCTTCGGTTCCGACCTGGACGCGGCCTCCAAGGCGCAGATGGAGCGCGGCAAGCGCATGGTCGAGCTGCTGAAGCAGGCCCAGTACCAGCCGATGCCGATCGAGGAGCAGGTCGTCTCCGTCTGGGCCGGCACCACCGGCAAGATGGACGACGTCCCGGTCCAGGACATCCGCCGCTTCGAGGCCGAGCTGCTGGAGCACCTGCGCCGTGAGCGCAAGGAGCTGCTGACCAGCATCGCCGAGGGCGCGAAGATGTCGGACGACACGATCACCGCCATCGGCGACGCGATCGCCGCCTTCAAGCGTCAGTTCGAGACCTCGGACGGCAAGCTGCTGGGCGAAGACGTGCCGGTCAGCACCACCAAGTGACGACGGAAGGGACCTGACTCATGGGAGCCCAGCTCCGGGTCTACAAGCGTCGCATCAAATCCGTCACCGCGACCAAGAAGATCACCAAGGCGATGGAGATGATCGCCGCCTCGCGCATCGTCAAGGCGCAGCGCCAGGTAGCGGCCTCCACTCCGTACGCCACCGAGCTCACCCGCGCGGTGACGGCGGTGGCGACCGGGTCGAACACCAACCACCCCCTCACCACCGAGGCGGAGAACCCGGTCCGGGCGGCGGTCCTGCTCATCACGAGCGACCGCGGTCTGGCCGGCGGCTACTCCGCCAACGCCATCAAGGCGGCGGAGCGGCTCACCGAGCGGCTCCGGGGCGAGGGCAAGGAGGTCGACGCGTACATCGTCGGCCGCAAGGGTGTTTCGTACTACGGCTTCCGTGAGCGCACGGTCACGCAGTCGTGGACGGGCTTCACGGACAGCCCGACCTACGCGGACGCCAAGAAGGTGGCGGACCCGCTGATCGCGGCGGTCCAGAAGGACTCGGCCGAGGGCGGTGTGGACGAGCTCCACATCGTGTTCACCGAGTTCATCTCGATGCTGACGCAGACGCCGGTGGCCAACCGGCTGCTGCCGCTCAGCCTGGACGCTGCGACATCAGCGGCTACCGCCGCGGGCGCCGAGCGGAGCGGGACCAAGGGCGAGATCCTGCCCCTGTTCGACTTCGAGCCGTCGGCGGAGGACGTCCTCGACGCCCTGCTGCCGCGCTATGTCGAGAGCCGTATCTACAACGCGCTGCTCCAGGCCGCCGCTTCCAAGCACGCGGCCACCCGCCGCGCGATGAAGTCGGCGACCGACAATGCCGGGGAGCTGATCAAGAGCCTCACCCGGCTTGCCAACGCGGCCCGCCAGGCCGAAATCACCCAGGAAATCAGCGAGATCGTCGGTGGCTCCAGTGCCCTGGCCGACGCGACCGCGGGGAGTGACAAGTAATGACGACCTCTGTTGAGACGGCCGCTGCCACGGGCCGCGTTGCCCGGGTCATCGGCCCGGTCGTCGACGTGGAGTTCCCCGTCGACGCGATGCCGGAGATCTACAACGCGCTGCACGTCGAGGTGGCCGACCCCTCCGAGGAGGGGGCGAAGAAGACCCTGACCCTGGAGGTCGCGCAGCACCTCGGTGAGGGTGTGGTCCGCGCGATCTCGATGCAGCCCACTGACGGTCTGGTCCGCCAGGCCCCGGTGACCGACACGGGCAACGGCATCACCGTCCCGGTCGGCGACTTCACCAAGGGCAAGGTGTTCAACACCCTCGGTGAGGTGCTGAACCTCCCCGAGGAGAACGCCAACGTCGGCGAGCGCTGGGCGATCCACCGCAAGGCGCCCAGCTTCGATCAGCTTGAGTCCAAGACCGAGATGTTCGAGACCGGCCTGAAGGTCGTCGACCTGCTGACCCCGTATGTCAAGGGCGGCAAGATCGGTCTGTTCGGTGGTGCCGGCGTCGGCAAGACCGTGCTGATCCAGGAAATGATCATGCGTGTCGCCAACCTCCACGAGGGCGTCTCCGTCTTCGCTGGCGTCGGCGAGCGCACCCGTGAGGGCAACGACCTCATCGACGAGATGGAGGAGTCCGGCGTCCTCGACAAGACGGCGCTGGTCTTCGGCCAGATGGACGAGCCCCCGGGCACCCGTCTGCGCGTCGCCCTGGCCGGTCTGACCATGGCGGAGTACTTCCGCGATGTGCAGAAGCAGGACGTGCTCTTCTTCATCGACAACATCTTCCGGTACACCCAGGCCGGCTCCGAGGTGTCCACCCTGCTCGGCCGGATGCCCTCCGCGGTGGGTTACCAGCCGAACCTGGCGGACGAGATGGGTCTCCTCCAGGAGCGCATCACCTCGACGCGTGGTCACTCGATCACCTCCATGCAGGCGATCTACGTCCCCGCGGACGACCTGACCGACCCGGCCCCGGCCACCACCTTCGCCCACCTCGACGCGACGACGGTTCTCTCCCGTCCGATCTCCGAGAAGGGCATCTACCCGGCCGTGGACCCGCTGGACTCCACGTCCCGCATCCTGGACCCGCGCTACATCGCGCAGGAGCACTACGACGCCGCCACGCGCGTCAAGGGGATCCTGCAGAAGTACAAGGACCTCCAGGACATCATCGCGATCCTCGGTATCGACGAGCTGGGCGAGGAGGACAAGCTCGTCGTCCACCGTGCCCGCCGGGTCGAGCGCTTCCTGTCCCAGAACACCCACGCCGCCAAGCAGTTCACCGGCGTGGACGGCTCGGACGTGCCGCTCGACGAGTCGATCTCCGCGTTCAACGCGATCTGCAACGGCGAGTACGACCACTTCCCCGAGCAGGCGTTCTTCATGTGCGGTGGCATTGAGGACCTCAAGGCCAAGGCCAAGGAGCTCGGCGTCTCCTGATTCGCCGGGTGATCGGGGGCGGGTTCGTCCCGCCCCCCGGTCACCGTCACCGTCCGGGGGACGCCCCCTGGATTCCGGCCGTATCACCCCGGCCGGGGCGGGGTCCGGCGTTTCGGCGCCCGGAGCCCTACTAGACTTATGACCCAACACCCGGCGGAACAGCCGGGTGGTGACCCGAGGAGCCACCCTTGGCTGCTGAGCTGCATGTCGAGCTGGTCGCCGCCGACCGCCAGGTCTGGTCCGGCGAGGCCACCCTGGTCGTCGCGCGCACCACGTCCGGCGACATCGGTGTCATGCCCGGTCACCAGCCGCTGCTCGGTGTGCTGGAGTCGGGCCCGGTGACCATCCGTACCAGCACCCCCGAGGGTGCCGGGACGATCGTCGCCGCCGTGCACGGCGGATTCATCTCCTTCGCCGACAACAAGCTGTCGCTGCTGGCGGAGATCGCCGAGCTGGCGGACGAGATCGATGCCCAGCGCGCCGAGCGTGCGCTGGAGCGTGCCAAGTCGGATTCGGACGCCGCCGCCGAGCGCCGTGCCGATGTCCGTCTGCGCGCGGTGGCGGTGCGCTGACACCGCCGACAGTCGTCGCCCTCAGCCGCGGCCCGGACTGGAACCTCCAGACCGTGCCGCGGCTGAGGCAATGCAGGTGCATGGTGGATCGCGATTCGGTACGAGGATGATGCGAGGAGGTCGGTGGAGATGTTCCTCGCTGTGCTGGTGAGCGTCCTGGTCGTCGTCACACTGGTGGGGATCGGGCTGTTCGTCTTCGGCCTCCGCCGACGGCTGATCCAGCGCTCCGGCGGCACCTTCGACTGCTCGCTGCGGTGGAACGTCCCGGAGACCGAGATCCCGGGCTCCGCCGGGGCCGCGCCTCCCACCGGCAAGGGCTGGGTGTACGGCGTGGCCCGCTACAGCGGCGACCGGATCATGTGGTTCCGGGTGTTCTCGTACGCCCCGAGGCCGCGCAGGATCCTGGAGCGCTCGGCGATCGAGGTCCTCGCCCGCCGTACTCCCGAGGGCGAGGAGGAGCTGGCGCTGCTCTCCGACGCGGTCGTGCTCGGCTGTCTCCACCAGGGGACCCGCCTGGAGCTGGCGATGAGCGAGGACGCGCTGACGGGCTTCCTGGCGTGGCTGGAGGCGGCGCCTCCCGGCCAGCGGGTGAATGTGGCGTAGGCCCTTCGCGTACGGCCGCCCGGCCGGCCCCTGTCCGTACGGGAGACTGTCCCGGCCCACCTCCCTGCCGGCGAAGGCGAACGACCTCCACGCGCTCGCTCCTGGGATGCGCTTTTCGGCCCTCTCCACGCGGTGGAGCGAGGCCGGGCTCCGTGCCCACGGGGCTGTGGCGGGCTCGCTGCGGCTCTCCGTGGGGTCGGGCGCGGGGGCGAGTCTCCGGCCGGGTCCGTGCCACCGGGGCCCCGGGGCGCCTGTGGTCGGCGGCCGGGTGGTCCGGGGAGCCGTACCGGGACCGTGAGCTGGACCGGGGCCGGTACGGCGGCTGGGTGCATACGGAAGGGGCCGGGGAGATCGATCTCCCCGGCCCCGCGTGCTCTGGAGTGACTACTGGAGCCCGGAATTCACCGCGCCGACCAGTTCACCGTTGCTGGTGTCACCGCTGAACTCCCAGAAGAACGCGCCTCCCAGGCCCTGGCTCTTCGCCCAGCTCATCTTCGAGCCGATCGTCGCCGGGGTGTCGTAGCCCCACCAGTTGGCGCCGCACTTGGCATAGGCGGTGCCGCCCACGGTGCCGGTGGCCGGGCAGGTGTTCTTGAGGACCTTGTAGTCCTCGAAGCCCGGCTCATAGGTGCCCTGGGCCGGGCCGGTGGCGGTGCCGCCCGGAGTGGCCTGGGTGACCCCGGTCCATCCCCGGCCGTAGAAACCGATGCCGAGTAGGAGCTTGTTCGCGGGCACACCCTTGGCCTTGTACTTGGCGATGGCCTCGGCCGAGTTGAAGCCCGACTGAGGGATACCGGTGTACGCGGTCAGGGGAGAGTGCGGAGCTGTCGGTCCCTGCGCCGCCCAGGCACCGAAGAAGTCGTACGTCATCACGTTGTACCAGTTGAGGTACTGGGCCGCGCCACCGTAGTCCGCGGCGTCGATCTTGCCCCCGGCCGAGGCATCCGCGGTGACGGCGGCGGTGACCAGGTAGTTCGGGCCGAACTTCGTGCGGAATGCCTGCGCCATGTTCTTCATCACGGCGGGGCCGCTGCTGTCGCAGGTCAGACCACACGCATTCGGGTACTCCCAGTCCAGATCGATGCCATCGAAAACATCTGCCCACCGGGGGTCCTCGACCAGGTCGTAGCAGGACTGCGCGAACGCGGCAGGGTTCTGCATGGCCTGGGTGAAGCCGCCGGACCAGGTCCAGCCGCCGAAGGAGTAGAGGATCTTGATGTGCGGGAACTGCTTCTTCAGCTTGCGCAGCTGGTTGAAGTTGCCGCGCAGCTGCTGGTCCCAGGTGTCGGCGACGCCGTCCACCGACTGGTCGGCGGTGTACGCCTTCTCGTAGTCGGCCCAGGAGTCACCGATGGTGCAGCGGCCGCCCTGGACATTGCCGAAGGCGTAGTTGATGTGGGTGATCTTGGCCGCCGTGCCGGAGGTGACCAGGTTCTTCACATGGTAGTTGCGGCCGTAGACGCCCCAGTTGGTGAAGTAACCCATCTTGATCTTGTTGGGGTCGACGATGATGTCGCCGAGGGTGCGGACGGGGGTGGTTCCGCTGTCCGGGCCGACCTGGTTGGCGTTGTCACGCGCCCGGATCAGATAGGTGTAGTCCGTGGCCTTGGTCAGCCCGGTGTCGGTGTACGTGAGACCGGTGACCGTGGCGACGACCTGGCCGTCGCGGACGACGTCGTAGTTCAGGATGCCCTTGTCGTCCTGGGCCGCGGTCCAGGTCAGCTTCGCCTGGGTCTCGGTGATGCCGCTGGCCACCGGGGTTCCGGGGGCTCCCGGCGGGAGGTCTCCGGGCGGGCCGCCGTCACAGGACGCGTTGTTGAGCGAACAGTTGGACGGGGCGCCCGGACCGATGCCGTTGAAGCCGAAGGTGACCGAGGCTCCCGGAGCCAGGGAACCGGCCCAGGGCTTGTTCTTGGCGGTCCAGCGCGTACCGACATTGGTCACGTCCGCGTCCCAGGCGGAGGTGACCTTGGTGTCGGCGGGAAAGTCCCACTGGAGGGTCCAGCCGTTGATCGTGGTGGTGCCGGTGTTCTTGATCGTCCACTTGCCCTCGAAGCCGCTGCCCCAGTCGGAGCCCTTGGTGTAGGTCGCGGTCGCCGAGGTCGCGGCCTGGGCCGGGGTGGCGAGGCCGACCATCGCGGCCAGGGGAAGAATGAGCGCGGTCAGCACCGCGACGATCTTCGACCTGGTGGTGATTCTCGATCTGAAGCCGTGCAGTGGTGGGGGTTGAGTGCTCACGGGTGCTCCTTGTGGAGGTCCGGACAGTGGGGTAGGACCGTTCACTGCGCACTCTGCGTGGCTCACCGCAGCGTGTGTTGCGGTGAGAGTAGGAAGGTCTGGACCAATCGTCAATAGGTCCAGACCAAAGGCGACGGCCGGGGGAAGAAACGCGGGTCAGATACCCAACTCCTGTGCCAGAACGGCGGCTTGCACCCGGCTGCGCAGCTCCAGCTTCCCCAGCAGACGGCTCACATGCGTCTTCACGGTCGCCTCCGCCATGTGCAGGCGATCGGCGATCTCGGCGTTCGACAGCCCCTCGCCGAGGCAGGAGAGCACCTCGCGCTCACGGCGGGTCAGCGCGTCGAGGATCGAGGGGTCGGGCGCGCCGGGGGAGCGAACCGGCCGCTGCGTCGCGAACTCGGCGATCAGCCGGCGGGTCACGGCCGGGGCGATCAGGCCCTCGCCGCGCGCCACCGTGCGGACCGCGTCCAGCAGGTCCCGGGCGTCGGTGTTCTTCAGCAGAAAGCCCGCGGCGCCCGCGCGCAGCGAACCGAAGACGTACTCGTCCAGATCGAAGGTGGTCAGGATCAGGACATCGGCGAGCTGTTCGGAGACGATCAGCCGGGTCGCCGAGACCCCGTCCAGCAACGGCATCTGAATGTCCATCAGGACCAGGTCCGGCCGGAGTTCACGGGCCAGGCGCACGGCCTCCTCGCCGTCGGCGGCCTCGGCGACGACCTCCATGTCGGCCGCGCTGCGCAGGATGAGGACCAGCCCGGCACGTACCGCGCTCTGGTCCTCGGCCACCAGCACGCGCACACGCCGGTGCTCCCTTCCCTCGTCCGTCTCGTCGGTGCGGGGCTCACCGGTCATGCGGATGGCTCCTTGTCGTCCCGTACGGGCAGAACCGCCCGCACCCGCCAGATCTTCTCCGGTCCCCCGGCGGGTCCCTCCACGGGGCCCGCCTCGAAGTCTCCGTCCAGCAGGGCGACGCGCTCGCGCATACCGACCAGGCCCGCGCCGGAGCCGGGCGCGCGGGGGCCCGTGCGGGAGCCGAAGGGGCTGGTGACCGTCACGGTCAGGTTCCGGCCGGGGGCATGGGTGAGGGTGATGCGGACCTCGCCCGACCCGGCGTGCTTGAGCGCGTTGGTGAGGGACTCCTGCACGATCCGGTACACCGCCAGCTCGACCGGTGCCGGGACGGCGGGTCTGCCCCCGGGGGCGGCTCCCGGACCGGTGACCGTGCCGGCCGGGGCTCCCGCCGGGGCCTCGGCGCCGGTCCCGGCCGCCTTCGCCGGTGACGGCCCGCAGCGGTCGTCGAGGGTGAAGGTGAGCCCGCTCGGGGCTCCGTTGGTACGGGCCTGCTCGACCAGCGCGGCGAGGCCCGCGAGTGTGGGGCGGGCGGAGGGTTCCCGGTCGTCGCTGTTGTCCCGGAGCAGCCCGATCAACCGACGCATTTCAGCCAGTCCCGCGACGCTGTTCTCGCGGATCACCCCGAGCGCCGTCCGGGTGGTCCCGGGGTCGTCCAGGGAGAGCGCCGCGGTGGAGTGGATCGCGATCGCGGAGAGATGGTTGGCCACCATGTCGTGCAGCTCCCGGGCCATCCGGGACCGCTCGGCCGTCACCGCCTGGGCCCGGTCCATCTCGGCCAGCAGCGCGGTCTGCTCGGCGCGCAGCCTCGCCGCCTCGGCGGCCTCCCGGTGGTTGCGGATGATCGCGCCGGTCGTGGCCGGGCCGAAGGTGAGGAGCCCGATGAACACACCGAACAACAGTCCGACCGGCTCGCGGGTGTACGCCAGCAGGCCCGCGGTCGCGGAGACCGTGATGATCCCGGTGATCACGGGGATCATCCGGGCGGCCTTCGGGGACCCGTACACCACGGCGGCGTACACCCCGTCGGTGAACAGGATGATCGTCACCAGGTTGCCGACGGTGAACCGGTCGGCGGTCAGCGCGACGGTGGCGACCGCGAGGGTGGTCAGCGGAAGGGACCGGCGGAACACCGTCTGGCAGCAGATCACCGTGAGCGGCACCAGGGCCGCCCAGGCGGGGAAGATCTGCTCCCCCCGCTGGGTGTAGAGCTCCAGGGACCACAGCAGTGCACCGCCGAGCAGCCCGACGACAGCGATGTGGACATCGTCACGGTGGGGGCGGGGAACGGTCACCGTCCCATCAAACACGCAGGCGGGCCCCGACCGCCTCCTCGGCTGGAGTGAGCCGCGAGTACATCGAAGGATGCAGGGCCACTTCGTCACCCGTGACGACGAACGGCGGCCCGGCGGCCGGGAAGCTGGAAGCGGTGAAAGGAGGAGGCTGTGATCGTCGCACTGATCGTGACCTGCGAGATCGGGTTCTGGGTGCTGCTGGCCGCGGGGCTCGGATCGCGCTATCTGCTGAAGAAGCCACGGCTGGGCATGGCGCTGCTGCTGTGCGAGCCCGTGCTGGAGGTCGTCCTGCTCATCGTGACCGCGATCGATCTGAAGAACGGGGCGCAGCCCAGCTGGCAGCACGGTCTGGCCGCGCTCTACATCGGCTACACCGTCGGCCACGGTCACCGCACGGTCATGTGGCTCGACGGTATCGCGGCCCATCGTTTCGGCGGCGCGCCGCCGCCGGTGAAGCCGCCGCAGTACGGCATGCAGCGCGCATGGCACGAGACCAAGGTCTGGTTCGGCACGCTGATCGGCGCGGTGGTGGCGACCGGGCTGCTGTGGCTCTCGATCCTGTACGTCGACGACCCGGGGCGCAGCGGTTCGCTGGAGAGCTGGATCGGCCAGGCATGGAAGTTCGCGGCCATTCACGGGCTGATCGTGCTGGCGTACGTGGTGTGGCCGAAGAAGGAGCCCGCGGGGGAGAAGCACGCACAGGAGCGGGTCGGCGTCCGGCGGGACTGATGTGCGGCGCGCGGGACCGATGTGCGGCGGTCCGGGGGCCGCGCTCTGGGTTTCCGGCCGCGGCCCGAGCCGGTGCGCGGCCGGGCAGCGGGCTCCGAGCCCGCGCGGCCGTACCGCCACCGCCCTCGGCCCCGTCCCCGGGCCGGGGTTAGGGCGTTTCTGTTGGATCTTGCTGGGCTCGCGTGCCCTGGTACAGCGTCTTGCCGCGTTGGCGTCGGTCGCCCATGGCCCCCTGTGCCCTGCGGGCACGGGGGTACCCCCACCGCAGTGGCTTCCCCCTCCGCCTTGCGATCCACGGCAGCAGACCCCGCTCACTGACCCAGCCTGATCCATCAGAGGCGCCCTATGGGCACCATCGGGCCGGTCACGGGACGAGCAGCCGGGGGCACGGCCCGACCCGTCCGGCGGTCGGGGACGGAGGACGCGGGGGAGGCGGCCACGGTACGCGGGTGGCCACCCGCCCCGGACGGATCGCGGGCGGTCACGGTGCGCGGGCGGTCACCCGGCCCCGTACCGAGCAGGCGCGGTCACGCCACGCCCGGGGCCACCCGCCCCGGGCGGAGCAAACCCCCTCAGCGCTCCCCGCCCGGGATCCACAGCACATCGCCCAGCTCCTTGTTGGCCGTCCGCGCCAGGATGAACACCAGGTCGGAGAGCCGGTTCAGATACGTGGCCGTGAGGGGGTTCATCGTCTCGCCGTGGACCTCCAGCGCAGCCCAGGTCGAGCGCTCCGCCCGCCGTACGACGGTGCAGACGTGGTGCAGCAGCGCGGCGCCCGGTGTGCCGCCCGGGAGGATGAAGCTGCGGAGCTTCTCCAACTGCTCCAGGAAGCGGTCGCAGTCCTTCTCCAGCCGGTCGATGTAGAACTGCTCGACCCGCAGCGGCGGATGCGCGGGGTTCTCCACGACCGGGGTCGAGAGGTCCGCGCCCACGTCGAAGAGGTCGTTCTGGACCCGGGTGAGGACCTGGACGACATCCTCCGGTAGCCGCCCCAGCGCGATCGCCGTGCCGAGCACGGCGTTCGCCTCGTTGGTGTCGGCGTAGGCGGCGATCCGCAGATCCGTCTTGGGGACCCTGCTCATGTCGCCCAGCGACGTCGTGCCCCGGTCGCCGGTCCGGGTGTAGATGCGCGTCAGATTGACCATGGTGCCAGCCTAGTTACGCACTGGCCCTGCGGAAGACACGTGTGCCCACCGTCACGGCGAGCGCCGCGAAGCCCAGGGCGACCAGCACCCCGTACAGCATCGACGCCGTCGCGTAGGCGCCCGTGTACGCGTCCCGCGTCGCGTCCACCAGATAGCGCAGCGGCATGACGTGCGAGAGCGCGTCGAGCCATCCGGGTCCGAGGGTCATCGGCAGCATCAGCCCGGACAGCAGCATTGCGGGCATGGTGACCGCGTTGATCACCGGGCCGAACTCCTGCGGGGCGCGGACGCGGAGCGCCAGCGCGTACGACAGGGAGGCCAGGGAGACGGTCAGCAGACCGACGAACGCGAAGCCGATCAGGATCCCGCCGAGGGGAGCCCGCAGCCCCATCGCCAGCGCGGTGAGCACCAGCAGTACGGCCTGGAAGACGAGGAGGGCCGCGTCGCGCAGCACCCGGCCCAGCAGCAGCGCGAGCCGGCTGACGGGGGTCACCCGCATCCGCTCCACGACGCCCTGGCTGTTCTCGATGATGACCGCGATCCCGGAGAAGGACGCGCCGAAGAGCGCGAGCTGAAGGAGCAGGCCCGGCACCAGGACCTGCCAGGAGTCGCCTCGGGAGTCCAGCGGCAGCCCGGTGAGCAGCGGCCCGAAGAAGAGGAGGTAGAGCAGCGGCATGAGTGCGCCGAAGAGGAGATGGAAGCGGGAGCGCAGGGCCTGCCGGGCGTAGCGCCCGAAGACCAGTCCGGTGTCGTGCAGCAGCATGGGAACTCCTGATACGGGCCTGTCCGGCCGGGACGGGCCGGAACGGCCCTGGACGGGCGGGAACGGCGCCCTGGGCGGACAGAGAAGAGGGGGGCCTAGACCGACAGGGGAGAGGGGTCGGCGGTGGCGGGGCCGCGCCCCGTGATCGCGAGGAACGCCTCCTGGAGCGGCGCGTCGGCCGATCCCGTGTGCTCCAGCTTCAGCGCGGCCGGGGTGCCGTCGGCGGCGACCAGGCCCTTGTCGATGACGACGAGCCGGTCGGCGAGCGCGTCGGCCTCGTCGAGGTAGTGCGTGGTGAGCAGGACGGTCGTGCCGTGCTCGTCGCGCAGCCGCCGCACCAGCTTCCACAGGTCGGCCCGGCTGCCGGGGTCGAGTCCCGTGGTGGGCTCGTCGAGGAAGAGCACATCGGGCCGGTGGGTGAGCGCCATCGCGATGTCGAGCCTGCGCCGCTGGCCGCCGGAGAGGGCCGCGACCCGGCGCTCCAGCAGATCGCCGAGGCCGAGTTCCTCCGCCAGCTCCTCCGCCCGCGCCACTGCCTCGGCCCTGGGCAGCCGGTAGAGCCGTCCCTGGGTGACCAGCTCCTCCCGCACGGTGATCTGGGGGTCGAGCCCGCCGGACTGGGCGACGTACCCGGTCCGCTTCCGTACGCCCCCGGGGTCGCGCGCCAGATCGCATCCGGCGACCGTGGCCGCGCCGCCCGTCGGGGGCAGCAGCGTGGTGAGCATCCGCAGGGTGGTCGTCTTGCCCGCCCCGTTCGGGCCGAGCAGGCCGACGATCTCGCCGCCGCCGACCCGAAGGTCGATGCCCCGCACCGCCTCCACCGGGCCCTGCTTGGTCTGGAAGGTCCGGGCGAGCCCGGCCGTACTGATGATTGCCATGACCTCAGAAAACCAGAGCAACTGAAAAATTGCAACGACACCAAAAATTCAGCGGACACAAATATTTGCATCGGTCCAGGAAAGCTACGATGAGCCCATGACCGAGGCACAGCGGGAGCGCGAACGCGAGGGACTGAGAGAGCGCAAGAAGCGGCAGACGCGGCAGCTCATCTCCGACACGGCCACCGGCCTCTTCGTGGAGCGCGGCTTCGACGCGGTCACCATCGCCGAGGTCGCCGAAGCCGCCGACGTGTCGGTCAACACCGTCTACAACTACTTCGCCACCAAGGAAGAGCTCTTCCTCGACCGAGGCGACGACCTGGTGGAACAGCTCTCCCGCTGGGTGCGGGGCCGGGACGCGGGGGAGTCCGCCGCCGCGGCCGTCCTGCGCGAGCTGCGCGCCGAGGTCGAGTCGGTGTCGCCGCGCGTGGGGCTGGCGGCGGGCC
The DNA here is from genome assembly GCF_042873655.1 of Streptomyces sp. NPDC004609. Lineage (NCBI taxonomy): Bacteria > Bacillati > Actinomycetota > Actinomycetes > Kitasatosporales > Streptomycetaceae > Streptomyces > Streptomyces sp. NPDC004609. Next base: position 128,739 of record NZ_JBIALS010000018.1, on the reverse strand, counting down.
ATGAACGCTTCCTGCTGGTCGTCCAGGACGCGGCCACGCTGCGCGCCGGGCTCGCCCGGCTCCAGCAGCGGGCGGTCGAACGGCTGGAGCAGACCCTGCGCGAGGCGACCGCCGCCGCCCCGGGCGATCCGCTGCCCGCCCTGGTGGCCGGACAGATCGACTGGATCCACCAGTCCGTGACCGAGGCCGTCCGCCGCGGGATGATGGCGGGCCGCCGGCCCGAGGACGTCTCCCGAGACACGCTCGGCGTCGTCGACGAGATCGAGAGCCTTCTCGGGGAACGGCTCCTCAACTACGCCGTGCGCACCTCCGAATGAGCGGCGCGGGTGTGATGTCCGTCATCTGAGACGTGACGCGCATCTCTTCACCGCCACATGGCCCCCCACGAGCGCTAACCTCCGCCCCAGGGCGCAATGTAAACGGATGTTAAGGGGTGCCGAAGTGGCCGGGAAGCTCGCCGTCATCGGGGCCGGACTCATGGGGTCCGGCATCGCGCAGGTCTCGGCCCGGGCGGGCTGGGACGTCGTCCTGCGCGATGTCACCGACGAGGCCCTGACCCGTGGCAAGGACGGCATCAGATCGTCGTACGACAGGTTCGTGTCCAAGGGCACCCTCGAAGCCGCCGACGCCGAGGCCTCGTTGGCGCGCATCACCACCACGACCGACCTGGACGCGGTCGCCGACGCGGACATCGTCGTCGAGGCGGTCTTCGAGAAGCTGGAGATCAAGCACGAGATCTTCCGTGCGCTCGACAGGCTCGTCCGCGACGACACCGTGCTGGCCTCCAACACCTCCGCCATCCCGATCACCAAGATCGCGGCCGTGACGGAGCGTCCGGAGCGGGTCATCGGCGCCCACTTCTTCTCGCCCGTGCCGATGATGCGGCTGTGCGAACTCGTCCGCGGCTACAAGACGAGCGACAAGACCCTCGCCACCACACGGGAGTTCGCCGAGTCGGTCGGCAAGACGTGCATCGTCGTCAACCGCGATGTCGCGGGTTTTGTCACCACCCGGCTCATCTCGGCGCTCGTCGTCGAGGCGGCCCGGCTGTACGAGTCGGGCGTCGCGTCCGCCGAGGACATCGACATCGCCTGCAAGCTGGGCTTCGGCCATGCCATGGGACCGCTCGCCACGGCCGACCTGACCGGTGTCGACATCCTGCTGCACGCCACCGAGAACATCTACACGGAGTGCCAGGACGAGAAGTTCGCCCCGCCGGAGCTGATGCGCCGGATGGTGGACGCCGGTGACATCGGCCGCAAGAGCGGGCAGGGCTTCTACACCTACTGAGACCCGCCGGGCGGGCGGGACCGACCGCGCGCCGGCCGATCCGGGCAGCTCCGGGCCGGTGTGAGCGGGTCCCCGATGATCACCCTTCGGGGTGAATTCGGTATCGGTTCGCTTACAAGCAGCAACTGGACCGGCTCCTTTGCCGTCAGTTGTTGAAAGACAGAAGACGAAGACAGACGACAGACGACGGAAGTGCCGCCGGAGCCGTCAGGGGCGCGAGGGCGGCCGGAGACGCAAGCCACAGGGCAATGAAGCACTCTTGGGGAGCGCATATGCACATCAGGGGCGACCACACCGAGCTGGTCGTCGGGGGCCGCCTCGACGTCCGCAGCGCGGCGGACGCCCGTACGGTCCTGCACTCGGCCGTCGACGACGGGGACGGGGACCTGGTGCTCGACCTGACCGGCCTCGACTCCTGGGACGCCACCGGGCTCGGGGTCATCATGGGTGCCCACCGCAGGGCCGGCCGGTGCGGCCGCCGGCTCGTACTGCGCGGAGTGCCACCGCAGATGCAGCGACTGCTGGTGGCCACCCGGCTGCACCGCATCCTCGCGATCGAGGGCGGCCTCGCCGCCGAATCGCTTCCCCGGGTGTGAGCCTCGGGGCCGCGCGGACCTTGGCCGCACCCCCGGTCCCGGTCGCGAGCCCCGACGGCGAACCCGGCCGTGACCGCGACGGGACCGGGCTCCGGAACGTGAGCGGACGCGCGCCCGAACCCGGTCCCGCGGCGAACAGAACGGCCTGACCGGTGCGCATCCCGCCCGGAGTGAATCCGGGGCGGACCCGGAGCGGACCCGAAGACGCGGGGTGCGAACCGTACGACCTGTGGCGCGAACTGTACGACGCTCGCAATTCTCATGGGATCGTGACGTCGCGGACGGGGCGGTACCCCGCCGGTTGGGTAGTGGGTCTCCAGCGTCTAGGGTTCGGTTCCACTCGCCGCTTCGGCGCGCCCGCGCGCCGCCGGACGGCGGGTCGCCGGACACGGACCACCAAGGCGGCGGGGCATACGGAGGCATCGGGAGGGGACCTCCGCACACCCCGCTCCGCCAGGGGCTCCACCACCACTCCGGCGGGAACGAACCTGTGCGACAGCGCATCTGGGGGCTTGAACCATGGACAAGGACACTTCTGGCGAGGGCGCGGGCCGACCACGCGCCCCGCGCGACCCGGGCGCGCCGGACCTCGCCCAGTCCACGCCGGCGCCCGCCCGGACCGTGCAGCTGATCTCCGGAGACCTTCTGCTCACCGTCAATCCGGTCGACGGCAGCGAGATCGGACCCCGCCCGCCCGGTGGCGCCCACGAGGGCCGGGACTGGCCGCCGGAGCCCCGGCGGCGCACCCACGCCCAGCGCGCCGAGGCCGAACGCGCCGCGAAGCCGCCCGTACCCGCGGGACCGGCCGCGCCCCGGCTCCCGCTGCTGGAGCGCGACGAGGTCCACGAGCGTGTCACCCGGCTGCTGGGCCGCGGCCGTTCCGTACGGCTCACCGGACCCGAGGGCTCCGGGCGCACCACGCTGCTCGACCTCGTCGCCGAGGACTGCGCCGGTCTCGCACCCGACGGCGTCGTACGCCTCAACGGACTGCACCGCACCGCGACCGAGCTGCTGTACGACCTGTTCGCGGCCCTGCACAGCACACCGCGCCACCGGCTGGGCCGCGCCGAACTCCTCGCCCGGGTACGGGAGATCGGGGCCGTCGTCGTCCTCGACGACCTGGCGTTCGGCGGCCCGGCCCTGAACGACCTGCTGGCCGCGGCGCCCGAGTGCGCCTTTCTGCTCTCCGCCGCCCCCGGCCTCCCCGAGCCCGCCCCCGGCGCACGGCTCGACGAGGTCACCCTCGCCGGGCTCAGCCGCGGTGCCTCGCTGGAGCTGCTGGAGCGGGTCGTCGACCGGCCGCTCACCGAGGACGAGACCAACTGGGCCGGGGACCTGTGGTTCGAGTCCCAGGGACTGCCGCTGCGGTTCGTCCAGGCCGGCGCGCTGCTGCGGCAGTGCGACGAACTGCGCGACGACCCGGACGCCTTCGAGGACCTCTCCCCGTTCGAGGGCGCCAGGAACGCCGAGGTGCCGCTGCCGACGCTGGGACAGGGGGCCGCGCCCGCCGCGCTGCTCGCCTCCCGGCTCAGCGCCGCCGCCCGGCAGACCCTGCGCTTCGCCGTCGCCCTCGGCGGCGAGGTCCCGCACCAGGCGCATCTGCCCGCGCTCGTCGGGGACACCCACGCGGACGCGGCGCTCGGCGAGCTGCTGGGATGCGGTCTGCTCTCCGCGGCCGGAGCACGCTACCGGCTGTCCCCGGGCGCGGTGACCCAGCTGAGGGAGAAGGGGTACGGCGACGACGCGGCCGAGTCCGCCACCCACGCCCGTACCGCGGCCCGGCACTACGCCTGGTGGGCCGCGCACCCCTCGGTCACCCCCGAGCGCGTCGCGGCCGAGGCGGACGCCGTGGTCGCCGTCCTGGCGGCCCTGGTGCAGGGCAAGCGGGCCGGGCACGCCAGCGCGGCCGTCCTCCTCGCCCGCAGCGCGGCGCCCGCCCTGGCCGCCGGGCTGCACTGGGGGGCCTGGGAACGGGTGCTCCGCATCGGCTCCGAAGCCGCCCGAATAGCGGGGCAGGTCGCCGAAGAGGCGTACTTCCACCATGAGTTGGGCATCCTCGCGCTCTGCACCGGCAATCCGGACCGGGCGCGCGCCGCGCTGGAGACGTCGATCGGGATGCGCGGTGCGCTCTCCGACAAGAAGGGCACCGCCGCGAGCCGCCGGGCGCTGGCCCTCGTCACCGACCACGGGCGGGGCGCGCCGGCCTCCCCGTGGCGCTCCGGCCGGGCGGGCGGGGGCACCGCGCCCGACCCGGGCCCCGAGGAGTCGCCGGACCACATCCCGGGCGCCCCGGGGCCCTGGTCGCAGCAGGAGATCGCGCCGCCGCCCCCGGGTGAGCCCGGCGGCAGCCCGGCGGAGGGGTCCGACGAGCCCGAGCACCTGGTCTCGCGCGACGGGCCGTACGACCCGGGCGCGTACGGCGACGATCCCCACGACGACGAGGCACCCGGCGCACGCCGCCGGACCTTCCTCGGCGGGGCCCGCCGCAATCTCGTCGCCGCGGGCGCGGGGGCGCTGCTCGCCGCCGTCCTGGGCACGGTCGCGACGCTCGGGGCCGTGTCCGACGAGCGGGAGGCGCCCGCCGGCCGGGTCGGGACCGAGCAGTCGGCGACCGAGGACACCGGTGACGACGGGCTGGAGGCCGACACGCCCGCGGCCGGTGACGCCCCGCCCGGCACACCGGCCCGGGTCCCGGTGCGTACGGGCTCGTCGCCGCCGCGCTTCCTCCCGCCCCTCGCTCCGTCCCCGCCCCGGCAGGAGGAGTCGCCGCGCCCGCCGCGCCCGCCGAAGCCGGGGAAGCCGTCGCCGCCGAAGCCGGGGCAGAACACGCCGTCCTCGTCGAGCAGCCCCAAGCCGCCCTCTTCGGCCACGCCGACCGACACCTCCTCGCCGAGCCCCTCGGACTCGTCGAGTGCGCCGACGACCGTCGGTGCTCCGGTCGGCGCGAGCTCCGAGCAGGCGTCGCGGGATGTGTCCCAGGAGCCGCCGGCCGTCTGACGGTCCGGCGGCGGCACCCGGGCGTACGGCCCCGTGCCCCGTGCCGCCCTGCCGTCGTACGGCCTCCTGGGTACGGTCCCCATGCGTACGGCCCCGGGCGGCGATGCCACCCGGGGCCGTCTCACGTACTCCCGCCACCGCACCCGGCGTTCACCGGGGCGAACCGGACAACCGGGCCTGGCCGGGCCCGCCTTCGCCCGTGAGGAGGGCCGGGGCCCGGGTGCCCGGTGTCCCGGGCGAGGTCTCAGAAGAGCCGGAGCTTGTCGTCCTCGATGCCGCGCAGCGCGTCGTAGTCCAGCACCACGCATCCGATGCCGCGGTCCGTCGCCAGCACCCGCGCCTGGGGCTTGATCTCCTGCGCGGCGAACACGCCCTTCACCGGCGCGAGATGAGGATCGCGGTTCAGCAGCTCCAGATAGCGCGTCAGCTGCTCCACACCGTCGATCTCCCCACGGCGCTTGATCTCGACCGCGACCGTCGAGCCGTCGGCGTCCCGGCACAGGATGTCGACCGGGCCGATGGCCGTGGGGTATTCGCGGCGGATCAGGGTGTAGCCCTGGCCCAGGGTCTCGATCCGGTCCGCCAGCAGCTCCTGGAGGTGCGCCTCGACACCGTCCTTGATCAGGCCCGGGTCCACGCCCAGTTCGTGCGAGGAGTCATGGAGGACCTCCTCCATGGTGATGATCAGTTTTTCGCCCGCTTTGTTGATGACCGTCCAGACACTGTCGTCGCCCTCCTTGAGTGTGCAGGGAGGGGACATCCAGTTCAGCGGTTTGTACGCCCGGTCGTCCGCGTGGATGGAGACGCTGCCGTCTGCCTTCACGAGGATCAGACGGGGGGCGGAGGGCAGGTGGGCGGTGAGCCGGCCCGCGTAGTCGACGGAACAGCGGGCGATGACGAGGCGCATGGTCGGCAACGCTACTCGACGTACGCCGCCCCGCGCGATTCCCCCTGCGTCCCGCGGTCGTCACCCTCTACTGAGGCTGGCTGAGGAACTTCGGGTCGTCCCACTTGTCCCTGTTCGTTTCTGGCTGGTTGTATGCCCAATCTTCTGGTGCGGGCTCGACGGCGCGCTTAACGTGGATGCGTGAGGTTGCCGGACGCACACTCTGCGTCGCCATGCGTCCTGCGCATGTCGGCGTTTTCCGGTGCCTGTTTCCCTGCCCGTAAGGCCCCGGAGTCCGGGGTCGCGAGAGGAGAACCCATGTCGCTCGACGTCTCACCGGCGCTGTTGGAGCAGGCCGAGCGAGGCGAGGTCGACGAAGCAGCATTCGTCGACTGCGTCCGGACCTCCCTGCCCTTCGCGTGGGAGATGATCAGTTCTCTGGTGGCACAGCTGAAGGTCGACGGCGGCGAGTTCGCCGACAACCAGACGCCTCCGCCGGACGAGCAGGCACGTGGTCAGCTGCTGCGCGCGCTCGCGAGTGACGCGATTCGCGGTGCGCTGCAACGGCACTTCGGGGTGCGGCTCGCATTCCAGAACTGCCACCGCGTCGCGGTGTTCCCGCTGGATCCCTCGGTGGACGAGCGGCTCGCCCGCTTCACCTCCATCCGGGGCCAGTTGCTCAACCAGTCGTCCGAACTGCGCGACTGCTGATGTCTTGTGCCGCCGCTCCGCATCGCGGGAGGTGCGTCTGGTGCGGGGCGGCGGCGATGCGCGGGATCGTGCCGGGGCCTCGTCCCGGGGCCCGCGCCCGAGTGCTTTCCGAGCCCCCGTCCCCGGCGGTGCCGGGCCGAGCCGCCCGGCTCCGTCCGGGGTGAGAGCCGTCCGGCCGTGCCCGCCGTGCACGGCCGGCGGCGGATCTCCGCGCCGGAGAACCGCGACCGCAGGCCGGCCCGGCGGCCCCGGGCGTACGGTCGCGGCGGGCCCGTCCGGGACTCCGGCGCCTCAGGTCAGCAGGGGGACGACGTCCCGCCCCAGCCGCCGTACGTTCTCCTCGGTCGTCGTGAGGTCGCCCGAGCCCTCCGTGAGCAGCGCGAAGCGGCTGATGCCGGTCCGCTCGGCGGTGGCGGCCAGACGGTCGGCGGCGAGCCGGGGCGAGCCGACCGGGTGCAGCGAGCACAGCAGTTCCGTGTACGCCACGGGGTCGCGCATCGCCCGGTGCCGGCCGTCGACGGTGATGTGCGCGGCCAGCCCCTGCCGGAGCCAGCCCGGCATGGCCTTGAGGAGGGTCTCCCTGGCCTCGCTGCCGCGGTCCGCGAGCTGGGCCACCCCGGCCGACACATGCCCGGCCGCCGCGATGTCCTCGGGGGAGTGGCCCGCCGCCAGGGCGTGCCGCCGCCACAGCGCGACCATCTCCGCCTTGTCCTCGTCACCGCAGTGCATCCCGAGCAGCATCGGCAGCCCGCGCTCGGCGGCCAGCCGCACGCTCCCCGGAGAGGTGCAGGCGACGATGACCTCGGGCCCCTGCGGGGGGCCGCCGATCACCTCGTCGGGCCGGGGCACGACGGGGACCTCACGGAAGCGGTACCGCTCGCCGTCGGCGCCGACGGCCGGCTCCCGCAGCCAGCGCAGCAGCAGATCGAGGGACTCCGGGAACCCGCTCTCGTACGCCCGCAGGCCGGAGCCGAAGACCTCCAGATCGACCCAGGGGCCACCGCGGCCCACGCCGAGGGAGAACCTTCCCCCGCTGGTGAGATGCAGCAGTACGGCCTGCTCGCCGAGCGCCACCGGATGCGCGCTGGGCAGCACGCTCACCGCGGTGCCGACGCGGATCCTGCGGGTGCGGCCGAGCAGCAGCGCGGCGAGCGTCACCGCCGACGGGCACACGCCGTACGGCACGAAGTGGTGCTCGGCCAGCCAGACCGAATCCAGCCCTGATTCCTCGGCGACCTCGGCGGACCGCACCGCCCGGTGCAGCGCCTCCCCCTGACCCTGGCCCGGGAACTGAGCGGCCAGTACGAACGTCCCTACGCGCATCGCCTTCTGCCTCCTTGCGGCCGACGCGTGACTCCCCCTGTCGGCAATAACGCCAGACACGTGCCAAAGGCACGGGCAAAAGTGAAGTTCTTGCGATTTTCCGGTAACCGGCCCGGTGGCGGGCGCGGTCTCCCGCCGTGACGTACCTGTACCCCCGACCGCGGCCCGTAGGCTGGGACACGAAAGGAAACGTCCCCACTTGCCCCGTGAGGTGCCACGTGTCCCCCCGCCGCAACCGCCCCAAGGGCGGCGACAAGTCCTCTGCGCAGCCCGGCGAACCGGGCGACCGGTACGGCGGCTTCGGCCGTACCGAATCCTGGCAGGGGGAGGAGTGGTCGGTCCGCCATGTCGCGGGCGCAAGTGCCGCGGGCAAGCGGTACCGCTGCCCGGGGTGCGACCAGGAGATCCCGTCCGCCGTCCCGCACGTGGTGGCCTGGCCGGCGCAGGGCGGGGTGGACGACCGGCGGCACTGGCACAAGGCGTGCTGGAACGCGAAGGACCGCCGCACCACCCGGGTGCAGCGGTCCCGTAACGCGCCGAAGTACTGAGCCCGGACCGTCACCGGGCCCGTTCCGCGGGCAGGTGTCCCGGCGGCCGTCCCGCAGGGTCGGCCCCGGCTGCTACACGTCCCGTGCGTTGAGCGCCGCGTACGCGCCGCCGAGCGCGACGGCCGCGACGATGATCATGATCCACAGCGGTTCCCAGCCCTGGGGGCCGCTCTCCACCACGGAGTTGTCGTACAGGACCGAGAGCTGGCTCGGGATCGAGTACTCGAACAGGAACTCACGGACGCTGTTGAGGGACTCCGAGAACATGAACATCGCGAGCACGAGCGGCAGCAGGACCACACCGATCATCACGGTGATCGCGCCCGCCGAGTGGCGGATCAGCGAGCCCACGGCGAGCGACAGCAGTCCGAGGAACGCGATGTAGAGGCTGACGCCGATCGTCGCGCGGAACCAGGTCCCCGCGCTGGGCCAGCCGTCGCCGAGCATCGCGACCTGGAAGGCGGCGACCGTCGTCGTCGTGACGGCCGTGACGGCGAAGACGAGCAGGAAGTAGACGATCGCCTTCGCGGTCAGCACCCGGGCGCGCGAGGGGCAGGCGGTCAGCGTGGTCCTGATCATCCCGGTGCTGTACTCCGACGCTATCGTCAGCACGCCCAGGGTGATCACACAGACGCTGCCGAGCAGCACGCCGAAGAAACCGAGAATGAGGATCTCGTCGTTCTCCGGGTCCGCTTCGGAGGCGGAGACGCCCACCGCGATGAGGAGCCCGATGCCGACGAGCAGCGCGATCATGACACCGAGCGTCCACATCGTGGAGCGTACGGAACGGATCTTGGTCCACTCGGAGGCGAGCGCGTCACCGAGAGTGGCCCTGCGGATGGGGATCGGCGAGGCGTACGAGGCGGCGGGCGCGCCCGGCTGCTGGTAGGGGGTGGTCATCGGGCGTCCTCGGGCGTGGTCGGATCGGTGGGTGCGGCGGCCGGGCCGGGCGCGGGGGCCTGGGGTTGCGGACCGCCACCCGGGCCGGGCGCGGGGGGCGGGGGCGGCGGAACTACGGCCGGGCCGGGCGCGGCCGGGGTGGCGTAAGGATTCGCTCCCTGCTGCGGCGGCGGGGGCGCGTACCACCCCTGCTGCGGCACCTCCGGGATGTGCGGCCCGCCCGCCCACCCCTGTGGCGGCCCCGGCTGCATCAGACCCGACTTCTGGTCCTCCGTCGAGCGGTAGTCGACCGCGCCCTGCGTCATCCGCATGTACGCCTCCTCCAGGGACGCCTGATGCGGTGACAGCTCCCACAGCCGTACGTCCGACTCGTGCGCCAGATCGCTGATCCTCGGCAGCGGCAGCCCGGTCACCCGCAGGGCGCCGTCGGGCTCCGACAGCACCTGCCCGCCGGCCTCGGTGAGCGCGGCCGTCAGCTTCTCGCGCTGCTGCGGCTCCTCCTGCGGCGTACGCACCCGGGCGAAGTCCGCGGAGTTGGCCGAAATGAAGTCCTTGACGCTCATGTCCGAGAGCAGTTGCCCCCGCCCGATCACGATCAGATGGTCGGCGGTCAGCGCCATCTCGCTCATCAGATGCGAGGAGACGAAGACCGTGCGCCCCTCGGTGGCGAGTTGCTTCATCAGATTCCGGACCCAGAGGATGCCCTCCGGGTCGAGCCCGTTGACCGGCTCGTCGAAGAGCAGCACCTGCGGGTCGCCGAGCAGCGCCGCCGCGATCCCGAGCCGCTGCCCCATGCCGAGGGAGAACCCCTTGGACCGCTTTCGGGCGACCTCCTGGAGTCCGACGACCCCGAGCACCTCGTCGACCCGGCGCGGGGGGATCCCGGAGAGCTGCGCCAGCGACAGCAGATGATTGCGCGCGCTGCGCCCGCCGTGGACCGCCTTGGCGTCCAGCAGCGCCCCGACCTGCCGCGGCGCGTTCGGCACCGCCCGGAAGGGCAGCCCCCCGATCGTCACCGTCCCCGAGGTGGGGTTGTCGAGTCCGAGGATCATCCGCATGGTCGTCGACTTACCCGAACCATTGGGACCGAGGAACCCGGTCACGGCACCCGGCCGCACCTGAAACGAAAGGTTGTACACGGCCGTCTTGGCGCCGTAGCGCTTGGTCAGGCCGACTGCCTCGATCATTCTCCAGCCCCATCGACTTCATTGGTCGTCGGGGCCCAGGCCGTCGTGCCCTACGCCCCCCGTAAGGCTTCAGAGGATATCCGGGCCCTGACGGTTCCGGCCAAGCCGTAACGATCCCCTCACGACGGTGGCGCAGCCCCGCGTCCCGGCGGGTCAGTACAACTAGGCGTCGCGCTTCTTGATCACCAGGAAGGCGCCGACGAGGGCGGCGAGGACCCACAGGACCATGATGCCCAGGCCCTCCCAGGGGCCGTAGGGGGCCTTGGCGCTGCCCATGGCGTCGGGGACGACCTGCATGATCTTGGAGCCGGCCTGGTCGGGGAAGTAGCGGGCGGCCGTCTTGACCTTGGGGACCGCGGAGAGGATCTGGGAGACCAGGAAGAAGAAGGGCATCAGGATGCCGAGGGCCAGCATCGAGCTGCGGAGCATCGTCGCCACGGCCATGGAGAACAGCGCGATCAGACCCATGTACAGGCCGCCGCCGACGACGGCGCGCAGCACATGGTCGGCGCCCAGGGTGGTGCGGTGCTCGCCCAGGAGGGCCTGGCCGATGAAGAACGCGGCGAAGCTCGTCGCCAGGCCCACGGCCAGCGCCAGGGCGGTGGCCACCGCCATCTTGCTGAAGATGAACGTGCCGCGCTGGGGGACCGCCGCCAAAGAGGTGCGGATCATGCCGGAGCTGTACTCCGTGCCGACCACCAGCACACCGAAGACCACCATCGCCAGCTGGCCGAGAATCATCCCGGAGAAACTGGCGAACGTCGGATCGAAGCTGAGCCGTTCGCGCGCCGACAGATCGTCGAACGTCGCGTTGAACACCGCGCAGAGCGCGGCACCGATGGCGACCGTCACCAGGAACGCGCACGCCAGCGTCCAGGTCGTCGACGACACCGTACGGATCTTGGTCCACTCGGACTGGAGGACCGCGGGTACCGATGCCATGGTTCAGGCCCCCTTGCCGCTCTGATAGGTCTGGCCCCACTGGGGCACCGGTTCCGGCGCGGGCGGTGCGCTCGACGGCGCGCCCCCCGGCGTACCGTGCGCGTGGTACTCCACCGAGGCCGCCGTCATCTGCATGAACGCCTCCTCCAGCGAGGCGCGCTGCGCGCTCAGTTCATGCAGGACGAGCTGATGACGCGCCGCCAGCTCGCCCAGTTCCTCGGTGGTCGCGCCGTCGATCTCCAGCGTCCCGCCCGCCCCCGACTCGACCGCGGCGAAACCCTCCTGGTGCAGCACGTCCCGCAGCCGCTCCTGCTGCGGGGAGCGGAGCCGGACAAAACTGCGGGAGTTCTGCTGGATGAAGTCCGCCATCGAGGTGTCGGCCAGCAGCCGCCCCTGGCCGATCACGATCAAGTGGTCGGCGGTGAGGGCCATTTCGCTCATCAGATGGGACGAGACGAAGATGGTACGCCCTTCAAAGGCGAGCGCCTTCATCAGATTGCGGATCCAGTGGATGCCCTCGGGGTCGAGCCCGTTCACCGGCTCGTCGAACATCAGGATCTCCGGGTCGCCCAGCAGCGCCGAGGCGATCCCCAGCCGCTGCCCCATGCCCAGGGAGAACCCCTTCGACTTCTTCCCCGCCACCGTCGACAGACCGACGACGTCGAGGACCTCGGACACCCGGGAGGAGGGGATACGGTTCGCCTGCGCCAGACAGAGCAGATTGTTGTACGCGCTCCGCCCGCCGTGCATGGCCTTCGCGTCCAGCAGCGCGCCGATGTACTTCAGAGGCTCCTTCAGATCGCGGTAGTGCTTGCCGTCGATCCGCACGGACCCGCTGGTCGGATTGTCCAGATCGAGCATCATGCGCATCGTGGTCGACTTGCCGGCGCCGTTCGGACCCAGAAACCCGGTGATCATTCCGGGCCTGACCCGGAACGAGAGATGGTCCACGGCGACCTTGGTGCCGAAGCGCTTGGTGAGGCCCTCAAGCTCGATCATGCGGCCACGTTAAGGGTGCGCGAAGCCCCCCGCCACTTGAGCGACGGGGGGCTTCGCGCCGGGGTGGCCGACCAGGCCGGACCACCGCGTGATGAAGCGAACGGCTCAGCGGGACTGCTGGGCCGGGACACCGCGCGAGATCGGCTCGTCGTCGGCGGGCGTACCGGCCGCGGCGACCGCCGCACCCGTCAGCGTCGCCAGCATCTCGCGGACGTTCGTCAGCTGCGCGTTGATCGAGTCGCGGCGGTTGGTGAGCGCCGCCAGCTCGCGCTCCGATTCGCTGCGGATCCGGTCGGCCTTGGCGTTCGCGTCGGCCACGATGTCCTCGGCCTGGCGCTGTGCCGTCTCCACCGTCTGACGGGCACGGCGCTCCGCGTCCGTACGCAGCTTCTCCGCCTCCAGCCGCAGCTGCTCGGCGCGGTGCTCGATCTCCGCCAGGCGCTTCTCCGCCTTCGCCTGACGCGACGCCAGATCGCGCTCCGACTGCTCGCGGCGCTTGGCGAGGTTCGTCTCGAAGTCCGCCGCGGCCTGGGCCGCCTTGGCGCGGGTCTCCTCGAAGAGCGCGTCCGCCTCCTCGCGCTTGGACTGGGCGTCCTTCTGCGCCTCGGTGCGCAGCTGGGTCGCGTCGCCCTTCGCCTTCTCGACGATACGGACGCCCTCGTCCTCCGCCTTCGCCTTGCGCTCGGCGGCGAACGACTCGGCGTCGTTACGGACCTGCTGGGCCGCGGACTCGGCCAGTTCACGGTGCTGCTCGGCGGCCCGGCGGGCCTCCTCGCGCAGGTCCTTCGCCTCCTCCTCGGCGAGGCGGAGGATCTTCTCGACGCGCGCACCGAGCCCTGCGTACGACGGCTCCGCGTCGCTTACCTGGGCCTGGGCGTTCTGCGTTTCGAGGTGGAGCTCCTCAATACGCTTCTCCAGCGAGGTGATTCGGGCCAGAGCACTATCACGGTCGGCGACGAGCTTGGTAATGCGGTCGTCCACCTGACCGCGGTCGTAACCACGCCGCACGAGCTCGAAGCCGAAGGGGGAGGAAGTGTCGCTCATGGGGTTCCTGTCGAATGAGACCGGTGAGGTGATAGGGGGAATCCTAGGGGCCGAAGCGGTGTGTCATCGAGCGGATGCCGGTTTGATCTGGAGAATGTCCAGCCTTTTGAGTGGCTAGCCGTCCGACGACTTGCCACTCGAACGGGTAACACCGGCCGTCGCACCGGCTTTGACGGCCCCTCCGGAGCCGCCCGACGACGACTTGCCGCCGGACGAGGACGGAGTCTCGAAGGACTCCAGGGCCTCCAACACGTCCTGGACACGGGAGATCTCGGCCTGGATGTCCTCGCGCCTGCGCACCAGTACATCCAGCTCCCGCTTGCCGTCGCCGACCATCCGCCGGGCCTCGGCGTCGGCGTCCGTCTTGATCCGCTCGGCCTCACGGATCAGTTCGGCCTTCTTCTGCTCGGCCTCCTTCAGGAGGCCCTCGGCCTTCTTGACCGCGGCGATCCGCACCCGGCCGGCCTCCGAAGTGGCCTCCGACAGCAGCTCCTTGGCCTTCTGCGCGGACTCGGCCCGCTGCTCGGTCGCGGCCTTCACCAGCTGATCGACCCGCTCGCCCGCGGTCTTCATCTGCTCGGACGTCTCACGGCGGGCCCGCTCGTGCAGCGCCTCGACCTCGTTCTCGACGCGGATACGCAGCTCGTCCGAGCGCTCCCTGATGGCGGTGGCGTCCCGGCGCGCGCCGACCAGCAGCTCGTCGGCGTCCGTACGGGCCCTCTCCACCAGGGAGTTGCCCTCGACCGTCGCCTCCGAGACCAGCCGCTCGGCCTCCTTGCGCGCCGCGCCCACCATCGCGTCGGCCTGCTTCTCCGCCTCCAGGGCGGCGCGCAGCCCCTCCTCCTGGGCCTTGTTGATGAGCTGGTCCGCCTGCTCGGCCGCGTCCCGGCGCCGCTTGGCCGACGCCTCGCGCGCCTCGTCCACGGTCCGGTCCGCCGCCGCCCGCGCCTCGCCGCGCATCCGCTCGGCCGCCGCCTGGGCGTCCGACCTGATCTGCCGCGCCTCCGTCCGGATACGTTCCGCCGCCTGCTGCGCGGAACCCACGGTCTCGGCGGCCTCGGCCCGCAGCCGCTCCGCCTCGGCGCCCGCCTCGGCGACGAGCTGGTCAGCCTGCTCTGCCGCGTCCCGCCGCCGCTGGTCGGCGGCCTGGCGGGCCTCGTCCAGCAGCGTCTGCGCCTCGGCCCTGATCCGCTCGTTCTCGCTCGTCGCCTCGCCGATCAGCCGGTCCGCCTGCGCCGCCGCCTCCGAACGGATGCGGTTGGCGTCGTCGCGGGCGTCCGCCCTGGTCCGGGACGCGTCCTGCTCGGCGGAGGCCACCGCGTCGGACGCCTCCGTACGCATCCGCTGGACGTACTCGGCGGTGTCCACGCGCAGCCGCTCGGACTCCGCGATCGCGTCGGTGACGGTCCGTTCGGCGAGCGCGTTCGCCGCCTCGGTCTCCTCCTGGGCGCGCGTCCGCAGCCGGGCCGCGTCCTCGGCGGCCCGCTCCAGCGCGGCGTGCGCGTCGGCGCGGACCCGGTCCGCCTCCTCCTGCGCCTCGCTCCTGGTGCGCTCGGCCGCGTGCTCGGCGGCGGACCGCAGCCCGGCGATCTCCTGCTCCGCCTGCTCCTGGAGCCCGGCGACGGTGTCCCGCACCTGCTTGGCGGTCTGCTCCGCCGCGGCGACCGACTCACCGGCGCGCCGGTCGGCCTCCTCCACCAGCCGCTGCGCCTCGGCCCCCGCCTCCTCGACCCGGTTGCGGGCCGACGCCAGCAGCTCCTCGCTCTGCTCGCGGGCCCGCTCACGCTCCCGGTCCGCCTCGCCGCGCGCGGACTCCAGAATGCCCTCGGCCTCCCGGCGGCGGCGCACGGCCTCCTCCTGGGCGGCGGCCAGCGCCTCGGCGGCCTCGGCACCCACCCGGTCGGCGGCGGCGGCGGCCTCCGCGCGCAGCCGGTCGGCGGTCTCCTGCGCCTCGCTCTTGAGCCGCTCGGCCTCGTTCGAGGCGTCGCTGCGCAGCCGTACCGCGACGTTCTCCGCCTCGGCGCGGGCCGTCGACGCGTCCTGCGCCGCCTCGGTCCGCAGCCGCTCGGCCTCCTGCTCGGCCTGCCCCTGGAGCGTACGGATGCGCTCGGCGGCCTCCGTACGGAGCCGGTCGATCTCCTCGGCGGCCTCCCGGCGGATCCGCTCGCCCTCCGCCCGGGAGTCCGTGAGGTGCTGCTCGGCGGACTCGACCCGGGCCTCGGCCTCGCCCTGGAGGCGGGCCAGCTCGTCGGCGGCCTCCTGCTGACGGGCCGCGATCGCCCGCTCGGCCTCGTCACGCAGTCCGTCGGCGGCCTGCTCGGCGGCGGCCCGCATCACGCCGGCCTGCTCCTCCGCCTCCGCCCGCAGCCGCTCGGCCTCGGCGCGGGTGCGCTCCAGCGTCTCCTCGGCCTGCCGGCGCAGACCGGACGCGCGCTCGATGGCCTCCGTACGGACCCGCTCGCTGTCGGTGGACGCGCCCGAGCGCAGTTCGTCGGCGTCCGTACGCGCCTTGGTCAGCAGGTCCTCGGCGGTACTGGCCGCCTCCTCGATCTGCTGGACGGCCTCACGGCGGGCCTCGCCGCGGATCCGCTCGCCCTCGGCGACCGCCTCGGAACGCAGCTGCTCCGCCTCGCCGCGCAGCCGCCGCGCCTCCTCCTGGAGCTCGACGGTCCTGGCGCGGTACTCCTTGGTGTCGTCCTTGGCCGCGCCCTTGAGCTGATCGGCCTGCTCGGCGGCCTCGCCGCGCAGCCGGTCCGCCTCCGCCTCGGCCTCCCGGCGGATCCGCTCGGCCTCCTCGCCCGCCTTGCGGGTGGTCTCCCGGGCGTCCTCGGACGCCTTGCTCAGGACCTCCTCGGCGGTCCTCGCCGCCTTCGCCAGCTGGGCCGCAGAGTCCTCCGCCGCGAGCGTACGGGCCTTCTCGGCGGCGGCCGCGAGCCGCTTCTCCGCCTCCGCGCGGGCGTCGGCGAGCAGCTGCTCGGCCTCCGTCTTCACCGCCTCGGCCTCGGAGGTCGCCTCCGCGACCAGCCGGGCGATCTCCGCCTTGGCGGTACGGGTGCGCTGCTCGGTGTCGGACTCGGCGGACGCCTGCTGCCGGGCGGCGGCCTCCTTGGCCTCCGTGACCAGCTTCTCGGCCTCCGCGCGGGCCTCGCGGAGCCTGTCCTCCGCCTCCTGCATCCGCTGTTCGGCCGCCCGGCTCAGTTCGCCGGCCTGCTGGCGGGCCTGGTCGGACTCGGCGGTGGTCGACGAGCGCAGCTGCTCGGCGTGGCTGGTGGCCTCACGCGCCTGGGTGGACGCCGCGTTCAGCAGCCGCTCGGCGTCCTTGCGGGCCCGCAGCAGGATCGACTCCGCCTCGGCGCGGGCCGACTCCGCCTCGGAGCCCACCCGGGAACGGGCCTCGTCGGCGGCCCTCTTGGCCTCCGAGCGGGCCTGTGCCAGGGACTGCTCGGCCTCCGCGCGGGACTCGTCGAGCAGGCGGCGGGCCTGCGACTCCGTACGGGCGCGCAGCTGCTCGGCCCAGGCGACGTTCTCGTTGACGTGCGCCTCGACGGTCTGGCGGCGCTCGGCCAGCTCCTGGTCGAGCCGCTGCCGGCGCTGATTGGCCTCCGCGTGCAGCTCGGCCTGGAGGCGGGCCTGCTGCTCGGCGTGCTCCTGGAGCAGCCGCTGGGCCTGGGCGCGTACCTCCCGCAGCTCCCGCTCGGCGTCGGAGCGCAGCTGGTCGGCCTGGATCTGGGCGTTACGGAGCATCTGCTCGGCCTGATAGCCGAGGTCGGCGCTGTCGTACGCGGGGCGGGACGCGAGATTGCGGCGCGCCTCGTGGAGCTTGGCGCGCAACACCTCGACCTGGTAGCCGAGGTCCTCGGCATGCTGGACGGCCTTCTCCCGCTCGGTCTTCAGCCGGTCCATCTCGGCTTCGAACCGCGAGAGGTGGTCGTCGTCAGCTCGGTGGCTCTCCTGGCGTTCGTAGCCCCGCACTGCGCGGTCCCATCCGTCCCCTGGTCGCAACTGACTCCACACACAAGCACCGCCCGCCGGGCGAACGGCCCCCCGGGGAATGGTGACAGAACAATATGAGAGGACGCGGCGCGGCCCCGACCCGGCCCCGGCCCGGAATTGCCCACTCTACCGGGCCGGGAATCCGGAGGTCAGTGCTCCGTTGCAGAGGTGACGAGTTCGGTCAGTACGCCGTGGCAGTCCTTGGGGTGGAGGAAGGTGATCCGGGAGCCCATCGAGCCGGTCCGCGGCTCGTCGTACAGGACGCGGACGCCCTTGTCGCGGACCGACTGGGCGTCCCCGTCGACATCGGCGGTCCCGAAGGCGATGTGATGGACGCCCTCACCGTTCTTGGCCAGCCACTTCCCCACGGCGGAGTCCTCGCGGGTGGGCTCCAGCAGCTGGAGGTAGGACGCCCCGCCGTCGGACGTATCGTTGATCTTGAGCATGGCCTCGCGTACGCCCTGCTCCTCGTTGATCTCCGTGTGGAAGACCTCGAAGCCGTACGTGGCCCGGTAGAACTCGACGGTCCGGTCGAGGTCGAAACAGGCGATCCCGATGTGGTCGATGCGCGTCAGCATCCCACCAGTGCACCCCCGTACCGATGGTTACGCAACGTGCGGGCGATCACACCGGCCGCACGATGACCCGAAGCGGAACCGCTCAGTACATTGAGGTAAACCCTCGTTCACTCCTCAGCCTCAGAGCTGGAAGGGGATCGTCTCTCATGTCAGGAACGACCGGTACCACCACAGTGATCGTCGCGGGCGCGCGGACGCCCATGGGACGGCTCCTCGGCTCCCTCAAGTCCTTCTCCGCCGCCGATCTCGGCGGCTTCGCGATCAAGGCGGCCCTGGACCGGGCGGGCATCGGACCCGACCAGGTGCAGTACGTGATCATGGGCCAGGTGCTCCAGGCGGGTGCGGGACAGATTCCGGCGCGCCAGGCGGCCGTCAAGGCGGGCATTCCGATGGACGTACCCGCGCTGACCGTCAACAAGGTCTGTCTCTCCGGGCTCGACGCGATCGCTCTCGCCGACCAGCTGATCCGTGCGGGTGAGTTCGACGTGGTCGTCGCGGGCGGCCAGGAGTCGATGACCAACGCGCCGCATCTGCTGCCGAAGTCGCGCGAGGGCTACAAGTACGGCGCGGTCGAGATGCTCGACGCGATGGCGTACGACGGACTCACCGACGTCTTCGACGGCATCGCCATGGGCGAGTCCACGGAGAAGCACAACACCCGGCTCGGCATCGCCCGTACGGAGCAGGACGCGATCGGGGCGGCGTCCCACCAACGGGCCGCGGCGGCGCAGAAGAACGGGATCTTCGAGGCGGAGATCACCCCCGTCGAGATCCCGCAGCGCAAGGGCGACCCGGTGGTCTTCGCCAAGGACGAGGGCATCCGGCCGGAGACCACCGCCGAGTCCCTGAGCAGGCTGCGGCCCGCCTTCGCCAAGGACGGCACCATCACCGCGGGCACGTCCTCGCAGATCTCCGACGGTGCGGCGGCCGTCGTCGTCATGAGCAGGGCGAAGGCCGAGGAGCTGGGCCTGGAGTGGATCGCGGAGATCGGCGCGCACGGCAATGTCGCCGGCCCCGACAACTCGCTCCAGTCGCAGCCGTCCAACGCCATCAAGCATGCCCTCTCCAAGGAGGGCATCGGGGTCGGGGACCTCGACCTCATCGAGATCAACGAGGCCTTCGCGGCGGTCGCCGTGCAGTCGATGAAGGATCTCGGGGTGTCCCCGGAAAAGGTGAACGTCAACGGCGGCGCGATCGCCCTCGGCCACCCCATCGGCATGTCCGGGGCGCGCCTGGTGCTCCATCTGGCGCTGGAGCTGAAGCGCCGTGGCGGCGGGGTCGGCGCGGCGGCGCTGTGCGGCGGCGGCGGGCAGGGCGACGCGCTGATCGTCCGCGTACCGGCGAAGTAAGCCCTTCACCCGATCGAGGAGAGCGTGATGGTGGACGTCCCCCAGCTGGTCGCCCAGGCGCGGGCGGGCAGGCCCAGGGCCGTGGCCCGGCTGATCTCTCTGGTGGAGGGGGCGTCACCCCAGCTGCGCGAGGTGATGGCGGCACTGGCGCCGCTGACCGGCGGCGCGTACGTGGTGGGCCTGACGGGCTCGCCCGGGGTGGGCAAGTCCACCACCACGTCCGCGCTGGTGAGCGCGTACCGCAAGGCGGGCAGGCGGGTGGGGGTGCTGGCCGTCGACCCCTCCTCGCCGTTCTCCGGCGGAGCGCTCCTCGGCGACCGTGTCCGGATGTCCGACCACGCGTCCGACCCCGGTGTCTACATCCGCTCCATGGCGACCCGCGGTCATCTCGGCGGGCTCGCCTGGGCCGCCCCGCAGGCCGTCCGGGTCCTTGACGCGGCCGGCTGCGAGGTGATCCTCGTCGAGACCGTCGGCGTCGGGCAGTCCGAGGTCGAGATCGCGGCGCAGGCCGATACGTCGGTGGTGCTGCTCGCCCCCGGTATGGGCGACGGGATCCAGGCCGCGAAGGCGGGCATCCTGGAGATCGGCGACGTGTACGTGGTCAACAAGGCCGACCGCGACGGCGCGGACGCGACCGCGCGCGAGCTGAACCACATGCTGGGCCTCGGGGAGTCCCGGGGGCCCGGTGACTGGCGACCGCCCATCGTCAAGACGGTCGCCGCGCGGGCGGAGGGGATCGACGAGGTCGTCGAGGCCCTGGAGAAGCACCGCGCCTGGATGGAGGAGCGGGGGGTGCTCGCCGAGCGGCGGCACCGCCGGGCCGCGGGCGAGGTGGAGACCATCGCCGTCACCAGGCTGCGTGAGCGCATCTCCGATCTGCACGGAGACCGCCGGCTGGAGGCGCTGGCGGACCGGATCGTGGCGGGGGGCCTGGACCCGTACGCGGCGGCGGACGAGCTGGTGGCGGGGCTGACGGAGCGCGGCTGAGCGGTACGCGGGGGCCGGTGTCGGTCCCGGTGGGCCGAGGGCGTTTCCGAGGATCTTGCTGGGCTCGGGGTCCCGGAGGCGTGGGGCCTGGGGCTCGGGGTCCCGGGAGCGTGCTCGGTCTCACGGTCCGGGCGGGCCGTGCTCCGGTGTCAGGGCCCTGGCACGGGCCGGGGGTGCGGGCGGGCGCGGGTGGGCCGGGCGTGTACGGCCGTGCGGGTGGATTGTGGGATTCACCGGCCTTCCCGGGCCGTCGGCGGCGCCGGTCGGGTGCCGGGCCGGTGTGGACGGGGTGCGCGGGCGCGGTGGGCCGAGATGGGTGCCTGCGGGCCAGGGGGGCCAGGCCCGCAGGCGGTTCATGGGGGAGGGTCAGTCGTCCGACGCGGGGGCGGCGGTCGCCTTGGCCGTCCGGGGGTCGACCAGGATGTCGTGCGAGGCGCCGTCGTCCGTCCGGATCTCGACCTGCCAGTGGGCGTCGTCGAGCTCGATCTCCGTGATCGTGCCGGAGCGGAGGGCGAGGGCCGCGTCGGCGGCCTGCTGGGCGGTGACCTCGGGCCGGGGGAGGGCGCCGTCCGCGGTGTCGGCCCCTTCGTTCCCGTCCTCGGCGTCGTTCCCGGCGCCGTGGTCTCCGGCGTCGCCGGTGTCGCCGGCGCCGTCCACCCGGGAGTCCAGCACCGCGCCCGAGGCCGCGTCCACCCTGACCTCGTGGTCGCGGCCGTCGGCGGCGCGGATGTCGATCTCCCAGTCGCCCTTGCCCTCGTCGTCGCGGTCGGCGGACTCGACCGAGCCGGGGGTCTTCTCCTGCGCGATCCTCAGGGCCTCGGCGGCCGTGACCTTCGCGGTGGGGACGGAATCGTCGCCGGACGCGGCGTAGGCGGTGACGGCTCCGCCCACGACCAGTGCCGCGGCGGCAGCGGCGATGACGATCTTGCGCTTCATGAGGAGCCTCCGGAACGGTACGGGTTCGACGGATGCCAATGTCCCCGCCCGACCCTGAAGGCAGGCTGAAGCCACCTGAAGCGATCTTCAGGTCCGGTTTGCGACCCTGAAGACATGCGTTTGCTGATCGTGGAGGACGAGAAGAGGCTCGCCCTCTCCCTCGCCAAGGGCCTGACCGCCGAGGGCTACGCCGTGGACGTGGTCCACGACGGCGTGGAAGGGCTGCACCGCGCCTCCGAAGGGGCGTACGACCTGATCGTCCTCGACATCATGCTGCCCGGCATGAACGGCTACCGCGTATGCGGCGCGCTGCGCGCCGCCGGCAGCGATGTGCCGATCCTGATGCTCACCGCCAAGGACGGCGAGTACGACGAGGCGGAGGGACTGGACACCGGCGCCGACGACTATCTGACCAAGCCCTTCTCGTACGTCGTCCTGGTGGCGAGGATCAAGGCGCTGCTCCGCCGCCGCGCCCGCGCCGGCGGCTCGCCGGTGCTGAGGGTGGGGGACCTGCGGGTGGAGACCGCCGCCCGGCGCGTGTTCCGCGGGGAGGCGGAGGTCGCTCTCACGGCGAAGGAGTTCGCCGTTCTGGAACAGCTCGCCGTCCGCGCCGGGGACGTCGTCAGCAAGGCGCAGATCCTCGACCACGTCTGGGACTTCGCCTACGACGGCGACCCGAACATCATCGAGGTCTACATCAGCGCGCTCCGCCGCAAGCTCGGCGCCGAGCGCATCCAGACCGTGCGCGGCGCCGGGTACCGGCTGGTGGCCGCGCCATGAGATCGGTACGGGCCAAGGCCGCGCTCGGCGCCACCGGCGTCGTCGCCGTCGCGCTGATCGCCGCGGGTGCGGCCGTACTCCTCGTGCTGCGGGCGTACCTCGTCGACCAGGCGCAGCTCCAGGCCGAGGTCGCCGCCCGGGACATCGCCTCGCGGATCGTCCGCGAGCTGCCCGCCGACCGGCACGATCTGCGGGCGGGCGAGGGCCGGCCGGTCCAGGTCGTCGACGAGGACGGGCGCGTGCTCGCCGTGAGCGAGGACCTGGAGAAGATCTCCGGCACCGGCAGTACGAGCGTGACGCCCGTGTCGCCGTCCGGCGGCGACACGGACGAGGGCGGCGGGGACGGGGACGGCACCCCCGCGCGGGGTGAAGTCGCCGCCGGGAAGCCCGTGTTCAGCACGGGCGAGGCGACCGTGGACGGCGACACCGTCGCGTACCGCTTCGCCGCCGTGGAGGCGACTATGGACTCGGGCCCGACCGTGACCGTCTACGCGGGCGCCCCGCTCTCCGTCGAGGAGGACGCCGTGGGGTCGGTCCGCGACGCCATGCTCGTGGGGCTGCCGGTGCTGCTCGTGGTGGTCGGTTCGGTGACCTGGTTGGTGACCCGGCGCGCGCTCCGCCCCGTCGAGGCCATCCGGGGCGAGATGGCCGCGATCACGGCGTCGGAGGACCTCTCCCGGCGGGTCCCGGAGCCCGGTACCCGGGACGAGGTCGCCCGGCTGGCACGGACCACCAACGAGACCCTCGCCGCGCTGGAGGCGTCCGTCGAGCGGCAGCGCCGGTTCGTCGCGGACGCCTCGCACGAGTTGCGCAGCCCCATCGCGTCCCTGCGCACCCAGCTCGAAGTGGGGCAGGCGCACCCGGAGCTGCTGGACGTCCCGGGCGCGGTCGCCGACACCGTACGGCTGCAGCAGCTCGCCGCGGATCTGCTGCTGCTGGCGCGGCTGGACGCGGGGGAGCGGCCCGGCCGGTCCCGGATCGACCTCGGCGCGCTGGTACGCGAGCGGGTGGCGCAGCAGCCCCGCGGCGAGGGTGTCCCCGTGACCGTGGACGCGGCCGACGGGGTCGAGGTCTCGGGGTCCCCGGGGCAGTTGGCGCGGGTGCTCGGCAATCTGCTGGACAACGCGCGGCGGCACGCGACGACGGCGGTCACGGTGACCGTGCGCCGGGAGGGTGATCACGCGGTGCTGAGGGTCGCGGACGACGGGGAGGGCGTACCGGTGGCGGAGCGCGAGCGGATCTTCGAGCGCTTCGTCCGCCTGGACGACGCGCGCAGCCGGGACGAGGGCGGCGCGGGGCTGGGCCTCGCGATCGCCCGGGACGTCGCGGAGCGCCACGGCGGCAGTCTCGCGGTGGTCGGGCCGAAGGGGCCGGGCGCGGTGTTCGAGCTTCGCCTGCGGGCGGTCTGACGGGGGCGGTGCCGTGGTGTGACCGGTTCCCGGTCTCGCCCTCCGTCCGCCATCGCCGGACGGGCTGGGGGGTGGTCCGGGCGGGCTTGGGGTGGTCCAGGGGTGGTCCGGACGGGCTGGGTGGGGGTGTGCCGGACGGGCCCCGGTGGGGCGGGCCGGGGGTGGGTACCGCCGGACGGGTGGGGTCAGGGCTTGCCGCGGTGGCCGCGGAGGTGGGTGGCCACCGGGGAGAGGGACGTTCTCAGGTCCGAGAGGGCCTCCGGGGTCATCAGGTCGATGAAGTGCTTGCGCACCGACGCGACATGGTGCGGCGCGACCCGGCGCATGGTCTCCGCGCCCTGCTCGGTGAGCACCGCGTACAGCCCGCGCCGGTCCGACTCGCAGTTCTCCCTGCGGACGAGGCCCGCGTTCTCCATCCGGGTGATCTGGTGGGACAGCCGGCTCTTGGACTGCAGGGTGGCCGCGGCGAGGTCGCTCATCCGCATGCGCTGTTCCGCGGACTCGGAGAGATTGACCAGGATCTCGTAGTCGTTGTTGGTCAGGCCGAACGGCTGGAGGTCCTTTTCGAGCTGGTGCATCAGCAGCCGGCTGACGTCCAGATGCGTACGCCAGGTGACTTGCTCGTCATCGGTGAGCCAGCGGGTGGCCGTCTCGGTCTCCATATGTGGATTCTACCTAAGAAGTTGAAAGACGTACGAACTGGGAGTGTGACGCCGGGCACCCAAACGCCGGGCATCCGGCACGCGAATGCGCAGTGTACGCAGTGCCCGTGGGGCGCAGACGTTCGACGTCACACTCCGCAGACGTCTCTCACAGGCCGAAACGGCGCTGGAGATCCCCCAGCTGGCCGGGCAGACGCGGGGCGGACCCGTGTTGACCAGGGGCTCCCGACCCTCCGTGACCGCCCGGAACCCCCGCCTGCGCCGGAGGCACCCCCGTCGCCGTCTCCGCCATCAGCGCCTCGGACGACTGGAGCAGTACGGTCCCGGCGCCGACGAACTCGAACTGGTGCTCCTCGCCGGAGGCCCCGCCGATCCCCGTCAGCGCCCGCAGGCCGCCCATCACGCCGGTCATATAGCCGTGGTCGTAGTGGTGGCAGGGCGACGGGCAGTCCGCCCAGCCGACCAGGGCCTGCGGATCCACCCGGATCGGGGGCTCCATGAACACCACGGGCCCATTGGACGCGGCGACGAACTTCCCGGTGCCGATCAGGGTCAGAAAGCCCGGCACGATCGACTGCTTCAGCGCCAGGGACGGCTGGTAGGCCAGCAGATTCCCGGACCGGATCGTCAGATTCCCGTCGTCCAGGTCGAAGGAGTTCACATCGAAGGCGCGGTCCGCGAGCAGCATCTTGCCGCTGCCCTCCGCCACCACCCAGTCACTCGCGTGCAGCGGGGAGTGGAACGAGGTCCGGAGCAGCCGGTCGAGGCGCCCGTGGCCGATGCCGTTGAACTCGATCTGCCCGTAATAGGCGATCATCTTGCCCTTCTGGAGGAACCACTGGCTGCTCTTCAGTTCCACACAGAAGGTGTACGCGTTGACGTTGTCGTCGCTCGGCAGCGACATCGGGTCGAGAACGTCAGGGCCCATCACAGCTTCTCCTCCGATGCCTGGACATACACCGCGCCACTGCCGCTCAGCTCCAGCTGGAATCCCTCGCCCGAGCCGCGCCCCACCATGTCGCGCCACCCGAGCGCGGTGGAGAGCTTGTTCTGGACATCGCCGTGGTGGGCGACGTACGCCTGGGGGTCCACATGGACCGGCCGCCCGGGCACGATCGGCAGCTCGACCACCCCGCCGTGCGCCATCACCGCGACGGCGCCGTGGCCGCGCAGGGTGGTCGTGAACAGCCCCTGGCCGGTCACCTGGCCGCGCACCATGCCCATGACCCCGCCCTGCGAGCCCATGAACATCGTGTTCTGCTCCAGCGTCCCGTCGAAGGCGAGCAGCCGGTCCGCCTCCACGTACAGCATGTTGCCGGTCAGATTGACGACCTGGATGTGATGGCCGCCGTGGCCGAACCACACCGTGCCCTGGCCTTCGACGGTCATCAGCGGCGTCGCCTCGCCCGCGACCCGTCGCCCGATCATGGAGCCGATGCCGCCCTGGCCGCCCGCCGAGTTGGGGGTGAAGGCGACGTCACCCTTGTACGCCAGCATCGCGCCGCGCTGGCTGAACATCCGCTGGCCGGGGACGACCGTCGCCTCGACCATCTTCGAGTTGATCTCACGGAAGGGCATCTCAGACATCCCCTCCGACGGTGTTGCGCTCACTGGGCTGTACGTAGACCAGACCGTCGCCCTCGAAGCGGATCTGGAACGCCTCGCCGCCGCCCTCGCCCATGAAGGTGCGGAAGGTCACACCGGACTGGAAGTTCTGCTGGAGGTTGCCCTGGTGGGCGATGTACGCGCCGGGGTCGACCGAGAGCGGGTACTGCGGGGTCACCCGCAGCACCACCGCGGGGCCGTCCGACATGATCGCGGCCTGGCCGCTGCCCTCGACGGTGGTGGTGAACAAGCCGTTGCCGCTCGCCCCGCCGCGCAGACCGGTGAAGCTGGTGCCCGTGCGCAGCCCCGCGTCCGCGGCGAGCAGATTGCTCGACTCGACGTACAGCTTGTCGCCCTGCAGGCTCACCAGATTGATCTCGGACGCGCGGTCGGCGAAGAAGCAGGTGCCCTGGCCCTTCACCTCCATCATCACCATCTGCTCACCGGTGAGCCGGCGGGTGACCATCCCGCGGATGCCCTCACCGCCACCGGACAGCTTCATGAAGGCCATCTGGCCGTCGTAGGCGACCATCGACCCGTTCTTCGCTTTGACGGTGTCGCCGGCCATGTCGACCGCGAGCACCTTGCTCCCCTGGAGCCTGAACGTTGCCACGGGCCGACGGTAGCCGCCCGTAGTGGGGCGGGAACAGGTATCGCGGGAGGTTCCCGGCCCGCCGGACGGACCCCGGACAAAGCCTTGGCAAAGGCGGCTGTCAGAATGGGTCCGCGCTTGTGAGCGCGTTCACAAGATCGAATCCCGTCGTCCCCCCGAAGGTGCACCCGTGGACATCAAGACCGCCTCGTCCCTCCACCGCCTCCGTCTGGTCTCCGCTCCGGAGGCCGTCTCGTTCATCCTGCTGATCATCGCCTCGGTGCTGAAGCGCACGACGGACTTCAACGCGGTCCCGGTCCTGGGCATGATCCACGGCGTGCTGTTCATCATCTACGTCCTCTTCTGGGCGGACGCGTGGAACCGCACCAAGTGGGATCTGAAGACGGCGGCCCTCTACTTCGTGCTCTCCGTCCTCCCGCTCGGCGGCTTCGTCGCGGAGCGCAGGCTCAAGCGGGCCGCGGAGGCCGAGGTGATCGCGTCGCGTGCGCGTCGTGAGGGCACGGTCAGCGCGTAACGCCCGGCAGGGGCCGCCCCTCGCGGCCCGTCCGGGGGCTCTCCACCGGGCCCGCCGCCCCCGGCCCCGCGGGTTCTCTTGCTCGTGTGTCTCCGGGGTGTGTCTCCGGCGGGAGGGCGCTCCCGGCGCGAGGACGCGCGTACACCCGCGGCCCGGGGCGGAGGTTTCCCCACGGCTGTCCCCGGGGCCCGGCGCGGCCCGAGGACGGCCATCGGAAGCGCGCGGGCCGAAAGGACCGAGGAGCGAGACGGGGCTGACTGCCATATGACCAGTCGGTAGGGTCTCAGACGTGCCCAAGCCGCTCAGCCTCCCCTTCGATCCCATCGCCCGTGCCGACGAGTTGTGGCAGCAGCGCTGGGGGCCCGTCCCCTCGATGGCCGCGATCACCTCGATCATGCGGGCGCACCAGATCCTGCTCGCCGAGGTCGACGCCGTCGTCAAGCCGTACGGGCTGACCTTCGCGCGCTACGAGGCGCTGGTGCTGCTCACCTTCTCCAAGGCCGGTGAGCTGCCCATGTCCAAGATCGGCGAGCGGCTGATGGTCCACCCGACCTCGGTGACCAACACGGTGGACCGGCTGGTCAGGTCCGGGCTGGTCGACAAGCGGCCCAATCCGAACGACGGCCGCGGCACCCTCGCCTCCATCACGGACAAGGGGCGCGAGGTCGTGGAGGCGGCCACCCGCGAACTGATGGAGATGGACTTCGGGCTGGGCGCGTACGACGCCGAGGAGTGCGCGGAGATCTTCGCGATGCTGCGCCCGCTGCGGGTCTCCGCGCAGGACTTCGAGGAGAAGTAGCCGGCCGGCACCTTGTCCGACCCGGCCACGGGGTGATATTTGCGCCCCGTTAGGCTCGGCGCCATGAAACAAACCGTGCTGACCCGCTACCGGGTGATGGCGTACATCACCGCCGTCTGGCTGCTAGTGTTCACCGGCGCCATCGTGCTGAAGTACGGCTTCGACACCGGCGACACCATGCTGATCTCGCAGATCCACGGTGTGCTGTTCATCGTCTACGTGATCTTCGCCTTCGATCTCGGCTCCAAGGCGAAGTGGCCCTTCGGCAAGCTGCTGTGGGTGCTGGCGGCCGGCTGTATCCCCGTGGCCTCCTTCTTCGTCGAGCCCAAGATCACCCGTGAGGTCCGGGCGCTGATCGACGACGGCGTCGCCGAGCCGGTGAAGGCGTAAGCGACACCGACACCTGGCGCCTTTGCCGTCGGCGTCACCCGTTCGGTCCGCCGCCGCCCCGCCCCGCGCCGGACCCCTCACCGCCACGTGTCCATGCCCGTGGCGGTCCGCCGTTTCCACGGTTCCACGGTGTGGCATCGACATTTACTAGGACGTCCTAGTAAATTGGTGGCATGGACGCTGACGCGATCGAGGAAGGCCGCCGTCGCTGGCAGGCCCGCTACGACAAGGCCCGCACGCGCGACGCGGACTTCACCACGCTCTCCGGGGACCCCGTGGAGCCGGTCTACGGGCCCCGGCCCGGGGACTCGTACGAAGGCTTCGAGCGGATCGGCTGGCCCGGTGAGTACCCCTTCACCCGCGGTCTGTACCCGACCGGCTACCGGGGCCGCACCTGGACCATCCGCCAGTTCGCCGGCTTCGGCAACGCCGAGCAGACGAACGAGCGCTACAAGATGATCCTGGCCGCGGGCGGCGGCGGACTGTCCGTCGCCTTCGACATGCCCACCCTCATGGGGCGGGACTCCGACGACCCCCGCTCCCTCGGCGAGGTCGGCCACTGCGGGGTCGCCATCGACTCCGCCGCCGACATGGAGGTCCTCTTCAAGGACATCCCCCTCGGCGATGTGACCACGTCCATGACCATCAGCGGGCCCGCCGTGCCCGTCTTCTGCATGTATCTGGTCGCGGCCGAGCGCCAGGGCATCGACCCCTCCGTGCTGAACGGCACCCTCCAGACCGACATCTTCAAGGAGTACATCGCCCAGAAGGAGTGGCTCTTCCAGCCCGAGCCCCATCTGCGGCTGATCGGCGATCTGATGGAGCACTGCGCCGAGGGCATCCCCGCGTACAAGCCGCTCTCGGTCTCCGGCTACCACATCCGCGAGGCGGGGGCCACGGCCGCGCAGGAGCTGGCGTACACCATCGCCGACGGCTTCGGCTATGTGGAGCTGGGGCTCAGCCGGGGGCTGGACGTCGACACCTTCGCGCCCGGCCTCTCCTTCTTCTTCGACGCGCATCTCGACTTCTTCGAGGAGATCGCCAAGTTCCGCGCGGCCCGGCGGATCTGGGCCCGCTGGATGCGCGATGTGTACGGCGCGCGGTCCGACAAGGCGCAGTGGCTCCGCTTCCACACCCAGACCGCGGGTGTCTCGCTGACCGCCCAGCAGCCGTACAACAACGTCGTACGGACGGCGGTCGAGGCGCTCTCCGCCGTTCTCGGCGGCACCAACTCCCTGCACACCAACGCGCTGGACGAGACCCTCGCGCTGCCGAGCGAGCAGGCCGCCGAGATCGCGCTGCGCACCCAGCAGGTGCTGATGGAGGAGACCGGGGTCGCCAACGTCGCCGACCCGCTGGGCGGCTCGTGGTACGTGGAGCAGCTCACCGACCGGATCGAGGCCGAGGCCGAGAAGATCTTCGAGCAGATCAAGGAGCGCGGCAGGCGGGCGCACCCCGACGGGCAGCACCCCATCGGGCCCATCACGTCGGGGATTCTGCGCGGGATCGAGGACGGCTGGTTCACCGGTGAGATCGCCGAGTCCGCGTTCCGCTACCAGCAGGCCCTGGAGAAGGGCGACAAGCGGGTCGTCGGCGTCAACGCGCACCACGGCTCCGTCACCGGCGATCTGGAGATCCTGCGGGTCAGCCATGAGGTGGAGCACGAGCAGGTGCGGGAGCTGGGCCGGCGCAGGGCCCGGCGGGACGACGCTCTCGTACGGTCGGCGCTGGACACCATGCTGGTGGCCGCGCGCGACGGCTCGAACATGATCGGTCCGATGCTGGACGCGGTCCGCGCTGAGGCGACGCTGGGCGAGATCTGCGACGCCCTGCGCGAGGAATGGGGCACCTACACCGAGCCGCCCGGCTTCTGACCCCGTACACCGAGCGCCCCGGCTTCTGGCCCGGCTCCCGGCCGCCGCCTCGCACAGCGCCATGCCGTCCCCGGCGGCTCAGCGGCTCAGGGACGCCAGGCCCGACAGCAGCAGGGTGGTGAGGCTGCGCGCCCACGGGCGGTCCACCGGCTCCGCGCTGACCAGGGTCCGGTGCACGACCGCCCCGGCGATCACATCGAAGATCAGGTCCGCGTTGCGGGCCGCCTGTGCCGGGTCCGTCTCGTACGGCAGCTCACCGCGGGCCTGCGCACGGGCGCGCCCCTCCAGGACCAGGCGCTTCTGACGGTCCACGACCGCCCGGCGGATACGGCGGCGCAGGGCCTCGTCGTGGGCCGACTCGGCGACCACCGCCATCAGCGCGGTCCTGGCCTCCGGGCGCTCCAGCAGTGCCGCGAACCGGAGGACCACGCCCTCGACGTCGGCGGCCAGGCTGCCGAGATCGGGGAGGTCCAGCTCGTCGAAGAGGACGGCGACGGCATCGACGACCAGCTCGTTCTTGTTCGCCCACCGGCGGTAGAGGGTGGTCTTGGCGACCCCCGCGCGGGTGGCGACATCGCCCATGGTCACCTTCGACCAGCCGAGCTCGACGAGCGCCTGACGCGTCGCGTGGAGGATCGCGCCGTCGGCCTCGGCGCTCCGGGGGCGTCCCGTACGACTCGCACGGACGCCTTCAGGGGGGACGCGGCTCTGCATGACGGCGACCATACCGGCGGGTAAGCCCCTCGGTGTGAGGCAGTTCACCGGAGGAATCTCACAGGGCTCCGGTCCCGCACAGTTACGCTACGGCCCGTAGCGAAAGCCGTGACCGGCTGTGCGACAACCACCGGCGCGGGGTGGGGACCCCGCGCCAAGGATTCACCCGTTGCGGTTCTACCGGCCGCACTTTTCCCCTGAGCGTGCCGAGGGGGGAGGATGTACTCATGCAGCCTAGGAACATGTCCATGAGTGGCGTCGTCGACCTCGCCGCGCTGAAGGCGGCCAGTGAGGCCAAGGCGAAGGCGGAGCAGGCCCGTGCCGAGGCCGCCCGCCAGGGTGGCGGCGGTGCCGTAGCTCCCTCCAGTCTCGTGATCGACGTCGACGAGGCGGGTTTCGAGCGCGATGTCATCCAGCGGTCCGCCGAGGTCCCGGTCGTTCTCGACTTCTGGGCCGAGTGGTGCCAGCCCTGCAAGCAGCTCAGCCCCCTGCTGGAGCGCCTGACGCAGGAGTACAACGGCCGCTTCGTGCTGGCCAAGATCGATGTCGATGCCAACCAGATGCTGATGCAGCAGTTCGGCATCCAGGGGATTCCCGCCGTGTTCGCGGTGGTCGCCGGGCAGGCGCTGCCCCTCTTCCAGGGCGCGGCCCCCGAGGAGCAGATCCGCCAGACGCTGGATCAGCTGATCCAGGTCGCCGAGCAGCGCTTCGGGCTGACCGGCGTGGCGGTCGACCCGGACGCCGAGGGAGCCGAGCCCGCGCCGGTCCAGGAGCCCGCCGGTCCCTACGACGCGCTGCTGGAGGCCGCCGTACAGGCCCTGGACGCCGGTGACTTCGGCGGCGCGGTCCAGGCGTACCGGAACGTGCTGTCCGACGACCCCGGCAATACGGAGGCGAAGCTCGGTCTGGCCCAGGCCGAACTGCTGCGCCGGGTCGGCGACCTGGACCCGCAGAAGGTCCGCCAGGACGCCGCCGAGAAGCCGGACGACGTGACGGCGCAGATCGCCGCGGCCGATCTGGATCTGGTCGGCGGCCATGTCGAGGACGCTTTCGGCCGACTTGTCGAGACGGTGCGCCGGACGGCCGGCGAGGACCGTGACGCGGCGCGGGTGCGGCTGCTCGAACTGTTCGAGGTGGTCGGAGGGGACGACCCCCGGGTGACGGCCGCGCGGTCGGCGCTCGCGAGGGTGCTGTTCTGAGGCGGGTTGCGAAAGTCCTGGCCCGATCGCTGTATTGAGGCGGTTCTGGGGTGAATTGCGGCGGTGGTGCGAGGGATGCGCCACCGCCGCTTTGGCGGCACGGTGCGGAAACCTGGCCCCGCTTTACCAAAACTTGGTAATTCGATCAGCTGTTACTCGCAGTAAATCAAAGGGTTTCTTCCGTCCGTTTATCTCCGGCATTGACCCCTTCTGGCGGCATGGCCGGCGGCACCCTGTGTGGCCGGGCGGCGGCGGCCGGTCGTGATGCCGCCATCCGGCCATTACTGGCAAGTAACGAACCCCCTTGTGCCGCGGCCGGGAATGCACCACGATCGGCGACGCTCGGTCCCACACCGCACCCGCCCGGCTCCCCGCCGGTCCGCGGTCCCTGGGTCCCCACCGGGTCGGCCGGCGGCAGTGAGCCGGTCGCGGACAGGGGGGTTCCCGCCGTACGGCGGGGCCTGTCCGACGGATCGCGCGTGATGCGTCAGGCGCGATCCGTGGTTGTCGCTCGGGGGTGATCGCCGGTGTTTCGGACGCGGTACGCGCCTGAAAGCGCGGGCGCTCTCCTTCCCGAGGACGTAGCGCTTCTCCCATCTCAGGACGGACGGATGCGTCCGTACCCGAGGTGTACGTCCGAGAAGGAGGAAAGTCATGGAGTCTGTGGCTCGTGGCGGAACCAGATGGAAGCGGTTCGCCCTGGTCATGGTGCCGAGTGTGGCCGCGACGGCCGCGATAGGCATCGGTCTGGCACAGGGGGCGCTCGCCGCGTCCTTCGCCGTGTCCGGCCAGGAGTTCAAGGTGAAGGCCGGGCACCTCGAAGGCCAGGGGTTCGCGCAGTACGGCGGCGTGGACATGGGGTACGCAAGTCTCAAGGGTGACGAGAAGACCGCTCACCCGGTCGCGATCTCGACGTTCAAGACCGCGACGATCAAGAACATGTGTCAGTCGGTGGTCACGGATGTGCCGCTGCTGGGCAAGATCACGCTCAAGCTGAAGGCGGGCACGGGCAAGACCCCCGTCTCCGCGGAGAACCTGTACCTGGACATCTCCCAGCTCGACGCGAACGCCGAGTTCAGGAACATGGACATCGGTGTCGCGGCCAAGGACACGGACAACCCGGGGACCGGCAAGGGCCCTGCGGTGAAGGACAAGTCCATCCTGGAGAACGGCTTCGCCCAGCAGGCCGACGAGGCCATCCTGGACAACGTCGAGCAGAAGGCGTGGGCGACCACCGCCGGAACCTTCAAGCTCAGCAATCTGAGCATGCGCCTGATCCGTGGCTCCGGCGACGGGATCGAGTGCTTCTGACGGTCATCCGTCGGGCGGGCGGGGCAGCCGCCGTGCTCCACCCCGCCCGTCCGACTCTCCGCACGGCAACACCAGTTCCAGGGAGCTGTTTTCCATGAGCGCCGACTCCATGACCACGGGGCAGAACGAGCACCACCTCCGCGTCATCCGGCGGCGGTTCCGCGACTGGCGGGGGCAGCGCCCCTTCTGGGCGGGACTGTTCACCCTGCTGGGCGGCATCCCCATCGCCTACTTCCCGTACGCGACCTTCCAGCTCGGGCACACCACGCTCTCCTTGGCGACGACAGCGGGCGCCGGCTCGCTGATCATCGGTGTCCTGCTGGTCACGCTGGGACTGACGATGTGGTTCCACCACATCGTGAGGGTGTTCGCGGGAGTCGCCTCGATCCTGCTGGCCCTGGTCTCCCTCCCGGTCGCCAACCTCGGCGGATTCATCGTCGGTTTTCTGCTCGCCATGCTCGGCGGGGCGCTCGCGATCTCCTGGATGCCCGGGGAGCCGCTGCCGGCGCCCGACGCGGGGACCGGCGCGAACGCTCCGGAACCGGTGACCGCCCCGGAACACGCGGGCGCCGGGCGGCCGGGGCAGGGGGATTCCCCGGATGTGAAGACGCAGGACTTCACCATCGAGCCCGACGGCGGGAGGAACAGTGCAGGGTGATGTCACACCGCTGACCACTGCTGGGAGCGATGCGGCACGGGCCAGGAAGGGACCGCGGCACGCGGCCCCGAGGACATCGCTGCTGAGCAAGCTGCAGAAGCCCGCGGGAAAGGCGATGGCCCTGGCGGCGATGCCGACCGCCGTCTTCATGGGCATGAGCCTCACCCCCAAGCTGGCGCTCGCCGACGACAAGGACATCCCCTTCGCCCCCGGACCGTGTGTGACCCGCTCGGACGAGCCCGCGGAGACGGAGCCGGCCTCACCGGAGCCGACACAGTCCGCGAAGCCGTCCGACGAGCCCTCCCGGTCGCCCGGTGAGACCCCGGGCGACGGTGCGGATGCGGGTGACGGCGAGGGCGGTGCAGGCGAAGACGGCGGTGACGAGGCCAAGCCAGGTGAGATGCCGTCCGCCGCCGAAGCCGGACCGACCGGCGCCGGAGCGGGCGCGGGGAAGACGGACGGCGAGCGGGCCGGGGAGGGGGCCGCGGAAGGGGAGAAGCCCGTGGAGGGCGTCGCGGGGAACGAGCCCGCCCCCGAAGCGACGCCGGGCGCGGTGAGGACCCGTAACCCGCTGGATCCGCTGGGCCTCGGCGAGGCGATCAAAGACCTGTTCGACGGGCCCGGCACACCCGGCGAGGAGGAGACGGCCACCCCCGCACCGACTCCGTCCGGGACCGCCTCGCCCGCCAAGCCCCCTGAGAAGCCCGCGGCCACCCCGTCGCCGTCCCGGCCCGCGCAGCGGCCCACCGGCGGGACGGACGGCACCGGTGACGGTACGTCCGACCGTGCGGCGGAGAGGGCGAAGGCAGCCCTCAGGGACGCGGCCGACAAGGCCGGGGCCGAGGTCGAGGAACTCGACGAGGACGCGAAGGGGCTCGAACCCCGGAAGGACGAGGACATACCCGAGGGCGCCAAGCCCCGCTTCCCGTGCCCGACCGCCGACCCCGAGGCGCTGGCCGCGGCGGAACTGGAACCCGGTATCCCCCTGCTCCCCGACGACCCGTGGATCCTCAAGAGCTCGAAGCTCACTCTGAGGGGCCTCGACTACCAGGGCATCGTCGAGGTGAGGACGGGCAGCGGCAAGATCAAGCGCGTACTGAAGTTCACGGCGACGAGCATCGACATCGACAACCTCCACCAGCTCGTGAAGGGCCCGATGGACAGGACGGGGCACGTCGAGGCGCGGAAGGGCTCCACCTCCACGATCCGCCACGGCACGGTGACGATGTACACCGAAAAACTCCAGGGTGATCTTTTCAGCGCCATCCCGGTCACCTTCAGCCCGGACACCCCGCCGCCGCTGAATGTGCCGCTGGCCGTCTTCACCGATGTCACGGTGACCCAGGCCGGTCAGTTCGGCGGGACCCTGAAGATCCCCGGCCTCAGGAACTACTTCACCGGCGGGGCCGCACGCTAGGGCGTGTATCGAAAGTAGCGCCGTCCGCCCGGAGGGCGGGGCCTGCGGCGTCCGGTGCGTGCAGTCGCAAGGCGGAGGGTCGCCCTCGTACTGGACGTACTTGGGTGATTCCGACAACGCAGCGAGTGTGCGTGCTGGGCGTCGCAGGCCAGGCGGGACTTTCGATACACGCCCTAGGTCCTTCGCCTGGCTCGGGCTGGGACGGGGAGGGGTCTGGTGCCGGGATGCTCCCGTGGCCGCACCCCGGGCGGAAGGGCCGTGGGGCCGTCAGCGACCGACACCAACGCAGCGAGGCACCACCCGTGCCCGCAGGGCTACGGCGGAGAAATACGGTGCCGGGGCGCGCGAGCCCGGCAAGATCCGCTACCGGCGGCCCTTGACGTCGAAGCCCCGTCCTCTGCCCGGGCCCAGGGCGTCCCGCCTCGGCGGGGCCTGCTCCGGCCGGGCCCGGAGGACCGGGGCGCACCGGATCGGTCCGGAGAATCCGCCGCCGGGGAGCCGTCGCGGACATGGACCGTACGCCCCGTACGAGGGGTACGGCCCCTGTCCGTGTCCCGGCGGCCGCGCCCGCGTCCGCGCGTGCGGGGGCTCCCGGTGGGAGCGGCGCGCGGTCGACCGGAACGGGTCCGCGTCCGCGCGTGCGGGGGCTCAGCCCTGCGTCCCCAGGTGGTGCACCCGGACCATGTTCGTCGTGCCCGGCACCCCGGGGGGCGAGCCCGCCGTGATGATCATCGTGTCGCCCTCGTTGTGCCGCTGGAGCTTCAGCAGCTCCGCGTCCACCAGGTCGACCATCGCGTCCGTGTTGTTGACGTGCGGCACCACGAACGACTCCACGCCCCAGCTCAGGGCGAGCTGGCTGCGGGTCGACTCCTCGGTGGTGAAGGCGAGGATCGGCTGGCAGACACGGTAGCGGGAGAGCCGGCGGGCCGTGTCACCGGACTTGGTGAAGGCGATCAGGGCCTTGCCGTCGAGGAAGTCCGCGATCTCGCAGGCCGCGCGGGCGACCGAGCCGCCCTGGGTGCGGGGCTTCTTGCCCGGGACCAGGGGCTGCAGCCCCTTGGACAGCAGCTCCTCCTCCGCCGCCACCACGATCTTCGACATGGTCTTGACGGTCTCGATGGGATACGCGCCCACCGAGGACTCGGCGGAGAGCATGACCGCGTCCGCGCCGTCCAGGATCGCGTTCGCCACATCGGACGCCTCGGCGCGCGTGGGACGGGAGTTGGTGATCATCGACTCCATCATCTGGGTCGCCACGATCACCGGCTTGGCGTTGCGGCGGCACAGCTCGATGAGCCGCTTCTGCACCATCGGGACCTTTTCGAGCGGGTACTCGACGGCCAGGTCACCGCGGGCGACCATCACACCGTCGAACGCCATGACCACGTCCTGCATATTGGCCACCGCCTGCGGCTTCTCCACCTTGGCGATGACGGGGACCCGGCGGCCCACCTCGTCCATCACCTTGTGGACGTCCTTGACGTCGTTCGCGTCCCGGACGAAGGACAGCGCCACCAGGTCGCAGCCCATCCGCAGGGCGAAACGGAGGTCGTCGACGTCCTTCTCGGACAGGGCCGGGACATTGACGGCCGCGCCGGGCAGATTGATGCCCTTGTGGTCGGAGATCACTCCCCCCTCGACGACGATCGTCTTCACCTGCTGACCGGTGACCTCGACGACGCGCAGTTCCACATTGCCGTCGTTGATCAGGATCTGGTCGCCCTTGGAGACATCGCCGGGCAGTCCCTTGTAGGTGGTGCCGCAGATGGTCCTGTCGCCGTCCACGTTCTCGGTGGTGATGGTGAACTCGTCACCGCGCACCAGCTCGACCGGACCCTCGGCGAAGGTCTCCAGCCGGATCTTGGGGCCCTGGAGGTCGGCGAGTACGCCGATCGCACGGCCGGTGTCCTCGGACGCCTTGCGGACGCGGTGGTACCGCTCCTCGTGCTCGGCGTGGGTTCCGTGGCTCATGTTGAAGCGGGCCACGTTCATTCCGGCCTCGATGAGCGCTTTCAGCTGCTCGTACGAGTCGACGGCGGGGCCCAGTGTGCAGACGATTTTGGAACGGCGCATAAGGCGGATCCTATCGGTTTGTTTCGGCTCGGAATATTCCGTCTGGCGGAAGATACACATGGGCGGCCGGTCGCTCAGCCGAGTGAATCGGCGGACACCAGCGCGAATGTCTGGCGCGCTATTTCCAGCTCCTCGTCCGTCGGAACCACGGCCACCGCGACCCGTGCGCCCGGCGCCGAGATGATCCGGGCCTCCCGGGAACGCTCCGCGTTCAGCCCGGCGTCCAGCGCGAGCCCCAGTTCCTCCAGTCCGGCCACCGCAGCTTCCCGCACCGCGGCGGCGTTCTCACCGACCCCCGCCGTGAACACCAGCGCGTCCACCCTGCCGAGTACCGCGTAATAGGCACCGATGTATTTCCTCAGCCGGTGGATGTAGATGTCGAACGCCAGCCGGGCCCGCTCGTCGCCCTCCTCCACCCGGCGGCGGATCTCCCGCATGTCGTTGTCCCCGCACAGCCCCACCAGGCCGCTTCTCGTGTTCAGCAGGGCGTCGATCTCGTCCACCGACATGCCCGCGACCCGCTTGAGATGGAAGGTGACCGCCGGATCGATGTCACCGGAGCGGGTCCCCATCACCAGCCCCTCCAGCGGGGTCAGACCCATCGAGGTGTCGACGCACCGGCCGCCCGCGACCGCCGAGGCGGACGCGCCGTTGCCCAGGTGCAGCACGATCACATTGACGTCCTCGGGCGCCTTCCCCAGCAGCCTCGCCGTCTCCCGCGACACATACGCGTGCGAGGTGCCGTGGAAGCCGTAGCGGCGGATCCGGTGGGCGTCCGCCGTCCGCGTGTCGATCGCGTAGCGCGCGGCCGACTCCGGCATCGTCGTGTGAAACGCGGTGTCGAAGACGGCGACCTGCGGCAGATCGGGGCGCAGCGCCCGCGCGGTACGGATACCGGTGATGTTGGCCGGATTGTGCAGCGGAGCCACCGGGACCAGCCGCTCCACCTCCGCCAGCACCTCGTCGTCGATCACGGTCGGCTCGGTGAACCGCAGCCCGCCGTGCACCACCCGGTGGCCGATCGCCGCCAGTTCGGGGGAGTC
The DNA here is from genome assembly GCF_042873655.1 of Streptomyces sp. NPDC004609. NCBI lineage: Bacteria > Bacillati > Actinomycetota > Actinomycetes > Kitasatosporales > Streptomycetaceae > Streptomyces > Streptomyces sp. NPDC004609. Next base: position 90,412 of record NZ_JBIALS010000018.1, on the reverse strand, counting down.
CAGCCCCAGCCCGTCGGCCGCCAGCTCGTCGGCGACGGCCTTCAGGGCGGCGTCGTGATCGGCGATCGGGCCGCACCGCTCCCGCTGCCCGGCGCCGTCGCCGCTCAGCGGGGTGTGGACCAGCCGGGACGTGACCTCGCCGATCCGCTCGACGAGCCCGACCGCCAGGCGGGAGCCGTCGCGCATGTCGAGCAGCTGGTACTTCACCGACGAGGAGCCGGAGTTGAGGACGAGGACTCGGGTCGCGGTCACGGTTGCGGGGCCTTCTGTGGAGGGACGGTCGGTCGGAACGGACGGTGGTCCGGGAGGGACGGTGGGAGCGGACGGGTGGTCAGGGGCGGGACGGTCGTACGGAGGCGTACGTCATACGGAGGCGGGCTGCGCGGCCCGCGCGGGCTGATCGGCCGACGGGTCGGGCTGTGCCTGGATCGCCGTGATGGCGACCGTGTTGACGATGTCGCCGACAAGAGCGCCGCGCGAGAGATCGTTCACCGGCTTCCGCAGCCCCTGGAGCACCGGTCCGACGGCGACCGCGCCCGCCGACCGCTGCACGGCCTTGTAGGTGTTGTTGCCGGTGTTCAGGTCCGGGAAGATCAGCACGGTCGCCCGGCCCGCCACCTCGGAGCCGGGCAGCTTGGTCGCCGCGACGGACGGCTCCACGGCCGCGTCGTACTGGATCGGGCCCTCGATGCGCAGATCGGGGCGGGCCCGGCGCACCAGCTCCGTCGCCTCCCGCACCTTGTCCACGTCCGCACCCGAACCGGAGGTCCCGGTGGAGTACGAGAGCATCGCGATCCGCGGCTCCACCCCGAAGCGGGCGGCGGTGGCGGCCGACTGGACGGCGATGTCCGCGAGCTGCTCGGCGTCGGGATCCGGGTTGATCGCGCAGTCCCCGTACACCAGCACCCTGTCCGCGAGGCACATGAAGAAGACGGACGACACGATGGCCGCTCCCCCCGGGGCCTGCGTCCCGGGTGGTGCCCCCAGGGCCCGGGTCTTGATGATCTCGAACGCCGGGCGGATCGTCGCCGCCGTCGAGTGCACCGAACCGGAGACCATGCCGTCGGCGAGGCCCTCGTCCACCATCAGCGTGCCGAAGTAGTTCACATCCGCCACGACGTCGTACGCCAGCTCCACCGATACGCCCCGGTGGGCGCGCAACCGCGCGTACCGCTCGGCGAAGCCCTGGCGCAGCTCCGAGGTCACCGGGTCGATCAGCTGCGCGGCGGACAGATCGAAGCCCAGGTCGGCGGCCTTCTTGCGGATGACCTCGGGGTCGCCCAGCAGGGTCAGGTCGCAGACGTCCCGGCGCAGCAGCACATCGGCGGCACGCAGCACCCGCTCCTCCGTGCCCTCGGGCAGCACGACCCGGCGGCGGTCGGCGCGGGCCTGCTCCAGCAGCTCGTGCTCGAACATCATCGGGGTGACATGGCCGCTCCGGGCCACCGCGAGTCGCTCCAGGAGCTCGCCCGTGTCGACATGCCGTTCGAACAGTCCGAGCGCGGTCTCCGCCTTGCGCGGGGTGGAGGCGTTCAACTTGCCTTCAAGGCCGAAGAGTTCGGTGGCGGTGGGCCAGCTGTTCCCCGGCACCGAGATCACCGGGGTGCCGGGCGCGAGCCGGGACGCCAGGGTGAGGATCTCCGGGGTGGGCCGCTCGTTCAGGGTGAGCAGCACCCCCGCGATGGGCGGGGTCCCCGCCGAGTGGGCGGCCAGCGCGCCCACCACCAGATCGGCGCGGTCGCCGGGGGTGACCACCATGCAGCCGGGGGTCAGCGCGGCGAGGAAGTTCGGCAGCATCGCCCCGCCGAAGACGAAATCGAGGGCGTCGCGCGCGAGCCCCGAGTCGTCGCCGAGCAGCACCGTACCGCCGAGCGCATGGGTGATCTGGGCGACCGTGGGCGCGGCGAGCGCGGGCTCGTCGGGCAGGACATAACAGGGAACCGGAAGGCGGGCCGCAAGCCGCTCGGCTATGGCCGCGCGCTCGTCGGGAGCGACCCGGTTGACGACCATTGCGAGAACACTGCAGCCCAGGGCCTCGTACGCCCGGTGGGCATTGCGCGCCTCGGCCCGTACGGACTCCGCGGTCTGACCTCGGCCGCCCACGACCGGAACCACCGAGGCGCCGAACTCATTGGCGAGCCGGGCGTTGACCGCCAGCTCGTCCGGGAGCTGGGTGGCGGCGAAGTCGGTGCCCAGCACGAGGACGACCTCGTACTCCCGCGCCACCCGGTGGAAACGGTCGACGAGCCGGGAGACCAGCTCGTCGGTGCCCTTCTCGGCCTGGAGGGCGGACGCCTCGTGATAGTCCATGCCGTACACGGACGCGGGGTCCTGGGTGAGCCGGTAGCGGGCCCGCAGCAGCTCGAACAGCCGGTCGGGACCGTCGTGCACCAGCGGGCGGAAGACACCCACCCGGTCCACCTGGCGGGTGAGGAGCTCCATGACCCCCAGATCGACGACCTGGCGGCCGTCCCCGCGATCGATCCCGGTCACGTACACGCTGCGTGTCACGCGTGCTCTCCCGTCCGCCCGTATCGGTGCTCGTACTCATCGCTCGAAACTGAAGTGCCCGGAGGCCGTGCCGAGGCCCTGCCCGGGCGGCCCGCGCGAGAGGCGGGGCCGTGGCCCGTGCCGCGGTCCGGGCCGCCGCCCGTGCTCCCGCTCGGGTACCCGTTCACACCCGCTCGCCCGTGCTCGGCACAAAACCGCTGGTCGGCGGCTGCTCCCCCTTGACAGTACCTCCGCGGGTGGATATGGCGCCTGCCGGGTAGGCGCCCATGGTCCTCCGGCGGAAAAGGCGGCGGGAAGGCCTGCCACGATTGGGAGCGCGGGGCCCTGTAGCCCATGAAACAATTGACTTTCGGCTCACCTGTCCCACGACGAGCAGGAGACACAGCGCGATGCGTATCGGAGTGCTCACCGCAGGGGGCGACTGCCCCGGACTGAACGCAGTGATCCGGTCGGTCGTGCACCGGGCCCTCACCGGGCACGGCGACGAGGTCATCGGATTCGAGGACGGCTTCAAGGGGCTCCTCGACGGTCACTACCGCCCCCTCGACCTCAACGCCGTCAGCGGCATCCTCGCCCGCGGTGGCACGATCCTCGGCTCCGCGCGGCTGGAGCGCAACCGGCTCCGCGAGGCCGCCGAGAACTGCGGTGAGATCCAGCGGCGGTACGGCATCGACGTCCTCATCCCGATCGGCGGCGAGGGCACCCTCACCGCGTCCAGGATGCTGTCCGACGCGGGCATGCCCGTCGTCGGGGTGCCCAAGACCATCGACAACGACATCTCCGCCACGGATCGGACCTTCGGCTTCGACACCGCCGTCACCGTCGCGACCGAGGCCATCGACCGGCTCAAGACCACCGCCGAGTCGCATCAGCGGGTGATGGTCGTCGAGGTGATGGGCCGGCACGCGGGCTGGATCGCCCTGGAGTCCGGCATGGCGGGCGGCGCGCACGGCATCTGCCTGCCGGAGCGGCCCTTCCAGGTCGAGGACCTGGTGAAGATGGTGGAGGAACGCTTCTCCCGGGGCAAGAAGTTCGCCGTCGTCTGCGTCGCCGAGGGCGCGCACCCCGCCGAGGGCTCGATGGACTACGGCAAGGGCGAGATCGACCAGTACGGCCACGAGCGCTTCCAGGGCATCGGCAACCGGCTCGCCGCCGAGCTGGAGTACCGCCTCGGCAAGGAGGCCAAGCCGGTCATCCTCGGGCATGTGCAGCGCGGCGGAGTGCCGACTGCGTACGACAGGGTGCTCGCCACCCGCTTCGGCTGGCACGCCGTGGAGGCGGCGCACCGGGGCGACTTCGGGCGGATGACCTCGCTGCGGGGCACGGATGTGGTGATGGTGCCGTTGGCGGACGCGGTGACCCGGTTGAAGATGGTCCCGACGAGCCGGATGAACGAGGCGGAGTCGGTCTTCTGACGCCCTCCCTCCCCTGCCCCGGGTACGGCCGGGTGCCGGTACGGTCGCGGCCCGGCCGGTCCGTAACCCCGCCCCGGCCCCTGCTCTGATACCGGTGCCGGTGCCGGTGCCGGTCCGTGACCCGGGCCCCCTCCGTGGCTTCCGGCCCGGTTCCGGTCGTACGGCTCCGGGGCCGCCCGGCGCCCGGAGCGGTGACGGTCCGTCTCCCGGACTCCGTACCCACGCTTCCGACCCCGCGTGTCCGATGCCGTGCGGGTCGGCTCCGGCGCAGGTGCCGGCCCCGGCTTCCGGCTCCGGCGGCCGGCCGTGATCGTCCCCCCCGGTGGGCGTTCACGGCCGGCCGTGTTCCCCCGCGCCCGCTGCCGTAACGGCGGGCCCGGGGCCGGTTTTCCGCCGTCGCGCTTCCCGGCACGGATGGCGCAGATCACTCTTGAGCCGACCGCCGCGGATAGCAAGGCTGTTCGTGTCCGGGACATGTCCCAGATGTGTCCCAGCATGTCAGCGATGGACGGAGAGCGGATGGATCCCGAGGAGAACAGGGCTCCCGGTCCGGAACAGGCGGGCGGAGCCGCCGAGTTCGTGGCGCGATTACAGCAGCTCAAGGACTGGTCCGGCCTGACCTACCGGGAGCTGACGTCCCGCGCCGAAGCGGTCGGCGATGTGCTGCCGCGCTCCACCGTCGCCAATATGCTCAGCCGCTCCACCCTGCCGCGCGAGGAACTGGTGGCCGCGTTCGTCCGGGCGTGCGGCTGCGGTCCCGGGGCCACCGAGACCTGGCTGAGGGTGCGCAAGGAACTGGGCCGCCGGGAGCGGCAGCCGGCGGAGGTCCCGGAGTACGGGAGCGGGCGGACGCCGGACCCCGCGGCCGGGCGGCCACAGCACCCGGAGGACGGGAAGACGGGGGATCCCGCGGTCGGGCGCACGCCGGACCCGACCGGCGGTGCCGACGGCACACGGCACGGGGAACACGGGGAACCCGGGCAGCGCGGGCAACCCGGGGAACCGGAGCAGCCTGAGGAACACGAGCGATCCGGGCGGCGTGAGAAGCCCGTGGGTCCCGGGCGGCCCGGGCAACTGCCCGCGCCGGCGCGGGACTCCGGGGTTCCGCGCGCGGTATGGGCCGCCGCGGTCGTCGTCCTGGGCGCTGTTCTGCTCGCGGTGGGGCTCACGGTCGCCGGTGACGACGGCGCTGACCCCGCGGAGGAGATGCGGCGCGGCACCGGCGCCCCGGCGAGCGGTTCGCCCGGGGCGGCGCGCGGCGGTGAGCCGGCCCTGGCCCGTCTGAGCGTGCCCTCCCCGGGACCCGTGCGCATCAAGGCCGTCCACTCCGGGCTCTGTCTGGCCGAGCGCGGCGGCGACAGCGGACTGCTCTACCAACTGCCCTGCCGGTCCGGCTCCATCCCGGGCTTCTCCCTCCAGCGGCGCGGCGAGGACTGGCGGATCGCCACCCGCCATCCGACGTTCGGTCCGGGCTGCACCGGGGTGAGCAACGGGTCGAGGGAGACCGAAACCCCGCTCAACGACCAGGAGTGCGGCAAGCGCGGTACGGCCGAGGCGTTCCGGCTGGAGCCGTTCGGCGGAGAGGCGGGCGTCTTCCGGCTGCGGCCCCTGCACAGCGATCTGTGCGTGGGGGTGGAGGACCGGCTGGTGGGGTCCGGTGCGGAGATACGGCAGCAGACCTGCGAGAAGTCCGGCGCGGCCCAGACCTTCGCGCTGGAACGCGCCGCCGGGGTCCGGCGTTGAGGCGGACGCGGGCCGAGCCGCCGCGCCCAGCCGGAACCCGCAGCCCTGCCGAAATCCGCAGCCCTGCCGGAACCCGCAGCCCCGGGCCCGGCCGGAGCGCGAAGCCCGGCCACACCCCGGAGCCGCGCCCGGGCCGGGACCCCGCCGGGCCCCCGGGCCCGCTCGGCACCCGGACCCGTCGTGAGCCCCGGACCCCGCCCGATCCGGGGAGTCCGGCGCCGACCCGGCTCGGAGCCCGGCCCGGAGCCCGGCCCGGTCTCCGGGCCCCGCTGAGGCGCGGTGATCCCGTGCCGGGCCCGGGATCACAGAGCGCCGGACCCGTCCGGAGCACGCCGCTCGCCGTCCTCGTCCGGGTCGGCCAGGACCCAGAAGTGATCGCCGACCAGCTCCAGGAACTCCCGTCCGGCGGCTTCGGTGTCCTCGGCGGTCGCCGCCCAGCCCGGACCGGCGTCCGCCGTCCGTACCCGGTACGCGGTGTGCAGCTCCTCCAGAACGGCCGTGATCAGCTCCCGGTCCATCGGCACCAGCTTCGCCACCGGCCGTACGTACCCCTGCCAGCGTGCCTTGACGGCGCTCCGCAGCAGCTGCGCCAGCTCCCGGTCCCGGCCGAGCGCCCGCATCAGCTCGCGCGGGCGCAGGTTCAGCGCCTCCGCGAGGAGAGCGGTCTGCCGCTCATTGCCCCGCCAGCGGCCGGACTCCTCCATCCGGGCATACGCGCCGGCCGCCATGCCGATGAGCCGCGCCAGCTCGTCGGGGGCCAGCTCCCGCGTCAGCCGGTGCTCCCGGAGGGTGGTGGCCGCGTTGAGCAGATCCTCCGGAGCGCACCACAACACCCCGGCCAGCGCGGTCAGTTCCCGTATGCCGGGTGCGCCGATGCCCCGCTCCCAGGAGACGATCGTGTCCTGATGGACGTGGAGTCCGTACTGCGCGCGGAGTCCGTACGAGACATGGCCGGGTGTCATCCCGAGAGCCTCCCTGAGACGGCGCGCGGCGGAGCGGTTGAAGGGAGGGGTGGGGGCGTGCTGCACGCGCTCACCGTAAGGCGCCCGAGGGGCCTCCGACCAGGGTGTGTTCGCCCGACATCCTTATGCCGCGGGGGTGTCCGGGCGGTTTCGATTCCGCCGGGTGGCGTCCGGTCGCACAGACCGGGAACACGGGGTGGACGGTGGATGACGGGAGGGCGATGCGGGGGCGGGGAATCCGGAACGGACAGCGGGGGAGAGGCCCGGTGAAGAGGTCGGGGACAGGCCGGGGACGGGAGTGGGGAACGGACCCGGGAACGGGGTGGGGGAATCCGCCGGGGGAGCGGTGGATCACCCGTCTGCTGGTTCCCTCGGTGGCGCTGGCCGTGCTCGCCGCCGTCACCGTGATCGTACGGAACCAGGTCCTCCATGACGCTCAGCTGGCGGCCAACCGAGCCCAGCTGAAGAGGGCCTGCCAGGGGCTGCTGCCCCAGGACCGGCTGCGGCCCTTCCTTCCCGACCGCTCCGCGGGACGGCTGGTCGAGTACGGGACGGTCCTCGAACCCGGTCAGGAGAGCCGGGCGCTCCTGGACTGCCGGCTCTCGTGGGACGGCCGGGGCACGGCCGACCCCGACGGCGCGGAGGTACGGGTGCGTGCCGAGCCGCTGCTCCGGATGCGGGAGGACACCCCCGAGGACTCGGCGCAGGAGGGCAGGGCGTTTCCGCTGCCGCTTCCGCCGAGCGCGGTGGGCGATTCCGAGACCGACGAGGACGAGACCGTCGCCACGCTGCTCGTCACCTGCCCCGGAGGGCTGGTCCGGCGTACCGGGCGCACCGCGGAGCTCCAGGTCATGGTGAGTCTGCCGCTGCCGTCGCGCGGACCCGGCCGGGACCGGGCGGAGGTCCGCGGGTACCGGCTGGCGGCGGCCCGTACCGCCGCCTCGGTCGCCAACTGGATCGCCGAACGCCGGCGCTGCGGCGGTGAGCCCCTGGCCCTGAGCGGCCGGGCGCCCACCGCACCCGATCCGGCGCTCTGCGACTGGCTCGACCCGGCGGCGCTGGGCCTGGGCGGCAGCTGGCAGGCCGGGCGCGACCGGCCGTACCGCACCCGCAACGGCACCTGCGAGACCCGGCGCACCGACCTGGAGACCACCCCCGAACGGCTGACGATCACCTCGATCAGCGTGCGGAGCGCCGCCGGGGCGAAGGGGCGGCAGCTGCACGAACAGCACCGGTGGTACACGAACCCGCCCCCGCGGAAGGACGGGGGGACGGTGTGGCTCGGCGGGGACCCGCTCGACATCGCCGTCTGGGCCGAGGCGGTCTGCGGCGGCGAACGCGCCTATCACCGGATCTCCGTGGTCCCGGAGATTCCCCCGGACAGGAACGGCCAGTTCTTCCTGACCGGGGCCGAGCGCCGGCGGCTGGCCGACGGCGCGCGAGCCGTCCTCACGCGCTATCTCGCCGCCGGCAGCGCCTGGCCGAGGCGGTCGCACTGCCGTGACACCACTGTGGTCGAGGGCCCATGACGAACCCACCGCAGGACCCCGGCCCCCCGGACCCGGACTCCCTGGACCCGGGCCCCTGGGACCCGGACCCGCGGCTCCCGCCCCCGGCCCCGGCCCGTCCGGGCGCCCGCGCACGCGGGGCGGCGGTCGCGGTCCTCGTCCTGCTCGCGCCGCTGGCCGCCTGGTTCGCCCTCGGCGGGGAACTGCCCGACCGGTGGACCGAGGACCGCGCCCTGGACGGCGCGTGCGACGGGCTCCTTCCGGCGCGTGAGACCCGTGACGCGCTCGGCGCGGGCGAACTCGCCGAAAAACGCGAGGAGATACGCGACGAGGGCGGTCTCGGCGACCCGGAGCGCTCGCTGTACGTCCGCTGCGTGATCACCCGGATCGCGCGGGGCGGCGGCGAACACCCCGCCCGCGAGGGGTCGATCGAGGTGGCCGTCCACGGCGTGCCCACCCTGGAGGCGGACCGCGACCGGCGCGACGGCAGTCTGTACGGGGACGCCGACGCCGACCGGCCCGTACCCCTGGGCCACGGCTGGACCGGGTTCTTCGACGGCTACGGCAGGGAGGACACCGCCTGGGCCCGGGTGAGTGCCGCCGTGCTGCTCGACTGCCGGGACGGACCGGACGGACCGGACGGACCGGAGGGACCGGAGGGCCGTTCCGATCTGCTGATCACCGTGGACGGCGATGTGGAGGGCACGGCCGTCGACAACCCGGCCGACCGGGTCCGGCTGGTACGGATCGCCACCGCCACCGCCCGGAGAGCCGCCGAACGCCACGGCTGTGACGCGCCCCTGGGCCGGGTACCGGACACCGTGCCGCTCCCGGTCGGCGAGGACGAGGACGTCGAGCCGTCTGCCGCCGTCGGCACCTGTGCGGGCGTCCCCGCCTTCGAGGGGGCCCGCGTCTGGGAGAGCCCGCGCGGCGCCACTCCCCGGGAGCACTGCGAGGTCGGCGACGGCGACCGGGCCGAGGCGTACGAACTGGACGCGTACTACGGCCCGTACGCCGAGGACATGCGTCTGCGGATGAGCACCGGGACCGAGTACGACGGCGCGTACACCACCAGCGCGGTCTGTCCTGCAGGGGATGAGCCCGCGCTCTACGTGGTCCGGATGCGGCGCGGCCCGGAGAAGAGCCAGGCGTATCAGCGCGCGGTGCTGAAGGCGTTCGCCGGGCGCTCGGCACGGGAACGCGGCTGCACGGTTCCCAACCGCCCGGCCGTCTACCGGGCCACCGCGGGCCCGGCCGTGCCCTCACCGCCCCCGGTGCCCTCCGGGGAGGGGGACCGGCCGGGCCCGAGCGTGCCTGACGGGATTGACCTGACGGGATTGACAGGATTCACAGGACTGACGGGCCTGGCGCCGGGACCGGCCGGAACCGGCCGACGGGCTGAGCGGGAGGAACTCGTCCCACCCGTCGAGGACGAAGCTCCGGACGGCCCACCCCCGGACCACCGCCGACCCCTCGCGCCGTACGGGCCCGGCCCCTTCCGCCGGTGAGGCCGCGTCCGTACCCGGGCCGTCCCGTGGCGGGTTCCGGCGCATCCGGGTCGTGCACCCAAGGGGCCGGCGTCTTCGTGGTCGTGACCGGGTTCGGGGCGCCGGCACACCGGACGGGTGGTCAGGAGGCGCCGTACAAGCGGTGTTCGGGCCCTCAGCTCGCACGGCGGCTGGGGAGCGGACGCCCGGAATCCGGAGTTCAGGATCGGGACGGCAGCCAGCGGTACTGGAGTTCGGGGCGGCCGATCTGGCCGTACTGGGGGCTGCGGGCCGCGCGCCCCTGGGCGACGAGATGCTCCAGATAGCGGCGCGCGGTGATCCGCGAGATCCCGACCGCCGCGCCCGCCTCCGCGGCCGTCAGCCCCGTCGCCGACCCCCGCAGGGTCCGGGTGACCGCCTCCAGCGTGGGGCCGCTCAGTCCCTTCGGCAGCGCACCGCCCTCGGGGGCGCGGAGCGCGGCGAGCGCCCGGTCCACCTCGTCCTGGCCGCTGGCCTCACCTGCCGCGGCCCGGAAATCCGCGTACCGGCCGAGACGGTCGCGCAGGGTGGCGAACGTGAACGGCTTCAGTACGTACTGCACCACCCCCAGCGACACCCCCTCCCGCACGATCGCCAGTTCGCGCGCGGAGGTGACGGCGATGACGTCCGCCGAGTGCCCGGCCGCGCGCAGCGACCGCACGAGCGCCAGCCCGTGCCCGTCCGGGAGGTACAGATCAAGGAGCAGCAGATCCACCCGGGTGCGCTCCAGCGTCCGCACGGCCTCGGACCGCGAGTGCGCGACCCCGGCCACCCGGAAGCCGGCGACCCGGCCGACGTAGAGCGCGTGCGCGGCGGCGGCGACGGGATCGTCCTCGACGACCAGGACGCTGATGGGCTCCGGTTCCCCGCTCATACGGGCACCTCCGCGGTGTGCAGCGGCGATCGTACGGCACGGGGGAGCCGGGCCGCCCCGCGCCTCCGCTCGCGTACGGCCCCCGGTACGGCTGCGCCGGGGGTGATCTCCCGCACGGGCGGCCGCCTCCGGCGCGGCGGCCGGAATGCCGTACGGGTCATGCCGGCACCCCCCTTCGCAGCGGCAGTCTGACCGTGAACCGGGCGCCGCCGTCCGGGCCCCCGTCCAGGACCACCGTGCCCCCGCCGCGGCGCACCGCCTGCTGGACCAGCGCGAGCCCCAGGCCACGGCCGGGCCCATGGGTGGACCAGCCCCGGTCGAACACCTCGTCCGCGCAGGCGGGATCGATACCGGCACCCGTGTCGTGCACCCGGAGCAGCAGTTCGCCGTCGTCGGCGTGCGCGGTGACCGTGACCCGGGCCCTCGCCGGCCGCGCTCCGCCGGGCTTGGCCGCCGGGGGCACCGCCGGTTCCGGCTCCCCGCCCCGGGGGCGCGGTACCGGGCCCGGCCGTACGGCAGCCGGCACTTCGCCCGGCCCCGGGGCCGGCGGCACCGACGTGTCCGGGGCCGGGGCCGGGTGTCCGGCGGGGCCCGGACCCGGCTCCGGATGTCGTCCGGGCGCGTCCGCCACGGTGGCCGGCCGCCCCGGAGACCCCGGTCCGTCCGGCTCCGGCGCCCGGTGCGGCTCCCGTTCCAGCACCCGGTGCGGCCCCGGTTCCGGCTCGCGCGCGGGCCGTCGGGGGCCGGGGGCATCCGGCAGCGCCGCGTCGGATGCCGCGTCCACCGCGTTGTCGATCAGATTGCCGAGGATCGTCACCAGATCGCGCGCCGGGAGCGACGGCGGCAGCACACCGTCGTCGATCCGGCTGTCCTCCGCCAGGACCAGCTCGACACCCCGCTCGTTCGCCTGGGCGGCCTTGCCCAGCAGCAGCGCCGCGAGCACCGGTTCACCGACCGCGCCCACCACCCGGTCCGTGAGCACCTGGGCCAGTTCCAGCTCCGCCGTGGCGAAGTCGACGGCCTCGTCCGTACGGCCGAGTTCGATCAGTGACACCACCGTGTGCAGCCGGTTCGCGGCCTCGTGCGCCTGGGACCGCAGCGCCTGGCTGAAGCCGCGCTCGGAGTCCAGCTCCCCCGAGAGCGCCTGGAGTTCGGTGTGATCGCGCAGGGTCACCACGGTGCCGCGTTTCTCCCCGCCCACCACCGGGCTGGTGTTGACCACGACGATCCGGTCCGCCGTCAGATGGACCTCGTCGACGCGTGGTTCGGACGCCAGCAGCGCTCCCGTGAGCGGTCGGGGCAGCCCCAGCTCGGCCACCGGGCGGCCGACCGCGTCCCCGGCCAGGCCCAGCAGCTCCCGCGCGCCGTCGTTGACCAGCGCGATCCTGCGCCGTCCGTCGAGCATCAGCAGTCCCTCGCGCACCGCGTGCAGCGCGGCCTTGTGATAGTCGTGCATGCGGCTGAGCTCGGCCGCGTTCATGCCGTGCGTATGGCGCCGCAGCCGGGCGTTGATCACATACGTACCGACGCCGCCGAGCGTCAGCGCACCGCCCGCGACCACCAGCAGGGCCGCCACCTGCTCCCGTACGCGCTCGGTGATCCGCTGGATGGTGATACCGGCGCTGACCAGGCCGACGACGCGCCCGTCGTCGTACACGGGCACGACGGTCCGGATGGAGGAGCCGAGCGTGCCGACGTGCTTCTCGCTGTAGATCTCGCCCCGCAGCGCCTGTTCGGTGTGGCCCAGGTACTTCCGGCCGATCTGGTCCGGTTCCGGATGGGTCCAGCGGGTGCCGTCGGGGGCCATGATCGTGATGAAGGTGACGCCCGCGTCCCGGCGCAGGCCCTCCGCGTACGGCTGGAGCGCCGTGGTGGGGCGTTCGGTGCGGGTGGCGGCGATCACCGAGGGCGAGCGGGCCACGGCGGTCGCGGTCGCCGTGGACTGGAGGCGGGCGGTGTCCTCCGCCTGCGACCGGTCCGTGAGGTACGCGAACAGGGCACAGCCCGCCACGATCGCGGTGACCAGCACGACCTGCATCGCGAAGAGCTGTCCCGCGAGGCTGCGCGGGCGGCGTAGGCGCATGGGCACCAGTCTGCACGCCCCCTCCGGCGCGGCTTCCGGCGCGTCCGGACCCGCGACCCGGCCCCCGGCCCCCGCGACCCGCGCCCTGCGACCCGCGCAGGCGATCGACGGGGTCGTGGACGCCCGGGCGTGACCGACACGGGGGGCGAACGGACGCGCTCGTGAACGAAAGGAACGCAACGGTGACCCGGGTCACAAGGTGATGGATATTCACGGAGATCCATACGGGACATGGACAGGCTTCACCGAGGAGGACCCGTGACTGCAGGCGCACGCGGAAGGGACCGCACGCACTATCTGTACATCGCCGTCATCGGCGCGGTGGTGCTCGGCATCGCCGTGGGCTTCGCCGCCCCCGGGGTCGCCGTCGAACTGAAACCGATCGGCACGGGGTTCGTGAACCTCATCAAGATGATGATCTCGCCGGTCATCTTCTGCACGATCGTTCTCGGCATCGGTTCGGTGCGCAAGGCCGCGAAGGTGGGCGCGGTCGGCGGGCTCGCGCTGGGCTACTTCCTGGTGATGTCGACCGTCGCCCTGGCCATCGGGCTGCTCGTCGGCAATGTGCTGGAGCCCGGCGCCGGGCTCCAGCTCACGGACGCGGCGCGCGAGGCGGGCGACAAGGCGGCCGAGGGCGCGGGCGGCGAGTCCACCGCGGACTTCCTGCTCGGGATCATCCCGACGACCATGGTCTCCGCCTTCACCGGCGGCGAGGTCCTCCAGACGCTGCTGGTCGCCCTGCTGGCCGGATTCGCGCTCCAGGCGATGGGCCGCGCGGGCGAACCGGTGCTGCGCGGTATCGGGCACCTCCAGCGGCTGGTCTTCCGCATCCTGGCGATGATCATGTGGGCCGCTCCGGTGGGCGCCTTCGGCGCGATCGCGGCCGTGGTCGGCGAGACCGGCCTGGACGCGCTGAAGTCGCTCGCGGTGATCATGATCGGCTTCTACGCGACCTGCGCGCTGTTCGTCTTCGTGGTGCTGGGCGCGCTGCTGAAGCTGGTCACCGGGATCAATCTGCTGTCCCTGCTGAGGTATCTGGGCCGCGAGTTCCTGCTGATCCTCTCCACCTCGTCGTCCGAGTCGGCCCTTCCGCGGCTGATCGCGAAGATGGAGCACATGGGGGTGAGCAAGCCCGTCGTCGGCATCACCGTGCCGACCGGCTACTCCTTCAACCTCGACGGCACCGCGATCTACCTCACCATGGCCTCGCTCTTCATCGCCAACGCGATGGGCGACCCGCTGAGCGCGTCCGAGCAGATCTCCCTGCTGATCTTCATGATCATCGCCTCGAAGGGGGCGGCGGGCGTCACCGGCGCCGGTCTGGCGACCCTGGCGGGCGGCCTCCAGTCGCACCGGCCGGAACTGGTCGACGGTGTGGGCCTGATCGTCGGCATCGACCGCTTCATGAGTGAAGCGCGCGCGCTGACCAACTTCGCGGGCAACGCGGTGGCGACCGTTCTGGTCGGCACCTGGACGAAGGAGATCGACAGGACGCGGGCGGCGGAGGTGCTGGCAGGCCGGATCCCGTTCGACGAGAAGACCCTCCTCGACGACGGCCACGGCGCGCCGCCCGACGAGAACGACTCCGGCGCGGAGGTTCCCGGGGCGCGGGAGGAGAAGGAGGTCCCCGAGAAGGTGTGACCTTCGGGGCCGGGTGGTTCGTGCGTACTTCCCCCACGCACGAACCACCCATTACCTTGGGTAACAGCAGATGGTCCGCAGTTCGTCCGCCCCGCGCCCACCCTCCGTGACCCCCCATGGCGGAGGGCGGGCACGGGGCGGCGCAGGTCCCGTACCGGACCCGGCCGCGCTCGCCTTCCTCCCGCCTTCGCGGCGGCCGGGCGGACGGAGTGAAGGCCGCCGATGGGGTGCCGTACCGGAAGACCGTCGTGGATGTTGTGCCGGGCGCGCTGGAGGACAACGCCGGGTGGACCGATGCCCGGGAGCCCCGGCACCCCCCGGACCTGAATCGGACGCGGTCGGCCTTGCCCTGACCTCGGCGTCAACGTCTACGGTCGAAGGCATGCGAATCGGCGAGCTGGCGGAGCGGGCCGGGACCACCACCCGCACTCTGCGATCGGAGCGTAGCCCTCCCGGCGGGCGCGCCGGCCGTACGGGACCGTCCTACGGGGCTGGGACCGGGCCTGCGGGCCGGGCCGGATTCCGTACGGCAGGCCCTGCCCCGGCCCCGCCGCACCGGAGCACGCACCGGGCCCGGCCCCGTACGGGCGTCCCGGGCCCGTACGGCGACAGCGCCCACCGGCCCCGGGCCCGTACCGGTGCGCACCGGTTGGCGAAGGGCGGTGCCACGGCCCGTGGCGGGCCCGTGTCCCGTACCGGTGCGCACCGGGGCGGGCGCGCACCGGCACCGGACCGGGCTTCCGTGGGCGCGTCACCGGTCCGGGCCGGGTGTCCGCACGCGGTCCCCTTCACGCGCCCGCGTGCAGATACGCGGCCCAGCGGGTCGGGATCGCCGGATAGGCGTCGCGGGCCGCGCGCAGGGCCGTGTTGAGAGCCTCGGCCGAGGCTGTGAGGTCCGGGGGGCGGGTGCCGTCCGCGGTGAGGAACGAGTACACCGACCGGGCCACGGCGGCGCTGTCGGGCGTACGCCACAGGGTGCCGATGACACTCCGGAAGCCCGCGAGCTGGAACGCCGAGGCCAGGTGCATCGGCTCGTCCGGCATCGAGGGATGCTGCTCGGCCGTGCCGCAGGCCGAGAGGAACGCCAGCGCGCCGTGGTCCAGCCGGACGTCGTGCACATGGGCGGCGGTGAGCTTCTTGCCCGACGCCAGATGCAGCCCGTTGCCCAGCAGGGTGCCGAGGGCGGCGTTGCTGTCGCCGTGACAGGCGAAGTGCGCGATGGGGTAGTGGCCCAACTGCGCCTCCACGGTCGCGAGATCGGCCTCCTCGCCGCTCAGCATCCGCGACCCGGGCACCAGCGCGAGGACGTCACGGGCCTCCGCCTCCGCCTGGGGCAGCGAGGGCATCCGGGGCGTCTCGGGGACCGTCACGACGAGCGCCCCCGCACTCCGCCGCGTCCGCCCCGGGCCACCGCCGTCCCCGTCGTTCCCGCCGTCGCCCGGTCCGGTCTCCGTACGGTCCCGCATCGCGTGGGCGAGGGCCGCGAGCGTCGGCGTGGACGAGGACACGACGCGGTCGATCACCGTACGGGGGCGGACGTCGCCGCCGCCGTACGGGTCCCGGTGGTGGCCCGCGGTCTGCAACGGCAGCCGGACCAGCGGGCCGACCGGGCACCACCACAGCCGGGGCAGAGCGCCCGCGGACGGGGGCGGCAGCCGGTCGACGACCGGGCCGGCCAGCTCGTCCCACAGCCACTCCAGCACCCCGTGCAGCTCCGACTGGGCCGCCGCGCGCCGCGCGAACCCCGCTTCGAGGTCCGTCGCGTCGGAGACCGCCGTCTCCAGGCGGTCGACCCGCTCCAGCACCGCGCCCGCCGTCAGCCCCGGCAACGGCACATGGCGGACCGGCCGTCCCGGATCCGCCGGTACGAGCAGGGCGTCCCCCCGGTCCTGATGGGCCACCACCAGCACCACCGGGGCCCCGGCGATCCGGCGCCGCACCTCGGCGAGCGTCTGCGGACGCAGCAGCTCCGCGAACCGGGGGTGCCGGGAGAGCCGTTCGAGGATACGGTCCCGTTCGGCCGCCAGCCTGCGGGTCTCGGCCGCCCATTCCGCGCGTGGATCCCACTCCCTCGTCGACTCCCCCAACGTGCGCCCGTCGCGGGTGTGCACCACTTCGATCGTGAAGGACTCGACGTTGGCGTAGACATCACTCTGCGCCAGCCGGGACTCGATGCGCTCCAGGTCGTCCGCGGCCCGGGGGGCGAGGGCGCGCAGCGGCGTCCAGTACCGGCGGGCCGCCACGGCCTGCCCGTACAGCACCGCCCGGCCGCTCTCCAGCAGTTCCACGGCCCGCTCCGGCCGCCCCACGTCCACGGCGAGCGCCGCGGCGTCGGCGGCGAGCCGCGCTGCCCTGCGGGTGGCGCCCTGGCGTACGGGCCCGGTCAGCGACCGCCGGGCCATCGCCGGAATCTCGTCCAGGGCGGCCTCCAGCGCCCGCAGCGCGCGCTCGGGATCCCCGGCCCCGCGGGCGAGCCGGGCCAGCCGGCTTCTCGCCTCGATCCGCTTGGCCGCCGGGAGCGTCCGGTCGGCGGCGACGATCGTGTACGCCTCCACCGCCTCCATGCGCAGCGCCTCGTCCCTCTCACCGGTCAGCCGGTACGACGTGGCGGCCGCACGGGCGAGATAGTCGTTGCGGGCGGACCAATAGGTGTCGCCCGCCGGGGTCAGCGCCACGGCCTCCCGCGCCATCCAGGTCGCGTCGGCCAGCATCTCGGGGTCGCCCGTCGCCTCGTGGCACTTCAGCCGTACCAGGGCGATCGTGCTGAGGAAACGCGGCTGGTCGTGATGGTCCGACGGCAGCATGCTCAGGCCCCAGCACAGGATGGCGTCGGCGTCCGCCAGCAGTTCCACGCCGCGCTCACCCGAGGAGACGGCCATGATCTCCGACGCCAGATTGAACAGCAGCTCGTGCTTCCTCGGATGGTCTTCGGGAAGGGTGGTCGCGGCCTCCTGGGCGACCGACACCGCCTCGTACGAGAGTTCCGGGTCGTCTCTCTCATCGGCCAGCCGGCGCAGGGAGCGCGCCAGGTTCGACTGCCAGAACACACGGTTCGGGTGATCGGCGGGGGTGAGGGCGACCGCCTCCCGGCGCAGCTCGACGGCCTCCGCCAGCAGCGAGGCGTCCCCCAACAGGGTCGCGGCCGTGGTCAGGATGTCCGCCAGCCGGTTCAGCCGGCCGGGGGTGTCGGGATCACCGGCCGCGAGCAGCGACCGTGCCTCGCGGGCGGTGGCCAGCGCGTCGTCCCCGCGGGCGCGGGGGGAACCGTCCTGGGCCGCGTACAGGGTGCACTCCGCGAGGACGGCGCGGGCCCGGTAGCCCAGCGGATGCCCGGCCCCGGCCGCGTCCGCCGCCCGGACGGCCGCCAGCCGCGCCCGCTCGGCCGACGCGCCCTCGCCGCCCTGGAGCCGGTCCGCCAGCTCCGCCTCGGCGGCGACGACCAGCACCAGGGGCCGCCGGGGGTCTTGGGGCGGCACGATGTCCAGCAGCACATCCGCGGCCCGCCGCCGCTCGCCCCCGGGGACATCGGGGTCCTCGGCGGTGCGGAGCGCCACGTCGAAACGGGAGTTCCCCGGCTCGTGAGAGGCGTTCGTGTCCCCGGTGGTGAGGGTCATGTGCCCGGAGGGCGCGGGGGCGCCGCGGTCGGTCGCGGGGCCGCTTCCCGGGTCGTGACGGCCGTGCCCCGGGTCCGCGGGCCCCGGGGCGGGGACCCCGCCTCCCGCCGGCCGGCCGGTGCGGGCGCCGTCCGCTGTGGTGCGCGCGCCGGGGGTGGCCGGCACGGGGTGACGGCCGAGGGCGGATTCCACGACGGTGTCGTACGGGGTCCCGGTGGTGGCGCCGTCCGTCGTAGGGGAGTCGGGGCCGGACCGGGTGCCGTTCCCCGCCGGGTGCCGGCCGGGAGCGGCTTCCGTGCCGGTGCCGTCCGGGCCCGGGCTCCCCCCGATGACCGTTTCGCGGCCGAGGGCCGTTTCCCCGCGGAGGATCGTCTCGGCCTCCGCCGCGCCGAGCCGTTCGGCGGCGCGGACCCGCAGGGCCTCCAGCCGCTCCCGGTGTTCCCGCACCCGGCGGTCGCGCGTGTCCGTGGCCCGTACGAGATCGCGGGTGGCTCTCAGTGCCTCGGTCAGGGTGTCGGCGGAACCGGTCGCCTCGTACAGCCGGGTCAGCGCCGTTCCCAGCGCCCGTGCGGCCGCCAGGCTCGCGGGGACGGCGCGCCCCGCCAGCTCGGCGGCGCGGACGTAGTCGGCCACGGCGCGCTCCAGCGGGGCCGGATCGACCGGCACGCCGGGGCGCCGCTCCCCGTGCCCGTCCCCCCGGCCGCCTCCGTCCCGGTCCCCGTCGTACTGAAGGGCGGCACAGTGCCCCCTCAGCACCAGCCGGTTGGCCAGATGAGGGTCGTGCTCCTCGGGCCGGGTCGCCTCCACGGCCAGGGTGGCGACCTGCTCGGCCTCGCCGAACCAGTCCCGGTCCCCGCCCGCACCGGACTCCCCGGCGCGGCGCGCCAGCACGGAGTGGTCGGTGAGGACCGCCGCGCGCTCGACCGGTGACAGGGTCTTCTCCGCCAGCCACCGGTTCTGGAGCCCGATCGCCGTGGTCAGCGCGCTGATGTCGCCGAACTCGTACGACCGGTCCATGAGGAACCGCAGCTGGTCGATCCGGGCGGCCCCGAGGGCGACGGGCTCCGGCGGGGCCCCGGGCCGCCGCCTGCGCAGGAGCGGGCGGCGAGGCGGCGGTGCGGTGGCGGGCCCGCGCAGCGGCTCGGGCAGCCGGTCCGCCACACCGTCCGAACGCCCGCCCCGGGTCCCGGACCCGGCGACCGCGCCCAGCCGGGCCGCCAGCGCCAGCGCGGCCCGCCGCTCCAGCAGCCCATGGACACCCGGCCACTGGAGATAGCGGTACCAGCGCGCCAGCGCCAGCCCGGCCAGGTGCGCGGGATCGGCGCGCGCCGCGTCCCCCGCGCCCTCGTCCGGGAACTCGGGGAGGTCCAGCACCGGCAGCTCGTCGGGGTCACCGGTCCGCTCGTACGCGGCCACACAGATCCCGATCTCCTCCGGCGTCGGCCCGGTCCGGTCGGTCACCACAGCCTCCGTACTTCGGCAGCACGTATCTTCGGAAGGTGTTCGGTACGACAGTCCGTCAAACTGTCGCCACAGCACGTAGTTTGACGCCTGTCGGTGAATCAGGGGAGTGGTGCCCGCGTGGCCGTGGACGAGGTGGCGGAGAAACTGGCGCGGCTGTGCCCGCAGGCCGAGGGCGACTCACTCGCCGAGCACGCGCGGGCGTACGGGGCGGGCGAGGTGCTCGACCGGCTGACGGCGGCCGTCCGCGCGGGCCGGGACGGACCCGGACTCGCGGCGGATCTCCACGCGCTGGACGAGGCGTTCGCGCGTCACGGCATCGACGGGCTGACCACGGGCGCTCGCGGCTACGAGACCCCGAGGGGAGGCCGGGAGCATCCGGTGGTGACCGTATGGGCCTGCCCGGCGCCCCGGCCGTGCTCGCGGATGGTGCCGAGACAGGACGGCGAGCGGGACGGCGCCGGGCCGCCGTGCGCGCTGACGGGGCTGCGGCTGGTCTCCCGCCGGATCCACCTGTGAGCGTCGTCCTGGCGGAGCTGGGGCGCCAGGTGGCGGGCCGCTGGGCGGCCGTGCTGCTGCTCCCGGGCGCCTTCTACATCTGCGCGGCGGTGGTCGCCGCCGTGCTGGGGCACGGCCACGCTCTCGACCCGGGGCCGCTGCGGACCTGGCTCGACGCGGTCGCGGCGGCGCCCGCGGGCGGCCGGGCGGGGTCGGTGCTGATCGCCGCGGTCGCGTTCACCGCCGCGTCGGCCGCCGCCGGGATGGCGGCCGCGGGGGGCGAACTGCTGGTGGAGCGGCTGTGGTCCGCCTCGGGGCGGGAACCGCTGCTGCGCCGCTTCACCGCGGCCCGCAGGCGCCGGTGGGAGCGTGCCGAGGCCGAGGTGCGGGCGGCGCTGGCGGAGTTCGCCGCCTCGGGCGGCGCCCCGGCGGCAGCGGAGCGGCTGCGGACCGCGATCGCCCGCCGTGACGCCGTCTGCACGGTGCCCGCCGACCGGCCGACCTGGGCCGGTGACCGGCTGAACGCCGTCGACCAGCGGATCCACGACCGCTACCGCCTGGACCTGTCCGCCGCCTGGCCCCGGCTGTGGCTGGTGCTCCCGGAGACCGTACGCCCCGAACTCGTCGCCGCGCAGACGGCCTGCGCGTCCGCCGCGCGGCTCGTGGGCTGGGGCCTGCTGTATCTCCTGCTCGCGGTGTTCTGGTGGCCCGCCGCCCTGCTCGCGGTGGCGATGCTGCTCGCGGCCCGGCACCGCACCAGGCTGGCCATCGGGGTCTACGCCGACCTCGTGGAGTCGTCGGTCGACATGTTCGGGCGGGATCTGGTGCTCCAGCTGGGTGTCAACTGCCCCGGGCGGCTGACCCGGGAGATCGGCGAGGAGGCCAACTCGCTGCTGCGCAAGGACCGTACGGACCACTCCGGCGGCTGACGGCGGGGGCTTTTCCATTTTTTTGTGGCTCGGTTCTCCCCCAGACTCCGTCCGGGGGGACCCCCACCGGGGGCCTTCAGTGTGCGTCGACGGTCGACCGTGCTCGACCACTCGTTCCTCGCGGCCTCCGCGCGCTCTCCCTTTCGACACCCACGGCCCCCTTCGGCTCACTCGCCAGGCCCATGGGGTGAACGGAAGGGTGCGGGCTCCCTCCCCACGGCACCGGCACAATCCCACCCGCACCCCGCACCCCGCACCCGGTCCACCGCGGCACCGCACCCCCGTGCCTCGCCCACGTCGGCACCCACCCCGCACCCGTCCACCCCGGCACTCCCGTCCCGGCCCCCTCCACGCCCGGCACCCCCGTCCCGGCCCCTGGCCCACGCCCTGGCCCTCAACACCCGCGCCCCGCCACCGGCCGGACGCCCGTCACGCCTCGGTCCGGGTCGGTGCCGGGCGGCTGTCGATGCCCTCGATGCTGGAGACCGTCACATCGGGCGCACCGGGAAGCCGGACGGTGAACCCGGGCCCCTGGAGGAGGCCGCCCCGGCGTTCCAGCACGGTGACCCCGGGGATGGCCAGCACCAGCCGGTCGTGCCGCGTCTGGTCGCGACGCGACATCAGCCGCCGGTCGACCGTCAGCACCGGCGGAGCCGACAGCCGGGGCCGGTGCGGATGGTGGGCGAAGACCCGCACCCTCAGCCGCCCCTCGCCCAGCGCCCGCTCCGCGTCGGCGAAGTGCTCGGCCAGCGCGCCCGTGGCGTCGGCGACCGGGTCGGCGATCTCCCGTCCGTCCGTCGCCGGGTCGTACGGTTCCTCGACGTCCGCCGGACCCACGATGTCGCAGCCGACGGCCCACTCGGGGTCCAGCAGCCTGCGGCCCGTCCCGAGGTCCACCCGTGCCTTGTGGTGGGTGCCCAGCGTCAGTTCGGCGCCGTAGCGGGTGGCGGACATCGCCACCGGGATCATCCCCGTGTACCGCAGCTGCCGTGCGCAGCTGAGCAGCACCTTCGCGATGGGGAGAACCGGGTCCGTGCCCCGCAGCCCGGCGGCCTCCCGGTGCCGGCCGAGCCTGCGCAGTACGTCGGCGTGGTCGTCGCGGATCGCCGCCACATCGGGATGATCGGCGCCGAAGGCGTTCTCACAGGCGCCGACCAGCGCCGGGTACTGCTCCGCCGCCTCTTCCAGACGCCCCTGGAGCACCAGCGTGACGACGAGGTTGTTCGCGGCGTTCAGCGTCAGCGGATTCTCCGGGCCGACCGTCTGCGCCCGCGCCTGGTACACGGCCCCGAGCAGATCCACGGACTCGTCCAGCCGGCCCCGGTCCCTCAGCACGAGCGCCAGATTGTTCAGACAGGTGAGGGTGAACAGATGCCGCTGCCCGACGCTGCGGGCGAACCCCTCGTACGTCCGGCGGTACTGCTCCTCCGCCTCCCGGAGCCGCCCCGCCGCGTGCAGCTCGCCCGCCAGTTCGTGCCGGAAGGCGGCGGTCTCCAGCCCGTGCGCCCCGTGCCGCCGCTCCAGCCCCTCCAGTCGCTCCCACAGCTCGGCTTCCCCCGCGTCGGCCATCCCGGCTCCCTCGCCCCCGTGACTGAGCACCCGGCCGGCGCCGGGCCCTCGGCGGGTGTGTCACCCACACCCCTGTTACCCACAGCCCGCGCCGCGATGCGCGGCGCACCTCAGGTCAGCAGGACCACACAGCCGCGCCGTTCGAGGGTGTCCACCAGGCCGGGGGCGGGGTCGATGTCGTTCCAGCGGAGGTCGAGCTTCTCCAGCGACGGCATCGCGGTCAGCCAGTCGGGCAGGGTGCGCAGGCGGTTGCTCCGCAGGTCGAGGGTGCGCAGAAGCGGGAGTCCGGCGAGGGACGGCGGGATGTGGGTGAGGGCGTTCTCCCGGAGGTCGAGTTGGCGCAGCTCGGTCAGGCCGGTGACCGAGGCGGGCAGCCGTTCCAGCGCGTTGCCGCGCAGCCACAGCTCCCGGAGCCGGTGGAGGGAGCCGATCGACTCCGGCAGGGACGTCAGCCTGTTGTGCTGGGCGCGCAGTTCCACGAGGGACGCCATGTCGCCCACGGTGCCGGGGAGTTCGGTCAGCCCGTTCTCGCCGGCGTTGAGGTAGCGCAGGGCGGTCAGCCGGCCCAGTGAGCGGGGGAGTCCGGTCAGCCGGTTGTCGTGGAGATAGAGGAAGCCGCTGAGGTCCGTCAGCTCTCCGATCTCGCCGGGCAGGGCGTCGAGCGCGTTGTGCCCGAGATCGAGCGTGCGCAGCCGCCGCAGGCGACCGATGTCCGGCGGCAGGGTCGTCAGATCGTTGTCGGCGAGGATCAGCACCCGCAGGTCGGTCCGCCGCCAGACCGACGCGGGAACCGTCCCCAGCTTCCGGCGCCACAGGTTCAGTGTCCGCTCCATGGGAGCCGATGTTCTCAGGAAGCGGGCCCGGAAGGCGCCCGGATACCCGCAGGACGCCGGCGCACCGGCCTCGTCCACGGGCCCGTGCGCACCGGCCGGCCCGCGCGGGGGGACGCGCACAAAAATACCCCGGTCCGATATTGACGGCCGAGGTAATCGTCTGCGTATATTGGGTGTTTCCCTACCCGTTCAGTTGATGAGCATTTCCAGGGTACGGATAAAAGCACTGGTGACACCATATCGCGTCAGGAGCTGAATTGTCAACCGAGGAATTGCGGAACGAACAGCAATTCGTCTCCCTTCTCTACGGCCGCCTCGACGACCTCCGCGAGCAGGCCGAGGCCGGCGTGCGGACGTCGATTGCGCAGGTCGGCACCGGACTTCAGGCGAGAGTCGAGCGCGATGTGAGCACGGCCGAGCAATCCGCGCACCTGACCGCGCTGAATGCCGTGGACTCGGGGCTGTGTTTCGGCAGGCTCGACCTCCGGGACGGCATCCGCCATCACATCGGGCGCATCGGAATCCGCCGGGACGACGAGGAACTCACCCCGATGCTCATCGACTGGCGCGCCCCCGTGGCCCGGCCCTTTTATCTGGCGACCGGGTACGAACCCATGGGGCTGCGCCGCCGCCGGCACATCACCACCCGGGGGCGTACCGTCACCGCGCTCCACGACGAGATCCTCGATCTGGCGGACGGCACCCGCACCGGCTACGAGGACCCGGACGGCGACGCCGTGCTGCTCGCCGCGCTGGGGGCCGCGCGGACCGGGCGGATGGCGGACATCGTGCAGACCATCCAGGCCGAGCAGGACCGCATCATCCGCGCCCCGCGCCAGGGAATCCTCGTCGTCGAGGGCGGGCCGGGCACCGGGAAGACGGCCGTCGCGCTGCACCGTGCCGCGTATCTGCTGTACGCGCACCGGGAGCAGCTCGCCCGCCGGGCCGTACTGATCGTCGGACCGAACCCGGCGTTCCTCGGTTACATCGGCGAGGTGCTGCCCTCGCTCGGCGAGACCGGTGTGCTGCTCTCGACCATGGGGGAGCTGTTCCCCGGCGTGCACGCCACGGGCACCGACACGGTCCCGGCGGCCGAGGTCAAGGGCCGCGCCGCGATGGCCGAGGTGCTCGAACGGGTCGTACGCGATCGCCAGCGGCTCCCCGAGACCGTCCCCGAAGGCGACTACGAGGCCGAGGGCACCGTGCCCGAGCCGGCCCTGCTGATCGAGCACGAGGAGTACGGCACCCTCCGCCTCCACCGCGAGATGGCGTACGAGGCCCGCGACCGGGCCCGTGCCACCGCGCTGCCGCACAACCTCGCCCGGCCGCACTTCGCCTTCCGGATCATCGACGCGCTCACCGAGCAGCTCGCGGACCGGCTGGGCGCCGACCCCTACGGCGGGCCGAGCCTCCTCGGGCCCGACGACGTCGCCCAGCTCGGCAAGGAGATCGCCACCAGCGCCGAGGTCCACGCGGCGATCGACGAACTGTGGCCCCCGCTCACCGCCGAGCAGCTGGTCTCCGGCTTCCTCGCCGAGCCGGAGCCGTATCTGCCGCACTCCGACGCCCTGTGGATCCGGCGCACGGAAGGGCCCTGGACCCCCGCCGACGTGCCCCTCCTCGACGAGGCCGCCGAACTCCTCGGCGTCGACGACAGCGCCGAACGCGCCGCCGCCGAGGCCGACCGGCAGCACCGGATCGCCTACGCCCAGGGTGTGCTCGACCTCTCCCAGGGCTCCAAGACCTACGAGTTCGAGGACGAGGAGTCCGAAGTCCTCGCCGCCCACGACATCATCGACGCCGAGCGGATGGCCGAACGCCACGAGGAGGCCGACCACCGCAGCGCCGCCGAACGCGCCGCCGCCGACCGGACCTGGGCCTTCGGGCACATCATCGTCGACGAGGCCCAGGAGCTGTCCCCGATGGCATGGCGGCTGCTGATGCGCCGCTGCCCCACCCGCTCGATGACCCTGGTCGGCGACCCGGCGCAGACGGCGGACGAGTCCGGCGCGGGGTCCTGGCAGCAGATCCTCGGGCCGTACGCCGGCGACCGGTGGACCCTCGCCCGGCTCGGCGTCAACTACCGTACGCCCGCCGAGATCATGGACCTCGCGGCCGCCGCGCGCCGGGAGTCGTACCCCGGCTTCGAGCCGCCGCGCTCGGTGCGCTCCACCGGAGTCGGGCCCTGGTACGAACGCGCCCCCGGGGACGGACTCGACGCCGTGGTCCGGGCGGCCGTCGCCCGCGAGACGCCCCGCGAGGGACGGCTCGCCGTCATCGTGCCGAACGAACTCCAGTGGGAACTGCCCAGCCTGTGGAACCTCAAGCCGGTCGACCTCACCCACAACGTCGTGCTGCTCACCCCGCGCGAGGCCAAGGGCCTGGAATTCGACTCGGTCATCGTCGTCGAGCCGGCCCTCTTCGGGGCCAGCGACCTGTACGTCGCCATGACCCGGGCGACCCAGCGCCTCGGCATCATCCACATGACGGAGCTTCCGCCGGTGCTCCGGCCGGACGAGCACCGTCAGGTCCCCGTCTGACCGCGCCGGCGGCCACCACCGCCGAGCGGGTGTGCGCCACCGGGCGATGACACAAAGGATCCGCGTCCCCCTCGGACGCTGCCGGTGAACGGTACCGTCCGAGGGGATCGCCCGTCAGCGCGGAGAGCCCGCCCTCACACCGGCCGCAGCCACACCGTCGCCAGGGGCGGCAGCGTGAGGCAGACGCTCGAACCGCGGCCGTGCGAGGGCGTCGGATCCGGCTGCACCGGACCGTCGTTGAGCACGTCCCCGCCGCCGTACCGCGCCGCGTCCGTGTTCAGGACCTCCGACCACACGGGGATCCACTCCGGCACACCCAGCCGGTAGCCCTCGCGTACGACCGGCGAGAAGTTGCTCACCGACAGCAGGGGGGTGCGGGAGGCGTCGAAGCGCAGAAAGGCGAAGACGTTGTCCTCCGCCGCGCCGCCGTCCACCCAGGCGAAGCCCTCGGGGTCCGTGTCGCGCTCCCAGAGCGCCGGGGTCCCGCCGTACACCGTGTTGAGGTCGTGGACCAGCTGCCGCACACCCCGGTGGTCCGGCTCGGCCGCGTACGACGGATCCAGCAGCCACCAGTCCGGGCCGTGCGCCTCCGACCACTCCGCGCCCTGGGCGAACTCCTGCCCCATGAACAGGAGCTGCTTGCCCGGGTGCGCCCACATGAAGCCGAGATACGCGCGGTGGTTGGCCCGCTGCTGCCACCAGTCGCCCGGCATCTTGCTCACCAGGGAACGCTTGCCGTGCACGACCTCGTCGTGGGAGATCGGCAGGATGTAGTTCTCGCTGTACGCGTACACCATCGAGAACGTCATCTCGTTGTGGTGGAACCTGCGGTGCACCGGCTCGTGCTCCACATAACCGAGCGAGTCGTGCATCCAGCCCATGTTCCACTTCAGCCCGAAGCCGAGACCGCCGAAGCCGCCCGCCCCCACCTCGTGGGTGGCGCGGGTGACCCCGTCCCAGGCCGTGGACTCCTCGGCGATGGTGACCACACCCGGGCAGCGCCGGTACACCGTCGCGTTCATCTCCTGGAGGAAGGCGACCGCGTCCAGGTTCTCCCGGCCGCCGCGCGCGTTCGGCGTCCACTCGCCGTGCTCGCGGGAGTAGTCGAGGTAGAGCATCGAGGCGACCGCGTCCACCCGCAGCCCGTCGATGTGGAACTGCTCGCACCAGTACGCCGCGTTGGCGACCAGGAAGTTGCGGACCTCCTTGCGGCCGTAGTCGAACTCCAGCGTGCCCCAGTCCGGGTGGGCCGCCCGCGACGGGTCCTCGGGCTCGTACAGCGGGCGGCCGTCGAACTGGGCGAGTGCCCAGTCGTCGCGCGGGAAGTGCGCGGGCACCCAGTCCATGATCACGCCGATGCCCGCCCGGTGCAGCGCGTCGATCAGATACCGGAAGTCGTCGGGGGTGCCCATCCGGGAGGTCGGCGCGTAGAAGCCGGTGACCTGATAGCCCCACGAGCCGCCGAAGGGATGCTCGGCGAGCGGCATCAGCTCGACATGGGTGAAGCCCAGGTCCTTGACGTACGCGGGCAGTTGGAGCGCGAGCTCGCGGTAGGTCAGTCCGGGGCGCCAGGACGGGAGGTGGACCTCGTAGACGGAGAAGGGCGCCTGGTGGGCCGGGCGGTCGCCGCGGTGCGCCATCCACTCCTCGTCCCGCCACACGTACCGTGACTCGGTCACGATCGACGCGTTCGCGGGCGGTACCTCGGCGCGCCGGGCCATCGGGTCGGCGCGCACGGTGAGCGAACCGTCGGGACGCATGATCTGGAACTTGTAGAGGGACCCGTCGCCGACTCCCGGGACGAACAGCTCCCACACACCCGACGAGCCCAGCGACCGCATGGGGAAGCCGGTGCCGTCCCAGTGGTTGAAGCCGCCGGTGATCCGCACCCCGCGCGCGTTCGGCGCCCAGACCGTGAACCGGGTGCCGGTGACGCCCTGATGGGTCATCACGTGTGCGCCCAGCGCCCGCCACAGCTCCTCGTGGCGGCCCTCGCCGATCAGATGCAGATCGAGCTCGCCGAGCGCGGGCAGAAAGCGGTACGGATCGTGGGTCTCGACCTCGTGGGCGCCTTCGCCGTTCTCGCCGTCATAGGCCACCAGCAGCCGGTAGTCGGGGGCCGTGCGCATCGGCAGCACGCCCGAGAACAGGCCGTCGCCATCCTCGTGCAGCTCGGCGCGCAGCCCCTTCGCGAGCACGGTCACGGAACGGGCGTA
Organism: Streptomyces sp. NPDC004609; assembly: GCF_042873655.1. NCBI lineage: Bacteria > Bacillati > Actinomycetota > Actinomycetes > Kitasatosporales > Streptomycetaceae > Streptomyces > Streptomyces sp. NPDC004609. The sequence continues at coordinate 62,489 of NZ_JBIALS010000018.1, read as the reverse complement.
CGGGCGCAGCACCCGCAGCTCCACCCCGCTGCGGCACAGGTGTGCGCCGAGCAGCGCGTGCGGGTCGTGGTGGCCGCCCGACAGCAGCCGCCCGCGCTCGTCGTGCGTGAGGGGCGGGGCCGTCAGCACACCGTGGCCGGGCCCGGGCTTCGTCCCGCGGGGCTTCGGGGCGGCGTCCCCGCGGACCGCAGCCCTCCGGGTGCCGGATGCGGGATCGGACACCGGGCCGGGGACGGGATCGGGCCGCCTCCCGGACGCCGGGACCGGCCGTCCGCCGGACGCCGCCGTGTGCCGCCGGCCGGAGACCGGCGCGGAGTGCTGGGGCGGGGCATGGCGGGACGCCTGGGGGGTCCCCGGTGCGGACCGTACGGCCGACCTCGGGGTCGTGTCCTGCGCGGGTGCGTCGGAGTCGGAGGAGTCACGGTACGGGGGTCGGGCGGCGGTCACGGGGAAGTGCCTCCTTCGGAGAGGGTGGGGGGTAGGGTCCGGCCTCGCGGTCCGCCCCGGGGGGCGGGGGTTTCCGGGTGCCGGTGTGGTCCGCGCCGGGCGTCGGCGTGTGCGTCGGTGCCGGTGGCGGGTGTCCGCGCCGGGTGCCGGTGCACGGGTCGGTGGCTGTGTCCGTGTCCGTGCCGGGGATCGCGCCGGGTTGTCCGGCCCGGCACCGCACCCCTGTTCCGGCCCGGTCCACGGGACGGCGGTCAGTCACGGGCCGCGAGGCGGTCGATCGCCGCCATGGGGACCGCCAGCCAGTCGGGGCGGTGCCGGGCCTCGTACACGACCTCGTACACCGCCTTGTCGGTCTCGTAGGCGCGCAGCAGCTCGGGCTCCGCGCGCGGATCGTCGCCGGACGCCTCCGCGTATCCCGCGCAGTACGCGGACCGGCAGCTCTCCGCCCAGGCGGGGTTCCAGGGGCGGTGGGTGCGGGCCGCGTAGTCGAACGAGCGGAGTATCCCGGCGATGTCGCGCACCGGCGGCTGGGGCCTGCGGCGCTCGTCGAGCGGGCGCGCCGGCTCGCCCTCGAAGTCGATGACCGACCAGCCGCCGTCGCGCCGGGAGCCGTGGGCGGGATCCGCGTACAGCGTCTGGCCCAGATGCAGATCGCCGTGGACCCGCTGGGCCCGCCAGGCCCGGCCTCCGCGCCCCTCCCGCCCCAGCGCGTCGAGCGCGTCGAAGGCGGTGCGCAGCCGGGGCACGTACGACAGCAGCGCGGGCACCGCCTGCGCGGCCTCGTCGAGCCGTCGCCGCATCGCCGCCGCGAGATGCTCGGTCTGGGCCCGGCCCAGCGTCACCGTGGGCAGTTCGGCGGCCAGCGCGGTGTGCACCTCGGCCGTCACCCGGCCGAGCGCCCGGGCCTCGTCGGTGAACGGCCGCCCGCCCGCGAGCGCGTCCAGCGCGAGCCGCCAGCCGTCCCGCGAGCCGCGCAGGAAGGGCTGGAGGACGCCGAGGGTGTACGGGCGGGGCGCGGTCGACTCGTACCAGGCGACCGGCACGGGGACCCGTTCGCACCCGGCGCGGGCGAGCGCCAGCGGCAGTTCCAGATCGGGGTTGGGGCCCGGCTGGACCCGCCGCAGGACCTTGAGGATGTACGCGTCCCCGTACACGAGCGAGGAGTTGGACTGCTCGGCGTCCAGCGGCCTCGCGGTGAGTCCGCCGGGGACGGCGGAGGCCCCCTCGAACCGGTCGAAGCGCAGGGGCCCGAGCGTGCCCGGCGTGCGCAGCCGCTCCAGGAGCAGCTCCGCGAGCCGGGGGTCGCGCAGGCCCTCGTAGACCGTCCGTCCCGCGAGCGGGCCGCGGGCCGGACGGCCGATGAGGGCGGGGGCGAGATGGGGCGGCAGTGTCTCGCGTACTCCGAGGAGGAGTTGGTAGCAGTCCTCGCCGGAGTCGGCGAAGTCGGCCGGATCGCGTGGGGTCTTTGCCCGGAGCCCCGGCCGCTGTTCCACGTCCACCAGCAGGTGCAGCAGCCCCGGGCCGGTGCCGGTCACGGGCAGAAGCTCGGTCGCGGAGACGAGCGAGAAGCCGGTGACGGGCCGGCCCTTCCCGGCGAACCAGCGCTGGCGTGGCAGCCAGGCGTGCAGGAGTGGCGCGAGGGACGGGAGGAGCGGGATACGGGCGAGGGGAGTCCGGGTGGAAGCAGCCTCCGACATGGCATCGCGTCCTTTCCCCGAGATACACCCTAAATGACGCCGAATGCGCAGAGTGTCCCGGATCATGGCATTGACTGTCCGGCGGCGCGCGGGGATGGCAAAGAGAGTGCCCGGTGCGAGGCGGTGGAAACGCGTTTGGAGGTATGGGGCGGGCGCCTGGTACGCGGATGAGCCCAGGCGCCGGACGCGTCCGTGCTTCAAGGGCGCTGCTCGTGTGTCGGTGGCGCTTCCCGTGTGTCGGTGGCGCCCGTGCTTCAGAGGCGCTGCCGGTGTGTCGGCGGCGCCCGTGTGTCGGCGGCGCTGCACCCGAACCCCCGCGCCCCGAACGCCGGCCGGGACGATTCCGCGTGTCCCCGCCTTTCGTGGGCGGAGCCCGGCCCCCGGGTGCCGGGGCCGCGAACCCCCGCCAGGGCCCGGTGCGCCACGGCATGGTCGCGCGGCCCCGCCCGCCGCCGCCGCGGCGCGGCCGGTGGACCCGGCGGCGCTGCCCGCGGCCGGTCCCGGCACGGCGCCCCACGGTGGAGCCGGGCCCCGGAAGGCAGGGCCAACCCACCAGAGGCCGGGCCCGGCACGGGCGGTACGGATCGGCCCCACCGGCACCGGGGAAGCCGGGGGCGGGGCTCAAGCCCCGGGGGAGGGGCCGCACCCGGGGCGGCGGTGCGGGGCCTCCCCCCGGGGTAACGGCGTGGCGTCAGAGCGGCGGGGGCACCGCAGCGGCCGTCCCGGCGGGGGCTGCCGGGTCCTTCCGGAGGCGGAACCAGTAGAAGCCGTGACCGGCCAGGGTCAGCAGATACGGCCACTGCCCCACCGCCGGGAACCGCACCCCGCCGATCAGTTCGACCGGCCGCCGCCCGGTGAACTCCCGCAGATCCAGCTCGGTGGGCTGGGCGAACCGCGAGAAGTTGTGGACGCAGAGCACCAGATCGTCCTTGTACTCGCGGGTGAACGCGAGCACCGCGGGGTTCGTGGACGCCAGTTCGGTGTACGAGCCCAGTCCGAAGGCGGGATTCTGCTTGCGGATCTCGATCATCCGCCGGGTCCAGTGCAGCAGCGACGAGGGGCTGCTCATCGACGCCTCGACATTGGTGACCTGGTAGCCGTAGACCGGGTCCATGATGGTCGGCAGATAGAGCCGCCCGGGGTCGCAGGAGGAGAATCCCGCGTTCCGGTCGGGGGTCCACTGCATCGGCGTCCGCACCGCGTCCCGGTCGCCGAGCCAGATGTTGTCGCCCATGCCGATCTCGTCGCCGTAGTACAGGATCGGCGAGCCGGGCAGGGACAGCAGCAGCGCGGTGAACAGCTCGATCTGGTTGCGGTCGTTGTCCAGCAGCGGGGCGAGCCGCCGGCGGATGCCGATGTTGGCCCGCATACGCGGGTCCTTGGCGTACTCCGCGTACATGTAGTCGCGCTCTTCGTCGGTGACCATTTCGAGGGTCAGCTCGTCGTGGTTGCGCAGGAAGATGCCCCACTGGCAGCTCGTGGGGATCGCCGGGGTCTTGGCGAGGATTTCCGAGACCGGGTAGCGGGACTCGCGCCGTACGGCCATGAAGATCCGCGGCATCACGGGGAAGTGGAACGCCATATGACACTCGTCGCCGCCCTCGGCGTAGTCGCCGAAGTAGTCGACGACGTCCTCGGGCCACTGGTTGGCCTCGGCGAGGAGCACGGTGTCGGGGTAGTGCGCGTCGATCTCCTTGCGCACCCGCTTGAGGAAGGAGTGGGTGCGCGGGAGGTTCTCGCAGTTGGTGCCCTCCTCCTGGTACAGATACGGCACCGCGTCCAGCCGGAAGCCGTCGATGCCCAGGTCCAGCCAGAAGCGCAGCGCGGAGACGATCTCCTCCTGCACGGCTGGGTTGTCGTAGTTGAGGTCGGGCTGGTGCGAGAAGAAGCGGTGCCAGTAGTACTGCTTGCGCACCGGGTCGAAGGTCCAGTTGGACGTCTCGGTGTCGACGAAGATGATCCGCGCGTCCGGGAACTGCTTGTCGTCGTCGGCCCAGACGTAGTAGTCGCCGTACGGCCCGTCGGGGTTGCTGCGGGACTGCTGGAACCACTCGTGCTGATCGCTCGTGTGGTTCATGACGAAGTCGATGATGACGCGCATACCGCGCTGGTGCGCGGCGTCGACGAACTCCACGAAGTCGGCGAGATCGCCGAACTCCGGCAGTACGGAGGTGTAGTCGGCCACGTCGTAACCGCCGTCCCGCAGAGGGGACTTGAAGAACGGTGGCAGCCAGAGGCAGTCGACCCCCAGCCACTGGAGGTAGTCGAGCTTGGCGGTGATGCCCTTGAGGTCGCCGACGCCGTCTCCGTTGCTGTCCTGGAAGGACCGCACCAGGACTTCGTAGAAGACGGCCCGCTTGAACCAGTCGGGATCGCGGTCCCTCGCGGGGGTGTCCTCGAACAGGTCGTGGACGGGCTCGTTGACGATCATGATGTGGGTGACCCTCCGATCGGCGGGGACGGTCGCAGAACGACGATGTGCGCGGGCGTACGGCCCGGCTCTAGGCGCACATAGGCCGCTCTGCCCCAGTGATAGGTCTCGCCGGTGAGCTGATCGCGCACCGGGGCGGTCTCGTGCCACGCGTGGCCGAGTCGCGGCATGTCCAACGAGACCGTCGCCTCCTGGGTGTGGTGGGGGTCGAGGTTGGCGACGACAAGAACCGTGTTCGAGCCGGAACGTTTCGAGTACGCGATGACCGCGTCGTTGTCGGTGTGGTGGAAGTGGATGTCCCGCAGCTGCTGGAGCGCGGGGTTGTGGCGGCGGATGCGGTTGAGCGCGGTGATCAGGGGGGCGATGGTGCGGCCCTCGCGCTCGGCGGACTCCCAGTCGCGGGGGCGCAGTTGGTACTTCTCGGAGTGCAGGTACTCCTCGCTGCCCTCGCCCGCCGCCGTGTTCTCGCACAGTTCGAAGCCCGCGTACACGCCCCAGGACGGTGAGAGGGTCGCCGCCAGCACGGCGCGCACCTCGAACGCGGGACGGCCGCCGCACTGGAGATAGGCGTGCAGGATGTCCGGGGTGTTCACGAAGAGGTTGGGACGCATGTACGAGGCCGTCTCGCCGGACAGCTCGGTCAGATACTCCGTCAGCTCGTGCTTGGTGGTGCGCCAGGTGAAGTAGGTGTACGACTGCTGGAAGCCGACCGCCGCGAGGGCGCGCATCATCGCCGGCCGGGTGAACGCCTCGGCCAGGAAGATCACATCCGGGTCGGTGCGGCCGATGTCCGCGATCACCTGCTCCCAGAAGACGACGGGCTTCGTGTGGGGGTTGTCCACGCGGAAGATCCGGACACCGTGGTCCATCCAGAAACGCAGCACCCGCAGCGTTTCCCGGACCAGTCCGCTCATGTCCTGGTCGAACGCGATCGGATAGATGTCCTGGTACTTCTTCGGCGGGTTCTCGGCGTACGCGATGCTCCCGTCGGCGCGGTGGCTGAACCACTCGGGGTGCTCGGTCACCCAGGGGTGGTCCGGTGAGCACTGGAGCGCGAAGTCGAGGGCGACCTCCAGCCGCAGGGCGCGGGCCGTCTCCACGAAGTGGGCGAAGTCCTCGAAGCCGCCGAGGTCCGGGTGGAGCGCGTCGTGCCCGCCGTCGGGGGAGCCGATGGCCCACGGCACCCCGACGTCGTGGGGGCCCGGGGTGAGACTGTTGCCGGGGCCCTTGCGGTGGGTGGTGCCGATGGGGTGCACGGGTGGCAGATACACCACGTCGAAGCCCATCGCCGCGACCGCGGGCAGCCGCTCGGCGGCGGTGCGGAACGTACCGGAGACGGGCGGCCGGCCCTCCTCCACGACCGCGCCCTCGGAGCGCGGGAACAGCTCGTACCAGGAGCCGTACAGGGCGCGGCGGCGCTCCACGAGCAGCGGCAACGGGCGTGAGATCGTGACCAGTTCACGCAGTGGATGCCGGCCGAGCACGGCGGAGACCTCGGCGGTCAGCGCCTCGGCGAGCCGGGCCCCGGGGGACAGGGCGTCGTCGCGCAGCGCGTCCACGACGGCGAGTACGGCCTCCCTGCCGTCGTTCTTGGGCACGGAGTCCGCGGCGCGCTCGTACAGCCGTGCGCCCTCCTCCAGGACGAGCGCGGTGTCGATGCCGGCCGGGATCTTGATCTCGGCCTGGTGGAGCCAGGCGGCGACCGGGTCGCCCCATGCCTCCACCGCGTAGGTCCACCCCCCCTCGGCGTCCGGCGTGATCTCGGCGCCCCACCGGTCCGTGCCGGGAGCGAGCTCCCGCATCGGGGTCCAGGGGCCGGAGTGGCCGTTCGGGTCGCGCAGGACGACGTTCGCGGCGACGGCGTCATGCCCTTCACGGAAGACGGTGGCGCTGACCTGGAAGGTCTCGCCGACCACCGCTTTTGCGGGCCTCCTCCCGCAGTCGACTTGGGGACTGACGTCCAGGACGGGGATGCGACCGATCATGGGTTCACCTGAGGGCTGTGCGGGCAGGGCAGGTTGAGATGTATGTGTTGTTTTACCGTTTTTGTTGAAGATTTCTGGTATTTGTAACTGCTCGGTCGACGACTGACGTGCTGGGGGCATGGCCGCTCCTGTCCGCGTTCACTCGGTGGGCGGAAAGAACTGGGCGGATGACGGTCGACGAGGGGGTCTGCCAGGGGTCGTGCCCGGCGCGCGCCACGACGCTCACGCGATGCGCACCGGTCGCTCGGGTACGCGTACCGGTTGAGCCTTCCCGCGTCCGCGGGGAGGGCAACCCGGTGTCCCGCTTCCTATCGCCCCCCGACCGGGCGCACAAGGTGGCACGGGGGTGCGGGAGCGGCGCGAAGGGGACCGGGCGACTGGGCCACGGGTGCGCCGGTGTGCGCGGTGTGCGGGGTGCCGGCGGGTGCCCGTCCCGGGCCGGTTTCTGCGCGGCGGCCGTGCGGGCCCGGTTTCTGCGCGGCGGGCGTGCGGGGTTCGGGTGTCCCGGCGGGCTGGCCCGGGCCCGCGCGAGGCTCGGGTGTCCCGCCGGGCGCCCTCTTGGTGTCGCCGCCCCTCACGGTGCGGCCGTCCGGCTGGGGCTCTGCCCCAGACCCCGCGCCTCAATCGCCGGCGGGGCTGGTGGTTTCGGTTCCGCCCTCTGGAGGGCAGGGGTCTGCACCGCCTGATGGGGCTGGTGGGTTTGGTTCCGTCCGGGGGAGGGCGGGGCTTTCGTTGCCTGGCGGGGTTGGTTGGTAGAGCTACCCCGACCGTTGGCGGGCGCCTTTACCGCCCGGTGGGGCTGGTGGGTTCGGTTCCGTCTGCGGGAGGGCGGGTCGCCTTGCCGGGGCGGTGGGTTCGGTTCCGCGTTTCGGAGAGCGGGGCCGCCATCGCCTGGCGGGCTGGTTGGCAGGGCTGCGCCGACCGGTGGCGGCGGGGGCGTTGCGCCTTCGTCGTGTGCGGGGTTGGTGCCGTCCCGGCCGTGTCGCGGGGGTCGGCAAACTCAGCCTCGCCGGCGATTGAGGCGCGGGGTCCGGGGCAGAGCCCCGGTGGGTGCGGTGGGGCAGCGTGCCCCCTCGCCCGGGCGTGAGGCGTTCCGGTGTCCGGAGGCCGGCGCGGCGATCCCGTCCCGCCGGCATGGAGACCTCTGGTGTCCACCAGGCTCGCCGCCGACCGCGGACGGCAGGTGCACAGCGTGCCCCGCCGGTACGCGGAGGACTTCGGTGTCCGCCGGGGCGGGGCCGTGTCGCGGGGGTCGGCGAACTCAGCCTCGCCGGCGATTCAGGCGCAGGGGCCCGAGGCGCGGCGCCCCGGCGCGAGCGGCGGCGTCAGGCGGGGGCGAGTTCCCAGCTCGGCTCGCCCGGGAGGACCCCCGCCGGAAGCAGGCTCACGCCTCCGCCTCCGTCCACATCCGCCACGGCTGCCGCGCCACCCACTCCTCGACGGACGCGGGCTTCACCGACAGCGCCGTCGCGGACGCTCCGTCGTCGCCCGCCATCAGCTCCGGCTCCACGCCGCTGGCCATGTAGTGGTAGACGCCGGACACGCCGGACGCCGACTCCGCACCCAGGAACTGCGCGAGCCCCTGCTCGAACACCGAGGGCTCCAGCGGCACGTACCGCACCGGGCGCCCGAGGCCCTGGGCGAAGCACTCCGCCAGCTCCGCCCCCGTCACCGTCCGCGAGCCGCCGATGCCGAAGACACGCCCGGCGATGCCGTCCACGGTGAGCGCAGCGAAGACCGCCTCCGCGAGGTCGAGGTGCGAGATCCACGCCGTCGGCGTGTCGGCGGGCAGCGGATAGGCGAGGACGCCCTCGTGCACCAGGGCCGGGCCGTTCCACGGACTGAACAAATTGTCCAGATAGACCGCGGGCCGAATGACCACGAGCTCCACGCCGCTGCGCGCCAGACTCTCCCGGAACACCGTCTCCGCCAGTCGGCGGGTCTCGAACGCGACGACATTGGTGGTCCGGTCGGGGATCCGCGTATTGGTGTTGTAGACGAGCCGCCGTACGCCGGACTCACGCGCCGCCTCGGCGATGTGCTGCGCGTAACGCATGACCTTCTCCGCCTGATATACCAGCGGCATCACGACCGCCGCGTGGGTCGCGCCCTCGAACAGCTGCCGTACATCCTCGTAACGCCCCAGGTCACCACTGCCGAAGGTGACTCCGGGCAGCTCCGGCCGGTCCGCCTCGGGCCTGCGGCTGAGCGTACGGACCTGATGTCCCCGTTCGACGAGCAGCCGTGCCGCGGCACCTCCCTGGAAGCCCGTCGCCCCCACGACGGCCACGCGCATCGGAATGTGATCGGACATGAGTCTGATGAGCCCTTCGATAGGGTGTCTTCGTTGCCGTGTACGGCCCTACCAGGCTGGCGGCGGCGGCTTCGGCCGATCAATTAACAAACCGGGTCGGAGGTTGAAGGATCGTCCATGGACTCCGTTGAGACTGCTGCGACCGAAGGCGACGACCTCCTCAGCGAACTGCTGAAGCCCCTGCGCCTCACCGGGGTGTTCGACAGCCGCTGGCATGTGCGTGCCCCATGGGCCATCGAGGGCGACGCGGAAGAGAGCTGCGCCGTCCTGCACTTCATCACCCAGGGCGGCTGCTGGATCACCGCGGACGGCCGCACCCCGTTCCAGTTGCACGCCGGTGACCTGGCGGTTTTCCCCACCGGGCTCGCTCACCGGCTGTCGGACCACCCCGAGCGCCGGGGCGGTGTCGCGCTCGGCACGATGCTGCCCGAGCGGGAGCCCGGCACGTCCGGGGAGATCCGGATCGAGGGCGACGGACCGGTGAGTCGGCTGCTGTGCGCGGGCCTGCACTACGACGCGTCCGCCGCCACGGGTCTCTACCAGGCCCTTCCCTGGGCCCTGGTCCTCGACTGCTCCCAGGTCGACCAGGAGCCGCTGCTGCGCGACACGCTGAGGCTGCTCGCCACCACCGACCGCCCCGTGGGCCCGGGCGACCGGCTGGTCACGCTGCGTGCCTTCGAGATGGCGCTCGTCCTGGCCCTGCGTCCGCTGCTGCGCGAGCTGGCGGACAACCCCTCGTCCCTGCCCGTGCTGCGGCACCCCGGAATCAGCAAGGCGATGGTGATCATCGCCACCCGGTTCGCGGAGCCCTGGACGATCGAGTCGCTCGCCAGAGAGGTCGGTATGTCCCGTTCCGCCTTCACCGCGGCCTTCCGTGAGCTGGTCGGCGAGGCGCCCGCGCGCCATCTCGCCGGACGGCGGATGCAGGAGGCCGCCCGGTTGCTCGGCGAGACGTCGATCCCGCAGTCCGCGGTACCCCAGCGAGTCGGCTACCAGAGTTCGGTCGGATTTCATCTGGCGTTCAGGAAGTGGTACGGGATGACTCCCGGGGAGTATCGGGCAGGACGTCCCTCAGCTGCATGACTGGCCGGTTCTTAATCACCGCTGGACGGTCGTTCATTGCCCCGTGTCCGTAGCGGGAGCGAGGCTCAGCTTTGTCGGGGGACGTTCCGTTTGAGGAGAAACGTTGATCAGGTCTGGTCGGAAATACCTCGATTCGCTGGATGACGGGCGTGAGGTGTGGCTGGACGGTGAACGCGTCAAGGACGTGACCAGCCATCCGGCCTTCCGCAACACCGCGTCCTCCATCGCGCGTCTCTACGACCTGGCCCACGACTCCGAGCACAGCCACCTCCTCACCTCGGACGGTGTCCACCGGGCCTACGTCGTCCCCCGCACCCACGCCGACCTGGTCGCACGCCGGGAGGCGTACAAGGTGTGGGCCGAGTCCAGCTTCGGCTTCCTCGGCCGTACGCCCGACTACATGGCGAGCGGCGCGGCCGGCTTCGCCGCGATGCCCCGGCTGTTCACCACCGACACCTTCGACGGCTCCGACAACGTTCTCGCGTACCACCGCAGACTCGCCGAGGAGGACCTCTACTGCGCCTTCACCATCAGTGATCCGCGGTCCGGCACCGGCGAGGACGACCTCGTCGTCCGGGCCGTCGAGGAGCGCGACGGCGGGATCGTGGTGCGGGGCGCCAAGATGATCGGCACGGGCGCCGTCTTCGCGGACGAGGTCGTCGTCGGCACCATAGAACCCCTCGCGCCCGACGACGTCGATCACGCTCTGTGTTTTTCCCTCCCCATCGACACGCCCGGGCTGAAATTCGTTTCGCGCGTGTCGTACGAGGCGCAGGCGCGGGGCGTCTTCGACAACCCGCTCTCCTCCCGCTTCGACGAGAACGACTCGCTGCTCGTCTGCGAGGACGTCTTCGTGCCGTGGGAGCGCGTACTGACCTACCGGAACGTGGCAGCCACCGCCGCGATGTGGTGGGAGACCCCCGCGTATCTCAACTTCGTCCACCAGGCCTCCACCCGCTTCTGGACCAAACTGGAGTTCCTCGCCGGCGTCGCCATCCTGCTCACCCGCTCCAACGGCACCCATGAACTGCCCGCCGTCACCCAGTCCGTCGGGCGCCTGCTGGGGATGGTCGCCCAGGCGAAGGCGTTCGTCCTGGCGGCCGAGGCGTCCTGGGAGCACGTCGACGGCGGCTGCGGCGGGGTCATGCCCGGCACCGAGATCTCCTTCGCCCAGCGCATCATGGCCGGTGAGCTGTATCCGCGCGCCGTCCAGGAGATCAGGCAGCTCGCGGGCAGCTCCGTCATCCAGCTCCCCGCGTCCGCGGAGGACCTGCTGCACCCCGAACTGGGCCCGGTCGTGGGCACGTATCTGCGGACGCCCGGCACCCCCGCGAAGGACCGGATCAAGCTGCTGAAGCTGGCCTGGGACGCGCTGGGGTCGGAATTCGCCGCGCGCCACGAGCAGTACGAGCGCTTCTACCACGGCGCGCCGCACGTCTATCTGACGATGCAGAACTGGGCCGGCGGTGCGCAGAACTGCGAACGCCTGGCCACGGCGTGCCTCGACGGCTACGACCTGGACGGCGCCCCCACGCGCTCACCCGGGGCCTTGCAGTGACCACGGGCCCGAGATCCACCCGGCGCGTCCCCGCCCGCGCCGGGAACGCGCCCGCCCACCCCCCACCCGGCGCGGCACCAGGACCTCCCGTCACCTCACGGCCCAGGGCCGCGCTCGCACTGCTGGCCTGCACCCAGCTGCTGGTCATCATGGACACGGCGATCATCAACGTGGCGCTGCCCTCCATCGGCGGGGAACTCGGCGCCGGCGCCGCCGGGATGGCCTGGGTCGCCAACGGCTTCCTCATCACCTTCGGCGGGCTGCTGCTGCTCGGCGGGCGCGCCGCCGATCTGCTCGGGCACCGCCGGGTCTATCTCACCGGGCTCGCGGTGCTCGCCGCCGCGTCCGCGGCGGGCGGGCTCGCCACCGGCACACCGGCACTGATCGCCGCCCGCGCGGTGCAGGGAGCCGGCGCCGCGTTCGCCGCGGCCGCCGCCTTCGCCCTGGTGCTCCGGCTCTTCCCGCACGGGCCCGCGCGCCACCAGGCGCTCGGCGCGTTCGCCGCGATGGGCGGGCTCGGCGGAGTCACCGGAACCGTCCTCGGGGGAGTGCTCACCGACACCCTCGGCTGGCGCTCCACGTTCTGGCTCAATGTGATCGTCGGGCTGCTGCTCGGCGGGGCGGCGCTGCGACTGCTCAACGGGGGCAGCCGCAGCGCCGCACGGGGTTTCGACCCGGTCGGCGCGCTCACCGCCACCGGCGGCCTCGGCCTGCTCGCGTACGCGCTCGTCGGCGCGGGCGAGGCGGGCTGGACCGCCCCCCGCACGCTCGCCGCGGGCGGTGCCGGGCTGGCCCTGCTGGCCGCGTTCGCCGCCGTCGAGACGAGGACCGCCCACCCCCTGGTGCCGCCCGCCGTGCTGCGCCGGTCCGCCCGGCGGGACGCGAACATCATCAGCGCCCTCGCACAGATGGCGCTGTTCCCGATGTTCTTCCTGGTCAGCCTGTTCCTTCAGGCCGTCCTCGGTGTGTCCCCGCTCGTCGGCGGACTCGGGCTGCTGCCGCTGTCGCTGGTCGTCATCGCCGTGTCACCCGGGGCCGGAGCCCTCATCGCCCGGCTCGGACTGCGCGGCACGATGACCCTCGGCTTCGCCCTGCTCACCGGCGGACTGATCTGGCTGGCGTTCGCACTCACGGCCGAAGGAACCTTTTTCTCGACGATCTTCGCGCCCAGCCTCCTCATCGGAGTGGCCCTGCCGCTGGTCATGGTCACCACCAACGCGGCCGCCACCGCCGACGCCGCGCCCGACGAGGCCGGTCTCGCCTCCGGGCTCGTCAACACCAGCCAGCAGTTCGGCGCGGTCCTCGGACTCGCGATCCTCGTCGCCGTCGCCACGGGCGGCACCGGCTCCGGAGCGGGCCCGGACGCCCAGACCGCGGGATTCCGCTCGGCCCTGCTCACTGGCGCGGGCTTCGCGCTCCTGGCCGCGCTGCTGTCCGTACGACTGCGCGTCCCGGCAGCGGATACCCCGGTATCCGTACCGGAGCAGGCGTCCGCCCCCGGGCGGGCCTCCCGCACCGGGAAGACCCCGGAGGATCTGCCGGAGCACGCGCCCGGGAAGCCCGCCGTCCCCGGGGAGCCCGCGCCCGGACAGCCAGCGCCCGGACAGCCCGCGCCCGGACAGCCCGCGCCCGGACAGCCCGCGCCCGGAGAGCACGCCCCCGCCCCGGGGACGGCCGGGACCGGTCCCTTTTTCCGCCCCGGGTCCTTACCCGGTTCCGCCACCGGCTCCGGATCGGTACGCCCGGACCGGTAGGCGGAGCCCCGGAGTGACGGTGCACGCACGGCGTGCGGCGCAGCACAGGCGCCGGGGCGGCTGGGGGGCCGTCCGCCACGCGAGAACCGCGCAATCCACCACCCAACCGATTTCCTCGACGCGTCCGAGGGGGGTCCATGATGACCATGTACGACCTGGTCGCACCCGGTCTCACACAGCGCGGTGACCCGCGTTACCGCATAGCCGAGATACGCGCGGCCGATCCACTCGGGGCCGACGCCCCGCTCGCCACCGTGCCCGCCATGAACGCCGCCGCCGACGTCCCCGCGCTCACCCGCGCGCTGCGCGGCCTGCTCCCCCTGCCGGAACAGCTCGCCGGATTCGGCATCACCGACGCTCTCGCCGCCATGCGCGACCTGGGAATCCTCCTCGGCTCGCTGAAGAAGCACGGAGTCCAGCCCGTCGCGGCCGTGCCCGAGGTCCTCCCCGTACTGCTGCGCCTCGGCCGGCTCACCGACATGGTGCCGCGCGACACCGTCCACCACTACACCACCTGGAACCCCCTCGGCCGCCGTCAGCGCATGTACACCGGCGACGCCATGGAAACCGCCCTCCAGGACGCGGTCCGCATGGTCTTCCCCGGCCTGGTCGCCTCCCTCGACTCCTGTTCCGATCTCGCCCGCCGTGAACCGTACGACCCGGGCTTCGCCGTCGCCCTCGACCGCACCGCCCACCACGTCCAGGCCATGGTCGACTCCATCGACTTCACCGTCGCCCATGTCTCCCCGGTCTTCTTCGCCACCGAGATGCGCTCCTACTTCGAGGAGATCGATGTCGCCGGGGTGGACTACCTCGGCCCCGCCGCAGCGCAAGTGCCGCTCTGGCTCATCGATCTGACGCTCTGGCAGTGCGACCGCAGCAACCCCGCCTACGACGGCTTCCTGGAGGAGTCCGTCGTCTACAGCCTCCCGGCGTGGCGCGCCCACTACGCCGCACACCGGGGCGGCACCTCCGCCGTCTCCAAGCTGTCCGCCGCGATCAGCTGGGAGGCGGACGACCGGATGCCGCCGCAGCTCGCCCGGTCCGCGGTCTCCCTCGCCCGGGTGCTGCGCATCCTCAAGGCGTTCCGCGCCCGGCACATCACCATCGCCCGCAAGGCGTACAGCGAGGAGGTGCGGATGTACGAGACGGGCAGCGGCGGCGCCCCGATCGCCCTGCTGCGCTCGGTGCTCGACCTCACCCGGGACAACGAGACCCTGGTGCGCCGGTCCGTCGAGCCCCGCCGCGCCCCCGCCCCCATCACCGACGCGCCGGGAGAGCCGATCCCATGACCCACTTCATGATCGCCGGTGGCGGTATCGCCGGGCTCACCACCGCCCTCGCCCTGCACGCGGCGGGCTTCCGCCGCGTCACCGTCGTCGAGGCGGCCCGCGAGATCCAGCCGGTCGGCGCGGGGCTGAACATCATGCCCAACGCGGTACGCGAACTCGACGCGCTCGGACTGCTCGACGCCCTGGAGAGCCGCGGCCTGCCCACCCGGGAGCTGCGCTACTACCACCGCAGCGGCGCGCTCGTCTCCCGCGAGCCGCGCGGACGCGGGGCCGGATACCACTGGCCCCAGCTCTCCATAGCGCGTGGTGACCTCCAGCTCGTGCTCGCCGACGCCGTACGCGAACGGCTCGGCCCCGGCTCGGTCGTCGGCGGGGTCCGGGTGACCGCCGTCGAACAGCTCGTGGGCGGCCGCCCGCGCATCCAGCTGGAGCACCGCGACGGGGCACGCCGGGGCAGCGCCTCGCTCGAACCGGACGTGCTGATCGGCGCGGACGGCATCCGCTCGGCCGTCCGCGCCAGTCTCAACCCCGGTGAGGGCGAGCCGCCGTGGAACGGGATGCTCGTGTGGCGCGGGGTGTCCCGAGTACCCGCCCGGCAGATCGGCGGCTTCATGTTCATCGCCGGTGACGACCGGCAGAAGGCCGTGATCTACCCGATGAGCGCTCCCGACAGGACGGGGAAGGTGCTGGTGAACTGGGCGCTGGCGATGCCCGCCGACGCGTCACTCACCGGCGCGCCGGACTTCCCGGAGCCGCCGGGTCCCCCGGGCACACCGACTTCCGCGGGCACGCCGGGTCCCCCGGGCGCCCCACGTGAGCCGGGCACGGCACACGCGCCGGGCACGGCACATCCGCCGGGCGGGCCGGACGCACCGGGCGGGCGGGTCTCCCCCGGCGGGCGGGACGCGCCGGGCGGATCACCGGCACCGCGCACGTCACACACGTACGGGCACATGTCCGGCGCCCCCGTCGCCCCCTTCCGCGGTGACTGGAACCGGGCCGTCCCCGTCGAGCGATTCCTCCACCACTACCGGGGCTGGGAGTTCGGCGGAGTCGTCGTCGAGGACATCCTGAGGGCCGCGGACGGCGCCTGGGAGTACCCCATGGTCGACCGTGAGCCCCTCGCCCGCTGGTCCCACGGCCGTACGACCCTGATCGGCGACGCCGCCCACGCGATGTACCCCATCGGCTCCAACGGGGCGACCCAGTCCATCGTCGACGGCCGCGCCCTCGCCCACGCCCTGGCCCGGCACCCCGACCCGGTCGACGGCCTCGCCGCGTACGAGGCCGACCGCCGCCCCGCCATGACCGAACTCCAGCGTGCCAACCGCCGCCTCGGCCCCGAGGTGGTCATCAACCTCGCGCACCAGCGCGCCCCGGAGGGCTTCACCGACATCGACGAGGTCATCCCGCCGGACGAGCGCACCGAGATAGCGGCCCGGTACGCCACGGCCGGCGCGTTCGACCCCGAGTCGGTCAACCTCGGCTCGCCGTACGCCACGGCGGTGCGCCCGAGGGGGTGAACGGGAAGCGCTCGCCCGGGGCCCGTGCCCCGGCGAGCGCCCCAGCGCGCGCCCCCGGCCGACGTACTCCCGCGCACCGGCGACCGCCCTCCCCCGGGACCGGCCCCACGCCCGTCCGAACCCGGCCCGGCACCCGGACGACGCCGGTCCCGCGCCTGTCGGGCCCCGGTTCCGCGCCCGTCGGGCCGCGACCTCGCGCCCGGCCGGCCCGGCCCGTACCCCCGCCCCGGCGCACCCCCACCGCCGGCGCGCGCCGTCGCCGGTACGGGCGGCGTGGGGCTAACGTCGTCGGGTGACGGGGAGACGCACACCGCCGTGCGTCCCCTCGGATGCGTACCTCCCCTGCGAAGGTGGGACCCGTGAAGGCCATTCGTCGATTCACCGTCCGCCCCGTCCTCCCCGAACCGCTCTGCCCGCTCAGCGACCTCGCCCGCAATCTGCGCTGGTCGTGGCATACCGAGACCCGTGATCTCTTCCAGACCGTCGACCCCGAGGGATGGCAGGCGGCCGGGCGTGATCCCGTACGGCTGCTCGGCTCCGTGTCGGCCGCCCGGCTCGCCGAACTGGCAGGGGACCGGCGCTTTCTGCGCAGACTGACCGCCGCCGCCGACGATCTGGACGACTATCTGCACGGCCGCAGGTGGTACCAGACACACAGTTCACCCACCCCCCGAGCCCCCGACGGCTCCGACGAGTCGTTCCCCGCCGCGATCGCCTACTTCTCACCCGAGTTCGGCGTCACCGCCGCCCTCCCGCAGTACTCCGGCGGCCTCGGCATCCTCGCCGGTGACCACCTCAAGGCCGCGAGCGACCTCGGCGTACCGCTGATCGGCGTCGGCCTGCTCTACCGGCACGGCTACTTCCGCCAGTCCCTGTCCCGCGACGGCTGGCAGCTGGAGCACTACCCCGTCCTCGACCCGAACGAGCTGCCGGTCGCCCTCATGCGCGAGCCCGACGGCACCCCCGCCCAGGTCTCCCTCACCCTCCCCGCCGGCCGGCTGCTGCGCGCGCACATCTGGATCGCCCGGGTCGGCCGCGTACCACTGCTGATGCTCGACTCCGACGTCGAGGAGAACGAGCCCGGCGAACGCGATGTCACCGACCGGCTCTACGGCGGCGGCAGCGAGCACCGGCTCCTCCAGGAGATGCTGCTCGGCATCGGCGGAGTACGGGCGGTACGGGCGTACTGCCGGCTCACCGGACACCCCGGACCCGAGGTGTTCCACACCAACGAGGGCCACGCGGGCTTCCTCGGCCTGGAGCGCATCCGCGAGCTGGGGACCGGCCCCGAACCACTCGACTTCGACGCCGCCCTCGAAGCGGTCCGGGCGGGCACCGTGTTCACCACCCACACCCCCGTCCCCGCCGGAATCGACCGCTTCGACCGGGAACTGGTCACCCGCCACTTCGGCGAGCGCGGCGAACTGCCCGGCGTCCCCGTCGACAAGATCCTCCGCCTCGGGATGGAGACCTACCCCGGCGGTGAGCCCAACCTCTTCAACATGGCCGTGATGGGCCTGCGGCTCGCCCAGCGCGCCAACGGCGTCTCCACCCTCCACGGGGCCGTCAGCCGGGGCATGTTCGCCGGACTGTGGCCGGGCTTCGACGACGACGAGGTGCCGATCACGTCCGTCACCAACGGCGTCCACGCGCCCACCTGGGTCGCGCCCGAGGTCTTCCGCCTCGGCGCCCGCCAGATCGGCGCGGGCCGCGCCGAGGACGCGCTCACCGTCGGCGGCTCCGATCTGTGGACCTCGGTGGTGAACATCCCCGACGCCGAGATCTGGGAACTCCGCCGCGAACTGCGCGAACAACTCGTCACCGAGGTACGGCGGCGGCTGCGGGCCTCCTGGCGCCAGCGCGGCGCGGGCGCGGCCGAACTGGGCTGGGTCGACGGAGTGCTCGACCCCGACGTCCTCACCATCGGCTTCGCCCGCCGGGTCCCCTCCTACAAGCGCCTCACCCTCATGCTGCGCGACCGCGACCGGTTGATGGAACTGCTGCTGCACCCCACCCGCCCCGTCCAGATCGTCGTCGCGGGCAAGGCGCACCCCGCCGACGACGGCGGCAAGCGGCTCGTCCAGGAACTCGTGCGGTTCGCGGACGATCCACGGGTCCGCCACCGGATCGTCTTCCTGCCCGACTACGGCATGGGTATGGCGCAGAAGCTCTACCCCGGCTGCGACGTCTGGCTGAACAACCCGCTGCGCCCGCTGGAGGCGTGCGGCACCAGCGGAATGAAGGCCGCGCTCAACGGCTGTCTCAACCTGTCCGTCCTCGACGGCTGGTGGGACGAGTGGTTCGAGCCGGACTTCGGCTGGGCGATCCCCACCGCCGACGGCTCCGCCACCGACGAGGACCGCCGCGACGACCTAGAGGCCGCCGCCCTCTACGAGCTGATCGAGAACCGGGTCGCGCCCCGCTTCTACGACCGGGGCGCGGCCGGGCTCCCCGAGCGCTGGATCGAAATGGTCCGCCGCACCCTGGCGACACTCGGGCCCAAGGTGCTGGCGGGCCGGATGGTCAGGGAGTACGTGGAGCGCCTCTACACCCCCGCCGCCCACGCCCACCGCGCCCTCGACCCCGTCACCGCCCGTGAACTCGCGTCCTGGAAGGCCCACGTCCGGGCCGCGTGGCCGAAGGTGGCCATCGACCATGTGGAGGCCCTGGAACAGACGGACTCCGCCGAGTCGGCCACCACCGCCGAACTGGGCGCCACCCTCGCGCTCCGGGTCCGCGTCTGTCTCGGCGAGCTCCAGCCGGACGATGTGGAGGTCCAGGCGGTCGCGGGCCGCGTCGACCCCGACGACGCGATCGCGGACGCCCGCACCTTCCCCCTGAAGCCGTCCGGCGGCCCGGACCTGGAGGGCCGCCGGGTGTACGAGGGCCCGCTCTCCCTCGACCGCACCGGCCCCTTCGGCTACACCGTCCGCGTCCTGCCCGCACACCGGCTCCTGGCCGCGAACGCAGACCTCGGCCTGGTCACCCTCCCGACGGACACCCCGGGGGAGGACGCGGGCCTGCTGATGCGGTAATCGCCTCGGGGGGTGGCCATGGAGCGCTTCGGGGGTGGTTGTGAGGCGCTTCGGTGGTTGGTGCTTGGTGGGTGGCTTCGGTGGGTGGTGCTCGGGGGGCGGTGCCCTGGTGGCGCTGATGCGGTAGCCGCGTCGGTGGGGGGAGTTCGGCGGGGGCGGGCCCTCTTCGGGGCTTCGTCCGGGAGCCGCCCGCCGGCCTCACGGCGAGGCGTCACCCGACGCGCGGTGCTCCTCGTTGGCGACGTCGACCACGATCGCCTTCGACACCAGGCGCCCGTCCTTGAAGCAGAGCCGGTACGCGGGGGTGTCGCTGAATCTCTCGACGCGGTAGTACACACAATCGCCCGCGTCCGGGGGCTCCCGGTCGACGCCCGCGGGCCGCTCCTTCAGGGAACGCTCCGGCAGCCGGGCCGAAACGACCGCGCGCGTGTCGCCGACCCGGATCGTGTCGTACTGGCCCCGGTCGAGAACCGTACGGGTCCGCGTGTACTGATCGAACCCGAACATCAGCACCCCCAGCACACCGATCACGGTGACCGGTACGACGACCGCCTGCACCAGATTGCGCCGCACCCGCCGCTTCGCCCGGACCAGTTCCCGCTGCGACGTGGACGCCTCCGGCCCGGGGGCGAGCGGCGGCAGGCCCGTGCCGGTGGGCAGCCGGGCGGTGACGGTGAAGCCGCCGTCCGGCCGGAGCCCGTGGGTGAGCGTCCCGCCCGCGAGCCGTACCCGCTCGTCGAGACCGACCAGTCCCGTACCCCCGGACGCGAGCTCCGCGGCCGCCCGGTCCGGAGGGCCGCTGCGCACACTCGCCGTCACCGAATCCGCCCCGCGCACGATCTCCACGGTCACCTCCGCGCCGGGCGCGTGCTTGGCCGCGTTCGTCAGGGACTCCTGGACGACCCGGTGGACCGCCCGCCCGGTCATCTCCGGCAGCCCGTCCCCGGGTCCCTCCTCACGCAGCTCCACCGCGACCCCGGAGTCCCGCGCCCGCTCCACCAGCGCCCGTACGCTCTCGTCGCGGGGCACGGTCGACGCGCCCTCCTCCCCGGTCCGCAGCACCCCGACGATGTCCCGCAGCCGTGCCGTCGCGTCCGCCGCGGCCTCCCGCAGCTCGCGGGCCGCCGTCCGCTGCCGCTCGTCGAGGGCCCGGTCGACCTCCAGGGCCCCCGCCCGCAGGGCGATCAGCGACAGATCGTGGCCGAGTGAATCGTGCATGTCCCCCGCGATACGGGACCGCTCCCGCAGCCGCTCCCGGTCGGCGACGGCCCGCTGCCCTCGCTCCAGCCGGTCCGCGAGCTGCCAGCCCGTGCGGACGAGCTCCGCGTACTGCCGGACGTTCCGCCCGAGCAGCCACGGCACGACGACGATGAACAGCAGCGAGCCGGCCTGGACGAACCAGACCATGAGGTCCTCGCCGGCGATGAGCGTCACCACCAGCCCCGCGCCCACCGCCCCCGCGAAGGTGTACAGCGCGGGCCGCGCCCGCTCCGAGTGCCGTCCGGCGAGATACCCGAAGACGGCCATCGCGGGGCCGTGCGCGGGACTGACCAGCTCCACGCTGTGCAGGGCGCACAGGACGAGCGCGATGCCGAGCGACACCAGCGGCACCCGCCGCCACACCGCCACGGCACCCCCGAGCGCCAGGACCCCCACGGCGACGCCCCACCAGGAGCCGCCGTCGTTCGGATCCCCCTTGAGCAGCACGGGGATGCTGATGAGCCCCCAGAGCGCGAGATCGAGGGCGAGGGGGCGGAGCTGTTCTCTGTGCATGACACCCACTTTGCCGGAGGTTTGTTTTTGTGGTTCGTCCGGCTCCGGACGGAGTGTGGGGGGAGCCCACCGGGGGGCGTTTGGTGGGGGGTGGGGGAGGTGGTGCTGGGTGGGTGGGTGGGTGGGTCGGGGGCGGGGCAGGGCGGGCGGTGGGCCGTGGGGCCGGAGGGGGTGGGCCGGGGGACGTGGGCTGGACGGTGAACGACGCGCTGTGTTTTTGTGGTTCGTTCTCCCCTCAGACTCCGTGCGGGGGGACCTCCACCGCCTTTGGTGGGGGGTGGCGGTCGATGGTGCTCGGCCGGGGGGCCGTGGGACCGCAGTCCGGATGGTGACCGACGCGCTGTATTTTTTGTGGCTCCCTCGCCTCCGGGGGCCTTTAGTGCGTGTCGACGGTCGATCGTGCTCGACCGCTCGTTCCTCACGGCCTCCGCGCGTTCTCCCTTTCGACACCCACGGCCCCCTTCGGCTCACTCACCAGGCCCAAGGCGTGAGGTGATCCGCCCGGGGTCGGCCTACCCTTCCCAGCCTGTCCGGCGTTTGAGGACGGACCTTGTGTCTGGGGGCGGGTGCTTTGTTCCAGCCCGTCCGGCGTTTGGGGACGGACTTTGAGCGGGAGGTGGGTTGCTTGGGGTGGGGCGGGTCGGGGTGCTTTGTTCCAGCCCGTCCGGCGTTTGGGGACGGACTTTGAGCGGGAGGTCGGTCGTTTGGGGAGGGGCCGGGGTGAGGTGCCTCTTTCCAGCCCGTCCGGCGATTGAGGACAAAACCCTGCGCGGGGGCCGGGCACTCGGCGAGAACCCGGGGCGGAGACCGGGCCCCACCCCGTGGCAGACGCACACCGGGGCCAGGCCCGACGGAAGGGGCCTACGTCACACCGGGCGCGGGCCCGACGGCGCCCGCCTCGTACGCCAGGATCGCCAGCTCCACCCGATTCCGCAGGGCCAGCCGCGCGAGGACCGCGCTGACGTGGGCCTTCACCGTGCCCTCCACGACATGGAGCCGGGCTGCGATCTCGCCGTTCGACAGGCCCGCCCCGACGAGGGCGACGACCTCGCTCTCCCGGCCGGTCAGCGGCTCCAGCCTGCGCCGGGCCTCGGCGGCCCGGGACAGCCGTCCGCCGCCGAGTTGGGAGATGACGCGCGCCGCCACCTCGGGCGAGAGGAACGCGGCACCCTCCGCGACGGCCCGTACCCCCGCGATCAGATCCCGGGGGTCGCCGGACTTCAGCAGAAACCCGCTCACCCCCGAGTCCAGCGCGCGGGCGATGTACTCGTCCTCCGAGAACGTCGTCAGCATGACGAGTGCGGCCTCCGGCAGCACCCGCCGCAGTTCCTGCGCCGCCCGCAGTCCGTCCAGCCCCGGCATCCGGATGTCCAGCAGGACGACGTCCGGCCGGTGACCGAGTGCCAGCTCCACGGCCTCCCGCCCGTTCCCGGCCTCGGCGACGACCTCGATACCCGGCTCACCGGCGAGAATGGCCCGCACCCCGGCGCGGATCACGGCCTCGTCATCGGCGAGCAGCACACGTACGGGCGGGTCGGTGGTGGGCGCATTCATGACGACCAGGGTAGAGCGGGGCCGTCGGTCCTGGACCCGGAGCCGGCACGCCGGGCCGCGACCCCGCGAGGGAAGGCCCCGTACGACTCTCGCTCCGGCCCGTCAGCTTCCGCGCTTCAGCCGGCCCCGGATCGCCAGCGCCGCCAGACCCATCAGGACCGGTTCGGTGAAGCGGGACACCATCTCCACATAGCCGCCCGCCGTCGTCAGATCCTGGCCGCTCGTGCGGAAGACGACCGAGTTGAGCGTCACCGAGAGCGCCTTGTCGAACCGCTTGCCGGTGAAGCGGTCGGCGAAGGGCTTCGTCAGACGCGGATCCGGCTTGTCGAGGACGGTGACCGTCCCGCTGCCGGAGGCGACCCGGCGTATCTCCTGCCGGGGAGTCTCGTCGGGCAGCCCGAAGCCCATGATCAGCACGATCGTGGTGAACATGGCGAGGGCCAGCCAGCCGAGGGCACGGGAGGCGCGCAGCCCGTACCCCGACAGCAGCCAGTAGGCGTCCAGCAGCCAGCGTTCCGCCCGCCGGCGGGTCTGGCCGTGCCGGCGCATCTCCATCTCGCCGTAGTAGAGGTCGGCGGCCCCGGGCTCGTCCTTCGCGTCCTCGCGTGCCTTGCGCAACTGCCGGTAGACCGTGGTGAGCGTGGCCAGCCCGGGGGTGTCCTCCGGGGCCTGCGGCGGCTCGCCCCACCCGGCCCGCGCCCGCGCCGAACGCCCCGGCCAGGCCCGCCACAGCCGCTCCTCCGCGAGGACCTGCCGCCGGGTCCTGCGCAGTCCGGGCGGGGAGTACGCCAGGATCCATCTGCCCTCCAGATGCACCTGGTCCAGATGGAACGAGCCCGCGAACCGGCACTCGGACAGATCCGTGTGGGCGAGCGACAGCATCGCCGCGTCCACGCCCCGCAGGGACAGGATCCGTACGGCGGGATCGAGCGCGGCGAACGCCGACTCGTCGGCCGCGTCCCCCTCGAAGGGAGAGGAGCGCGCGCTGACGGCGACGGGCTGGAGGAAGACGGCGTCGGTGAGATCGACCGTGGTATAGCGCAGCACGACGGTCGACTTCTCCTCGAACCGTGCCCCCTTGAAGAGGACCTCCGGCGCGCAGAGGGAGAGCCCGGCGGGGGCGCGGAAGGCCGCGCGGGTGAAGTCGGCCGCGGCGTGCAGCCGGGCGACACCGACGAACTCGCCCCCGAAGTCCGCCCCGATGAACCGCGCCCCGGCCTCGAAGACCGCGCCGTCCAGGTTGACGTCCTGGGCGACGCGCAGACCGTCCAGGACGGCCGGACCGGTGACGCGGCAGCGGGAGAGGTCCGTAGGGCCGTCCGCGACCGTGGTGTCGTTGAGGGACACGTACTGCCGGAAATCCGTACCGCTGAGGTCCAGCCGCTCCGTGATCCGCATCTCGGAGAGCGTGGCGGTCGCGTCGACCGTGGACCCGGAGAAGCTCAGCCCGCCCTCGACCTCCACACGGCGCAGCTGCACCTCCCCGTGGTACCGCCCGCCCGCCAGACCGAGGTAGTGGCCGAAGGTGCCGCCCTCCAGATACAGGGTGCCCTCGATCTCCGTACCGCCGAAGTCGATCCCGCCGGGGGCGGTGAGGGACGGCGCGTGGACGTCGCCTCCGAAGCGGGTCCCCGCGAAGTCGACGAACGCCTCGAAGGTGGCCTGGCCCAGGAAAACCGGCCCCGCGAAGTGGAATCCGAAGAGATCGGCCCGCCCACCGGTGACCGTGCCCCCCTGGAACTGGAGCCGGCCGATCCGCGGTATGCCGTGCTCGTCCCGTACGGCCGCCCGAAGGCGCGGGAACACCTCGGCGGACAGCCGGCACTCCCGCAGATCGAGGTCCGTGCCCGGAGTCAGCGACGCCAGCCAGTCCGTCAGCCGGTCCTCCGTCAGATGTCCGGGGCACCGCCCGTCCAGGACACCCGTTCCCCCGCAGTCGGTGACCGCGCACACGACCCGGGCCTGCGGCGGTGTGATCATGCGCAGATCCTGCCATGAACGCCGACGCGCCCGGAAGGAACCGGAGTTCCTCCCGGGCGCGCGGATCGGACGTCGGGTCGTGACGGCCGTGACGGCCGTGACGGCCGTACGGCCATGCCGGGTCGTGCCGTGCTCAGGTGGTGCGGTGGGGCGTCAGTCGCTCGGGCGCTGCGTGTCCCGGCGGTACGTGCCCCGGTGGTACGGGAGTGGCGGCGCCGGCGCTCAGAAGGTGAGCCGCACCTTGTTGATCTGGCCCTCGTCCTGGGCCGCGAGGTCCTGGACCCGCAGCCTCCAGGCGCCGTTGGCCGTCTCGGAGGAGGCGTTGACGTAGTACGTCTCCTGGACGTTGTCCGCCGAGTCGGAACCGCTGAACGGCTTCAGCGGGTACACGGTCCCATCCGGGGCGAGCAGGTCGACCACCAGGTCGCCGCGCCAGGGGTGGATGATGTCGACGTCGACCTGGAGGGCGGCAGGCGCGTTGCCCGGGACGCCGGAGACGACGACCGAGGAGTTCACCGGCGGGCCGTTGTCCGGGATGGAGATCACGGCCGCGCTCTCGAACGACGGGCGGTTGGGGTCGGTCGTGCGCGGGCCGACGTTGACGCCCGCCCAGGCGTCCGTCACGGACTTGGCCTCAAGGCTGTTGGGGCCGTACAGCTCGGCGGCGACCGCGAGGGTGCCGGCGCGGGCCGCCGCGTAGTTGGTGGTCGAGTTGAACTTGGTGGTGAGGGCCTTGTACCAGATCAGGGCGGCCTTGTCCCGGCCGATGCCCGCGACGGGGAGACCGTCGGAGGTCGCCGAGTTGTAGTTGACGCCGTTGATGGTCTTGGCGCCGCTGCCCTCGGAGAGCAGGTAGAACCAGTGGTTCGCCGGGCCCGAGGAGTAGTGGACGTCGACCCCGCCGATGCCGGAGTACCAGTAGTCCTTGGACAGACCGTCCTTGCTGGGCGTGTCCATGTGACGCAGCGGGGACCCGTTGCCCCTGATGTCGATCTTCTCGCCGACGAGGTAGTCGCCGACGTCCTGGGTGTTGTTGCCGTGGAATTCGACGGCGGCGGCGAAGATGTCGGACGTGGCTTCGTTGAGGCCGCCGGATTCGCCGCTGTAGACGAGCCTGGCGGTGGCGGAGGTGACGCCGTGGGTCATCTCGTGGGCGGCGACGTCGATCGCGGTGAGTGGCTTGAGGTTGGCCGCGCCGTCTCCGTAGGTCATGCAGAAGCAGGAGTCCTGCCAGAAGGCGTTGACGTAGTTGGTGCCGTAGTGGACCCGGGAGGAGGCTCCGGCGCCGTCGCCGCGGATTCCGGTGCGGCCGTGGACGTTCTTGAAGTAGTCCCAGGTCAGGCCGGCGCCGTAGGCGGCGTCGGCGGCGGCGGTCTCCGGGTCGGCCGGATTCCCGTTGCCCCAGGTGTCGTCGGGGCCGGTGAAGAGGGTGCCCGCGCCGGTGGTGCCCCGGTTGAGGTTGGTCGTCTGGTGGCCGCCGCGGGCGGTGTCGGTGAGCTGGTAGGCGTTGGTGGTGCGGGTGCTGTTGACGTTCACCTGGCCGCTGTACTGGGTGTTCCCGGTGCCGGTGTGCACGCCTTGCCACTCGAAGAGTTTCTTGCCCGAGCGGGCGTCGGTGACGACGTGGAGTTCGTTGGGGGTGCCGTCCTTCTGGAGGCCGCCGATGACGGTCTCGTAGGCGAGGACGGGTGTGGTGCCCTGGGCGAGCCAGACGACCTTGCGGGGGGCGCGCTGGGCGTCGGCGGCGGTGGTGCCGTCCGCTCTGGCCAGTCCCAGGGCCTGCTGTTCGGCGGTGGCCGGGGGGAGGGCGGCGGTGGTGTCGGTGCCGGCGAGTTTTGTCTTCGACGCTTTGGTGACGGATTCGGTGGTGCCGGTGCGGGTTTCGGAGACGAGGAGGTCGCCGCCGAGGACGGGGAGGCCGGAGTAGGTGCGTTCGTAGCGGGTGTGGGTGGTGCCGTCGCGGTCCTGGGCGACGTCGCGGACGAGGAGTTTCTCCTGGGGAGACAGGCCCAGTTCCGTGGCGGTGGCGGCGGTGGTCGCGGACTGCTTGCGGATGAGTTCGGCGCGCTGGGAGGGGGTCAGGCTCAGGGGGAGGGCGCCGGGGTCGGCCTTCCCGGCCTTCACCACGGGCGCGGCCGTGCCGGTGGTGGCTGCTGCGGAGGTGCCGGACTGGAAGCCGGCGGCGAGCAGGGCCGCGGTGGCGATGAGGGCACCGGTCGTGGTGGTGCGCCGACGGGGCGTGGATCTCACGCGAACTCCTTCTGCGAGGGGGTTGCCGGACAGCGAGGTGCCGGCGTCCGGACAGGGGGATGCGAAGCAGGTCGGGCGTGGAACGGAAAACGGGGGAAGAGTTGCAGGAGTGAAAGCCCCCTGTCAGGGCCGCGTCAACGAAATGGCCAAAAATGGTTCGTTCATCGCTTCGTCATGTTCGCTGAGCGGACGCTTCGTCGATCGTCAGGGCGGCGCCATGGGCAGGCAAAGGGCGGGTATAGCCCGGACTTCGCGCGCCTGTACGAGTACCGGGCACCTGTCCGCCGGACCCCTCGGGAAGCCCGCCCTATTCGAACAGAGCACCCACGCACAGGTTCCGATGCCGCCGGGCCGACTCTGTGGAGTGTGGCGTGTTCCGAACGGGGCGGGAGGTACGGAAGGGGCGCGCCGGGCGCGGGGCGCGGTCGCTGTCAGGCCGTCGCGGGATCCGGATTCCCGTCAGCCGCACGGTGCGATCACGCCAACGGGCCCTGAACCGACCGATGGTGTTCCCGCACGCCGGGGTGTGGCCCCTGCTCCCCGACCACGGGGGTCTCCGCGTACCGGAGACTCCTCGTACTCCGCGACCGGCTCCCGCACCGTGTCGGCCAGGACCCGCGGCCTGCCCGCGCTCTGGTCGGCGGTGACCGCTTCAGGGGCCGCCCCGGTCGCGTACTTCTTCCCGAGGCGGTTCACCTCGCCGGTGCGCGACTCCTGAGTGTCGAGCCAGACCGCGAGGAACGCGGGACGCGCCGGATCCGCGCCTTCGAGCTTCGCGATGACCGACGCGATGAGGGAGGCACGCCCTCGTGCACGGTCAGAGGGCGATCCCGGACAGCTTGGGCCGCTTCACCAGGCCCGGGTTGCTGCGGCGGTGGAGAGAGGAGACGACCCGGAAGACTTCCCGTCCCATCGGATGGATCCGTGCCATCTGGGGGGCGATGTCCCACGCCCGGGCCAGGTCTTCCAGCGCGCCGTCCCGGTCCCCGACGTCGAGCTTCGCGCGCGCCGCATTGATGTACGTCGGTGCCGTACGGGTCGCGGGCAGACCCGCCAGCGAGGCGGACAGGTCGTCGGTCAGGCCGAGCGCTTCATGAGGCCGCCCCAAGTCCACATAGGTCGCCACCTCATTCTTCCCAGGGTGCGCGGATGAACGCCCGGGCGCTGACCGCGTCCGCGCCCGAACCGCTCACCGCCGTGTGCCTGCACTGTGGGCGGCCCACCTCCGCACCCGTGCCCATCCGTTGGAGGGAACGCTCGCTCCACTACGCATGCCCCCAGTGCGCACCCCACCTCACCCCCGGGCCCACCCCCGGCGAACACGAACCGCGGGAGCCCGAACCGCACCCACGCGAACCGTGGGAACGCTGCCCTGAGGTACACACCCCCGCCTGAGCCTCCGCCCCCGCGGGGGCGGGCCCGCGTACAGTAACGACACGCGGGCCGGGGGTCAGACCAGGCTGTCGCGCCAGGCGCGGTGCAGATCCGCGAAACGGCCCGTGCCGCCGATGAGGTCCGCCGGGGTGCCGTCCTCCACGATCCGGCCGCACTCCATCACCAGCACCCGGTCGGCGACCTCCACCGTGGAGAGCCGGTGGGCGATCACCACCGCCGTGCGCCCGTACAGGACCGTGTCCATCGCGCGCTGCACCGCCCGCTCACCCGGGATGTCCAGCGAACTCGTCGCCTCGTCCAGGATCAGGACCGAGGGGTCGGCGAGCAGCGCCCGCGCGAAGGCGACCAACTGCCGCTGACCGGCCGAGATACGGCCGCCCCGCTTCCGTACGTCCGTGTCGTACCCGTCCGGCAGCCCGGCGATGAAGTCGTGCGCGCCGATCGTCTTCGCCGCCTGCTCGATCTCCTCGCGGGTCGCGTCGGGCCGCCCGATGGAGATGTTCTCGGCGACCGTGCCGGAGAACAGGAACGCCTCCTGGGTCACCATCACGACTCCCCGTCGCAGTTCGGGGGTGCCGAGATCGCGGATGTCCACGCCGTCGAGAAGGACCCGGCCGTCCGTCGGATCGTAGAAACGGGCCAGCAGCTTGGCGAGCGTGGACTTGCCCGCGCCCGTCGAGCCGACGACGGCGACCGTCTGACCCGCCGGGACGGTCAGATCGAAGCGGGGCAGCACTTCGCCGCCCGTGCGGTAGGCGAAGCGCACGCCGTCGAAGACGACCTCACGGCCCGGGTGCTCACCCCGGCGCGGCGGCAGCTCCCCGGGGTCGGCGGCCTCCGGGACCGACGGTGTCTGGGCCAGCAGGCCCGCGATCTTCTCCAGGGAGGCGCCTGCGGACTGATAGGAGTTGAGGAACATGCCGAGCCGGTCGATCGGGTCGTACAGCCGCCGCAGATAGAGCACGGAGGCGGCCAGCACACCGAGCGCCAGGGTCCCGCCCGCGACCCGGTACGCGCCCCACAGGACGATCCCGGCGACGGCGGTGTTGGCGACGAGCCGTGAGCACAGGACATAGCGGGCCATCTCCAGCATCGCGTCACCGTTGCTGCGGCCGAGGCTGTCGTTGAGCCCCTTGAACGCCGCGTCGTTCGCCGGCTCGCGACGGAACGCCCGTACCGGACGGATCCCGTTCATCGTCTCCGCGAACTTCACGATCACCGAGGCGAACGCGGTCGACCGGGCGCTGTAGATGGCCTTCGCGCGCCGCTGGTAGACCCGGATGAACGCGTACAGCGGTACGAAGGAGGCGACGGCCACCGCGCCGAGGCCGAGGTCCAGCCAGAGCAGCATCGCCGAGATGTAGACGAAGGCCAGGACGACGTTGATCAGCTCCTGGAGCCCCTCGTCGAGGAGTTCGCGCAGGGACTCGACATCCGTCGTCGAACGGGAGATCAGCCGCCCGGAGGTGTAGCGCTCGTGAAAGTCGATGCTCAGGGCCTGCGCGTGCCGGAAGATCCGGCCGCGCAGATCGAGCAGGACGTCCTGGTTGACACGCGCGGAGGCGGTGATGAAGAGGTACTGGAGCAGCCCCGCCCCGAACGCGCTCACCGCGTATCCGACGGCGACGGCGATCAGCGGGCCGTAGTCGTTCTCCCGGAAGGCGGGGACACCGCTGTCGATGGCGTACGCGACGAGCAGGGGACCGGCCTGGACGGCGGTCTGCTGGAGGAGCAGCAGGACGGCCACGACGGCGACCCGGCCGCGGTGGGGCGCGAGCAGCGAACGCAGCAGGGCGCCGGTCGCGCCCTTGGGCGTCGGCAGATCGTCCTGGTCGAAACGGTCGGTGCCGGACCCGTCCTCGTCGCCGGGCGCCGCGGTGGACGTGGTCGTGGCGGTCATCGGGCCTCCCCTTCCATGACGCTTCCGGAGCGTTCGTCCTGGTCCGCGTCACGGTCCCGGCTGTCCCGGCTGTCCCGGCTGTCCCGGCTGTCCCGGCCACCCGTGCCGTCCGCGCCGTCCTGGTCCGCGTCGCTGTCCCTGCCACCCGGGCCATCCGGGACACCCGCACCGTCCTGGTCCGCGTCGCCGCCTGGGCCGTCCAGGCCACCCGCGCCGTCCGCGCCGATCGGGCCCTCCGGCGGACCCGCGCCGTCCGCCCCCGCTCCCGACATCAGCCACGCGTACTCCGCGTTCGTCCGCAGCAGTTCCTGATGGGTGCCCACCGCGGCGATACGGCCGCCGGAGAGCAGCGCCACCCGGTCCGCGAGCAGGACGGTCGACGGGCGATGGGCCACCACCAGGGCCGTCGTGTCCGCGAGGACACGGCGCAGGGCCGCCTCGACGAGGGCCTCCGTATGGACGTCGAGCGCCGACAGGGGGTCGTCCAGCACCAGGAAGCGGGGCCTGCCGACCACCGCGCGGGCCAGGGCGAGCCGTTGGCGCTGACCGCCCGAGAGGCTCAGGCCCTGCTCGCCGACCTCGGTGCCCGTGCCGTGCGGGAGGGACCGTACAAAACCGGCCTGCGCGATCTCCAGAGCGCGCTCCACCTCGGCGTCGCCGGAGCCGTCCGCCGCGCCCATCAGGACGTTCTCCCCGACCGTCGCCGAGAAGAGGGTCGGCTCCTCGAACGCCACCGCCACCAGGCCCCGCAGCCGGTCCCGGGGCATCGCGGCGATGTCCTCGCCGTCGAGGGTGATCCGGCCGCCGGTCACCTCGTGCAGCCGTGGCACGAGCGCGGTGAGCGTGGTCTTCCCGCTGCCGGTGCCGCCGACCAGGGCCATGGTCTCGCCCGGGCGTACGGCCAGATCGATCCGCGCCAGGACGGGCGCGGAGTCCGCCGGCGCGTCCGGGTAGCGGAACTCGACCCCCTCGAACCGCAGCCCGGCCCCGGCACGCTGCCCGGGCTCCTTGCGCAGCCCGGCCCCCGTACGCCGTCCGCCCCCGCCGCCCGGCCGGGTCGCCCCGGCCGGAGGCGCCTCGCGTTCCTCCTCGGCGTCCATCACCTCGAAGTACCGCTCCGTCGCGGTCGCCGCCTCCTGGCTCATCGCCAGCAGGAAGCCGATCGACTCCACCGGCCACCTCAGCGCCAGCGCCGTCGACAGGAAGGCCACCAGCGTGCCCGCCGACAGACCCCCGTCGGCGACCTGGACCGTGCCCAGCACCAGCGCCGCACCGATGGCGATCTCCGGAATGGCCGTGATCAGCGCCCAGATGCCCGCCAGGAGCCGCGCCTTGGCCAGCTCCGTGCCGCGCAGTTCCCGCGACAGCTCACGGAACGCGGCGGCCTGGCTGCGGTGGCGGCCGAAGCCCTTGATGATCCGGATGCCGAGCACGCTCTCCTCGACGACCGTCGTCAGATCGCCGACCTGGTCCTGCGCCCGCCGCGCGGCGCGCGAGTACCGCGACTCGAAGTACGAGCAGAGCACCACCAGCGGCAGGATCGGGACCATGAGCACCAGGCCGAGCGTCCACTCCTGTCCCAGCAGAATCACATAGCCGACCAGGATGGTCGTGCCGTTGACCACCAGGAAGGTCAGGGGGAACGCCAGGAACATCCGCAGCAGCATCAGATCCGTCGTACCGCGCGAGAGCAGCTGTCCCGAGGCCCACCGGTCGTGGAACGCCACCGGCAGCCGCTGGAGATGCCGGTACAGATCCGCCCGCATCGCCGCCTCGACTCCCGCCAGCGGCCGGGCCACCAGCCACCGCCGGAAGCCGAACAGGACCGCCTCCGCGATGCCGAGCACGAACAGCGCGAACGCCCCCAGCCACACCCCGCCGGGGTCCCGGCCGGCCACCGGTCCGTCCACGATCCACTTCAGGACGAGCGGGATGACCAGGCTCAGACAGGAGGCGACGATCGCGACGAAGGCCGCGCTGAACAGGCGGGTGCGCACGGGCCGCACATACGGCCACAGCCGCAGCAGCGAACGTACGGCCGAGCGTTCCTCGGCGGGGGCAGGTGTCGTGGGCATCAGGAGCGAGCCTACGGTTCACCACTGACAGCCCTCATCCCCATTTCCCGCCGGGATCCTCCGGTCGTACCCGGCGATCAACCGATCGGCCGATGACTCCTCCAGCGTGATGGGCGATGTGCGGGACGATCTCCGGCCGGGACCCTCGGGGGTATGAAAGCGGTCGAAGTGCACGAGCTGCACAAGGCGTACGGCGGACGGACCGTCGTCGACGGGGTGGGCTTCTGTGTGGAGGAGGGGGAGATCTTCGGGATCCTCGGGCCCAACGGCGCGGGCAAGACCACCACGGTCGAGTGCGTCGCAGGGCTGCGGATGCCCGACTCCGGGACGGTGCGTGTCGCCGGGTACGACCCGGCCGTGGACCGTGCCGAGGTCACCCGGCTCCTCGGCGTACAGCTCCAGGAGAGCGAACTCCAGGCGAAGATCACCGTCCGCGAGGCCCTGGAGCTGTACAGCGCGTTCTACCCCCGGCCGGCCCCGTGGTCGCCGCTCGCCGAACGGCTCGGGCTGGCGGAGAAGCTGGACACCCGGTTCGCGAAGCTCTCCGGCGGCCAGAAGCAGCGGCTGTTCGTCGCGCTGGCGCTCATCGGCGGGCCCCGGGTCGTGGTCCTCGACGAGCTGACCACCGGGCTCGACCCGCGCGCCCGCCGTGACACCTGGCAGCTGATCGAGGAGATCCGGGACTCGGGCGTCACCGTCCTTCTCGTCACCCACTTCATGGAGGAGGCCCGGCGCCTGTGCGACCGGATCGCCGTCATCGACCGGGGCCGCATCGCCGCGCTCGACACCCCGTCCGGGCTGATCCGCAGGTCCTCCGCCGCCATCGTCGTCTCCTTCGCCCCCTCGGCCCCGCTCGACCGGCGCGAACTGACCGCGCTGCCGGGAACGGCCTCGGTCGAAACCGGTGAGCGGGTCGTCATCCACGGCAGCGACGAGACCGTCACCGCGCTCCTCTCGCTGCTCGCCCGCCTCCGGGTCACCGCGCACCAGCTCCGCGTCGCCGACGCCGGTCTTGACGACGCCTTCCTCGATCTGACGGAACGGGAAGTGCCATGACCTCCTCCTCCGCGTCCGCCGCCGTACTGAAGGCCGAGGCCCGGCTGTTCGCCCGTGAGCCCGGCTTCCTGTTCTGGATCACCGCCTTCCCGACCGTCCTGATGACGATCCTCGGGCTCGTCCCGGCCTTCCGCGAGGTCTCCGACGACTTGGGCGGGCGGCGCCTCATCGATCTGTACACGCAGGTCGCCGTGCTCCTCGCCCTGATCTTCGCCGGACTCCAGACGATGCCGCCCGTCCTCACCGGCTACCGGGAGCGCGGCATCCTCCGCCGGATGTCCACCACCCCCGTCCGTCCCGGCTCCCTCCTCGCCGCCCAGCTCCTCGTGCACGGCGCGGTGGCCCTGTGCGCCGCCGTCCTCCCGATCACCGTCGGGAGGATCGCCTTCGGCGTACCGCTCCCGCGCAGCCCCGCCGGGTACGCGTCGGCGCTGCTCCTCGCCACGGCGAGCGCGCTCGCCCTCGGAGCGGCGGTGTGCGCGATGTCCCGTACCCAGAAGGCGGCCGGCGCCATCGGCTCCGCCGTCGTCTTCCCCACCATGTTCACGGCGGGGGTCTGGCTGCCCGTCCCGTCGATGCCGGACACGCTCGCACAGATCGTCGGCTTCACCCCCTTCGGGGCGGCGGCCGAGGCCCTCGGCAGCGCGGCCACCGGCTCCTGGCCCGCCTGGGACACGTTCGCCGTCATGGCCGTCTGGACCCTGCTCCTCACCGCCGCGTCGGCCCGGTGGTTCCGATGGGAGTGACCGCGCTGCCCCAGGGGTGGCCGGGTGAGACTGAACCCATGACCGATGCGCACGGCCCGGCCACCACGGGCGCAACGAGGGGCCGGGCCCCGGACGGGCACGCGACGGGGAAGTCCCCGGACGAGCACGAGGCGGGCGGGGCCGCGGGGGTACGTAAGCCGGGTGAGGCTCCGGGGCCGAGGGCCTGCGGGTCAGCCCCGGGCCCCGCGACGGCCCTCGCCGCCCTGCGCTGGGGCCAGTTCGTCCGGTACGGCCCCTTCGCGGTACTCGCCCTCGCCACCCTCGTCTCGGCCGCCGCCCACAACCTCATGAACCGGACGGAGACGTACGCCGCGGGCGTCCTGGTCGTGCTCGCGGTCGTGCTCCAGCTCTGGTGGCACGGCCCCAGCCGTCCAGAAGCAGCACCCGCGGACGAGCCGGCGTCCGCGCACCGGAAGCGGCCGGTGGCCGGGCAGGTCTACTACTGGCTGCGGTCCGTCATCGCCCTGGGCCTCAGCTGGGCGAACCCCTTCTTCTGCATCTACGCGGTCATCGGGTTCTACGACGCCTCGCATCTGCTGTCCGGACGGTGGATCCGAGGCGGGCTGCTGTTCACGGCCGTGGTCATGGCGGGCTCCCAGTCCGGCGGGCTGCCGCCCCGCACCCTGATGAACTGGGCCCTGTTCGGTGCGCTCTTCGCCCTGAACGCCTCCCTCTGTCTGCTGTTCGCGCACATCGGCGACCACGAGGAAGAGGCCGCCCGCCAGAAGGCGGCGACGATGGACGAGCTGGAGCGCACCAACGCCCGTCTGGAACAGGCCCTGGAGGAGAACGCGCATCTGCACACCCAGCTCCTGGTGCAGGCCCGCGAGGCGGGCGTCGCCGACGAGCGGCGCAGGCTCGCCGCCGAGATCCACGACACCATCGCCCAGGGCCTGGCCGGCATCATCGCCCAGCTCCAGGTGGTCGCCGCCGCGGGCGACGAGCGGCTCGCCCGGGAGCATCTCGCCCGCGCCGCCGCCCTCGCCCGTTCCAGCCTGGGCGAGGCCCGCCGTTCCGTGCAGAACCTCAGCCCCGCCGCCCTGGAGCACGACACGCTCTCCGAGGCGCTGGAGAAGACCGCGGCCGAGTGGTCCGAACGCCATCGAGTGCCCGCCCGGTTCACCGTCACCGGCACCGAGGAGCCCCTGCACGACGAGGTCGCGGCGACCCTGCTGCGCATCGGCCAGGAGGCCCTGTCCAACGTGGCCCGCCACGCGCGCGCGGCCAGGGTCGGGGTGACCCTGTCGTACATGGGCGACGAGGTCACCCTGGACATCCGCGACGACGGCCGGGGCTTCGACCCGCTCGCCTTGCCGCCCCCGTCGGGCGACGGCGGCTTCGGCCTGCGCGGCATGCGGGCCCGCGCCGAACGGGTCGCGGGAAGCCTGGAGGTGGAGGCCGAGCCCGGAGGTGGGACGGTCGTCTCGGCTCGCGTACCGTTGGTCCGCCATGGCTATGCGGAATGAGCGGGACGAGCGGACCGTCACCCTGATCGTCGTCGACGACCACCCGGTCGTACGGGACGGTCTGCGCGGCATGTTCGAGTCGTCCCCGGGCTTCACCGTCCTCGGCGAGGCGGACAACGGCGTGGACGCCGTCGACCTCGCCGCCCGGCTCGACCCCGATGTCGTCCTGATGGACCTGCGGATGCCCGGCGGCGGGGGAGTGGACGCGATCGCCGAGCTGACCCGCAGACGCGCCCGCGCGAAGGTGCTGGTACTGACCACGTACGACACGGACAGCGACACCCTCCCCGCGATCGAGGCGGGCGCGACGGGCTATCTGCTCAAGGACGCCCCGCGCGAGGAACTGTTCACCGCGGTCCGTGCCGCCGCCGACGGACGTACGGTCCTCTCCCCGGCCGTCGCCTCCCGGCTGGTCTCCCGGGTCCGCACCCCGTCGGCCCCCGGCCACGAGGGGCTCACCGCGCGGGAGCGCGAGGTCCTCGTCCTGGTCGCCAGGGGAACGTCGAACAGGGAGATCGCGCGGGAGCTGTTCATCAGCGAGGCGACGGTGAAGACCCATCTCACGCACATCTTCGGCAAGCTCGGCGCGAAGGACCGCGCGGCGGCGGTCGCGGTGGCCTACGACCGGGGCATCCTCGGCTGACCGCGCCGGCCCGTGACACCCGCCGCCTCTCAGGCGGTGACCTTCAGCAGGACGACCGACCGCGCGCCCACCGGCACCGTCGTCCCGCCGCCGTACACCGTGCCCGGCGCTTCGCCCTGGTCCTCCTCGGCGGTGTCGACGAGCACCTCGTACGACGATGCCCACGGCTCCCCCGGAAGCCGGAAGTCCACCGCGCCGCCACCCGCGTGCAGGATCACCAGAAAGCTGTCGTCCGTGATCTGCCGCCCGCGGGCGTCCCGGCCGGGTATGTCCCGCCCGGAGA
Source organism: Streptomyces sp. NPDC004609 (assembly GCF_042873655.1). Taxonomy (NCBI): domain Bacteria; kingdom Bacillati; phylum Actinomycetota; class Actinomycetes; order Kitasatosporales; family Streptomycetaceae; genus Streptomyces; species Streptomyces sp. NPDC004609. The sequence continues at coordinate 26,228 of NZ_JBIALS010000018.1, read as the reverse complement.
GATAGAAGGCGACCGTGGCCGAGGGCGCGTACCAGTCCTGTTCGGTCGCCTCCGTGCCGTGCGCGGTGAACCAGGCCAGATCCCGCAGCCCGTCCGCCGTGTGCGCCCGGCCGGAGAAGAAGGCGCGGCGGCGCAGCACCGGATGGTCCCGGCGCAGGGCCAGCAGCCGGACGGCCAGGGCGAACAGCCCGCGCGGACCCGGATGCTCCAGAAGCGACCAGTCGACCCAGCTGACCTCGTTGTCCTGGCAGTACGCGTTGTTGTTGCCGCCCTGCGTACGGCCCATCTCGTCGCCCGCGACCAGCATCGGGACACCCGTGGAGACCAGCAGGGTGGTGAGCAGATTGCGCAGCTGCCGCCTGCGCAGCGCGTTGACCGCCGGGTCGGCGGTCTCCCCCTCGGCGCCGCAGTTCCAGGAGCGGTTGTCGTTGGTGCCGTCGCGGTTGGACTCGCCGTTGGCCTCGTTGTGCTTGTGCTCGTAGCTCACCAGGTCGCGCAGGGTGAAGCCGTCGTGCGCGGTGACGAAGTTGACGGACGCGTACGGCCGCCGTCCACCCCACGCGTACAGATCGCTGGAACCGGACAGCCGGTAGCCGAGGTCGCGGACGTCGGGCAGCGCGCCGCGCCAGAAGTCCCGTACGGCGTCTCTGTAGCGATCGTTCCATTCCGTCCACAGGGGCGGGAAGGCGCCCACCTGGTAGCCGCCCGAGCCCACGTCCCACGGCTCGGCGATCAGCTTCACGCGCCGCAGCACCGGGTCCTGCGCGATCACCGCCAGGAAGGGGGAGAGCATGTCGACGTCGTGCATCGAGCGCGCGAGCGCCGCCGCCAGATCGAAGCGGAAGCCGTCGACTCCCATCTCGCTCACCCAGTACCGCAGCGAGTCGGTGATCAGCCGCAGCACCTGCGGCTGCACCACATGGAGGGTGTTTCCGCAGCCGGTGTAGTCGCGGTACGCCCGGGGGTCGTGCTGGAGGCGGTAGTAGCCGCGGTTGTCGATGCCCCGCAGCGAGAGCGTGGGGCCCAGCTCACCCGCCTCGGCCGTGTGGTTGTAGACCACGTCGAGGATGACCTCGATCCCCGCCGCGTGCAGCGCCCGCACCATCCGTTTGAACTCGCCGACCTGCTGTCCCCGTGTCCCGCTCGCCGAGTACGCGGCGTGCGGGGCGAAGTAGCCGATGGAGTTGTACCCCCAGTAGTTGCGGAGGTTCCGCTTCAGCAGGTGGTCCTCATGGGCGTACTGATGCACCGGCAGCAGTTCGACGGCGGTCACCCCGAGGCGTACGAGATGGTCGATCGCCGCCGGGTGCGCCAGGCCCGCGTACGTGCCCCGCAGCTCCCGGGGAACCCCCGGGTGCAGCCTGGTGAACCCCCGTACGTGCAGTTCGTAGACGACGGAGTCCGCCCACGGCGTCTTGGGCCTGCGGTCGTCCATCCACTCGTCGCCGGGGGAGTCGTCGTGGACCACGACCCCCTTGGGGACGTACGGAGCCGAGTCGCGGTCGTCGCGCACGGTGTCCGCGACATGCTGCTGCGGCCAGTCGCGGACATGCCCGTACACCTCGGGCGGCAGCGAGAAATCGCCGTCCACGGCGCGCGCGTAGGGGTCGAGCAGCAGCTTCGCCGGGTTCCAGCGGGCCCCCGTCCAGGGGTCCCAGCGTCCGTGCACCCGGTAGCCGTACCGCCTGCCGGGGCGGACACCGGGGACGAAGCCGTGCCAGATCTCGTGCGTCAGCTCGGTCAGCGGCAGCCGGGACTCGGTGACCCGCCCGCCCTCGTCGTCGAAGAGGCACAGCTCGACGGCCTGTGCCCCGGCGGCCCAGAGCGCGAAGTTGGTACCCGCGACCCCGTCCGGGCCCACCCGGAATCTGGCCCCCAGCGGGGTCGGCGACCCCGGCCACACCATCGGCCCGGACTCGGCTGCGCTCGACACCTGCGGCCTCCCGCGGCTCGTGGGGACCGCGGGCGGCCGGTGGCACGGCGTCCCGGCCGCTCCACCGCGCGTGGTCCTCCCACCTGTTCTGCCCGTACTGCCCTTCTCCCAACATCCGCCCACGTTTCCCCCGGAGGTCCGTGATCGTTGGGTGGGCGTGAGACACGTACTGAAGCGGGCAGGGCGGGGCGCGGCCGTCGCCCTGACATGGGCAGGACTGATGGCCGGGCTCTCCGGCTGCACCGACGGGACCCTCAACATCAGCAGCAAGCAGCGGTCGGTCGAGGACACCATTCGGGTGGTTCCCGGGGACGGGGCCAGGGGCGTCGCCCTCGGGACCCCCCTCCAGGTGCGGCTGCCCAGCGGGCGGCTCGAACGGGTCAGGGTCACCCAGATCGAGGACGAGGCCCCCACCGAGGTCCCCGGCCGGATCTCCGAGGACGGGCTGCGCTGGAACCCCGCCCCGGGGGCCGGCCTGAGCCTCGCCGCCAAGTACAGCGTCGATGTGGTGGCCATCGACGGACACGGCCGCCGGACGGCCCGTCACACCACCTTCACCACCGAGGTTCCCGACCACCGGTTCATCGGCTACTTCAAACCGGAGAACCGCTCCACCGTCGGCACCGGCATGATCATCTCCTTCGACTTCAACCGGAAGATCACCGACCGGGCCGCAGTGGAACGGGCCATCCGGGTCACCTCCGAACCGCAGGTCGAGGTCGCGGGCCACTGGTTCGGCGGGGACCGGCTCGATCTGCGCCCCGAGGAGTACTGGACCCCGGGCACCAAGGTCACCGTCGACCTGCGGCTGCGGGACGTCGAGGCCGCACCGGGCGCGTACGGCATCCAGGACAAGACCGTCTCCTTCACGGTCGGGCGCTCCCAGATCTCCCTGGTGGACGCCGAGGCGAAGACGATGCAGGTACGGCGTGACGACACCGTCCTCGCGACCGTGCCGATCACCGCGGGAGGGCCCAAGTCGACGACGTACAACGGCAAGATGGTCGTGAGCGAGCTGTTCGACGTGACCCGGATGAACGGTGCGACGGTCGGTTTCACCGACTCCACCGGCAAGGGTGAGTACGACATCAAGGATGTGCCGCACGCGATGCGGCTGACCGACTCGGGCACCTTTCTGCACGGCAACTACTGGGCCGAGCCCGAGATCTTCGGCTCGGTGAACGTCAGCCACGGCTGTGTCGGGCTGCGCGATGTGAAGGGCGGCGACGGGGACACCCCGGCGGGCTGGTTCTTCGACCGGACGCTGATCGGGGACGTCGTCGAAGTGGTCAACTCGCGGGACAAGACCGTCGATCCCGCGAACGGGCTGAGCGGCTGGAACATGGACTGGAAGTCCTGGAAGGAGGGCTCCGCCCTGCGCTGATCCCTCAGCGGGGCTCCCGCGCCGGCACCCCGAGACGGCCTCCCGGACCGGTGCGCGAGACGGCCTCCCGCGCCCCGCCGGTCTCCCCCGGCCCGCCCCCCACTCCGTACTCCCTCCGGTCCCTGAGCAGGCGGACCGGTTGGGACGGAACAGTGACAATCACGGGAACATTCAACTACCCCGGGTGTGATTGTCTGTCGAAGTGCGTACGAGAGTCGCACGGGGGAGCGGGCCGTGGCGGGGCCAGGCCGTGTGAGGGGAGACCGGAGTGAATGGGCATCCGATATCGGGGGGCACGGTCGGCGCCGGACGCGGACGTGGGGGTTCCGCGCTGCTGGCGCTGATGGTCGGGGCGCTGCTGGTACTGGTCACGGCCTGCGGGGGCGGGGGCTCCGGCAAGGGCGGTGACGGCAAGGAGCGCAAGGACGGCGGCAAGGTCGGGAACTCGGCCTCGAAGGCCGTGGTCACGGTCTCGCCCAAGGACGGCGCCACCGCGGTCGCCACCAGCGGCGTACTGAAGGTCACCGCGGCCAACGGCAAGCTCAGCGCGGTCACGGTCCAGGACGACGAGGGAGCGGCGGTCGAGGGCAAGATCTCGGCGGACGGCGGCTCCTGGCAGCCGACGCACCATCTGGCCGGCTCCACCCGGTACAAGGTGCACGCGATCGCCAAGGACGGCGAGGGCCGTGAGTCCGCCAAGGACACCACCTTCACCACGCTCGTACCGAAGAACACCTTCATCGGCCACTACACGCCGGAGAACGGCTCGACCGTCGGCGTCGGTATGCCGATCAAGATCAAGTTCACTCGGGGGATCACCGACCCGGAGGCCGTCGAGAAGGCCATCAAGGTGACCGCCGTGCCGTCCGTGCCGATCGAGGGCCACTGGTTCGGCAACGACCGGCTCGACTTCCGCCCGGAGAAGTTCTGGGCGCCGGGCACCAAGGTGACCGTGAAGCTCAACCTCGACGGCGTCGAGGGCCGCCCGGGGGTCTACGGCAAGCAGGCCAAGACGGTCTCCTTCACCATCGGCCGCAGCCAGGTCTCCACCGTGGACGCCACATCCAAGCGGATGGTCGTCGTCCGGGACGGCAAGGAGATCAAGAACATCCCGATCACCGCGGGCGCGCCGGCGACCACCACGTACAACGGCACGATGGTCATCAGCGAGAAGCACAAGGTGACCCGCATGAACGGCGCGACCGTCGGCTTCGGCGGCGAGTACGACATCAAGGACGTGCCGCACGCGATGCGCCTGTCCGACTCGGGCACCTTCATCCACGGCAACTACTGGGCCTCGTCCGGCACCTTCGGCTCGCAGAACGTCAGCCACGGCTGTGTGGGGCTGCGTGACGCCCGGGGCGCGGGCGACGGAGGCACCCCGGCCGCCTGGTTCTACGACCGTTCGCTCCTCGGCGACGTGGTGATCGTCAAGAACTCGAAGGACAAGCAGATCGCTCCCGAAAACGGTCTCAACGGCTGGAACATGCCGTGGTCGGAGTGGATCAAGTAGCTCTCCCGTCCCCGGGGCCCCGCGGCGCAGCACGCGCGCGGGGCCCCGGGCCGTTGTCCCGGGCCCGGTGTGAGCCACCGCACTGGGCCTCTTTGCGTTAGCCGCGGTTAACCTGCCTCCATGACGACTGTGAAACTTGAGGTCTCCGAAGGCGTCGGCACCATCCGACTGGACCGCCCGCCGATGAACGCGCTGGACATCGCCGTCCAGGACCGCCTGCGTGAGCTGGCCGACGAGGCGAGCCGCCGCGACGACGTACGGGCGGTGATCCTGTACGGCGGCGAGAAGGTGTTCGCGGCGGGCGCGGACATCAAGGAGATGCAGGTCATGGATCACGCCGCGATGGTGGTGCGCTCCCGCGCGCTCCAGGAGGCGTTCACCGCGGTCGCCCGTATCCCCAAGCCCGTCGTCGCGGCCGTCACCGGCTACGCGCTCGGCGGCGGCTGCGAGCTGGCGCTCTGCGCCGACTTCCGGATCGCGGGCGACAACGCCAAGCTCGGTCAGCCGGAGATCCTGCTGGGCGTGATCCCGGGGGCGGGCGGCACCCAGCGCCTCGCCCGGCTGGTCGGCCCGTCCAGGGCCAAGGACCTCATCTTCACGGGCCGTCAGGTCAGGGCGGACGAGGCGCTCGCGATCGGTCTGGTGGACCGGGTCGTCCCCGCCGCCGAGGTCTACGAGCAGGCCCACGCCTGGGCCGCGAAGCTCGCCCAGGGGCCCGCGCTCGCGCTGCGCGCCGCGAAGGAGTGCGTCGATGCCGGTCTGGAGACCGATATCGAGACGGGCCTCGCGATCGAACGGAGCCTGTTCGCCGGTCTGTTCGCGACGGAGGACCGGGAGCGCGGGATGCGGAGCTTCGTGGAGGAGGGACCGGGCAAGGCCACGTTCGTCTGAGGTCCCGGCCTGGGGGCCCGGGTCACCGTCAGGGGGTCCGGAAGGTACGGGAGTCGGGACGGCGCGACCGGGGCCGGGCTCTGCTTCCCGGGTCTCCCGGGCCGCCGGAGCCCGGGCCGGTCGGGCGTCCTCTCCGAGTCCCGGGGCGGGCTCCCGGACGGGGGACGGGGTGCCCGGCCCCGGGCTCCGGCGGCCCCGGGCGCTGTGCGATCCTTAGCCGAGCCTTAAGGGAGCATTAAGGAATCCGGGGTATTCCCGGACCGTAGGCTCCTATTGACAGGGTGTCAGTGCAGCTCGGAGTGGGCAGGAGTGCTCGTATGGGGCCGCTGTCATATGCCAACACAGGTACTCGGAACGGGCAGTTCCGGGATTCTCATTCCGCTGGAACGGCCACGGAATCCGCGACCAGCGGCCATGATGGGGGCATGGCGGGCCTCGAAGGTGTGGAACAACCGCGGGAGCGCGGCAGCGCTGTCGCAACGCGGTGGGTGACGGCCATCGAGGACGAACAGACCCTGAAGTCGCTGGAGTTGTTCGGGAATCCCACCGAGGAAGAGGTCCGTCTCCCATCCCGTCCCGAGTCCGCGGCCACCGCCCGCCGGCTGACGCACTCGGTCGTGGTGCGCCAGTGGGCGCTGTCCGCGCAGATCGCCGAGAACGCGGTCCTGCTCGTCTCCGAACTGGTGGGGAACGCGGTCCGGCACACCGGCGCCCGTGTCTTCGGGCTGCGGATGACACGCCGCCCCGGCTGGATCCGGGTGGAGGTCCGGGACCCCTCGCGCGGACTGCCCTGTCTGCTGCCGGTCCAGCCGATGGACATCAGCGGGCGCGGGCTCTTTCTCGTCGACAAGCTCTCGGACCGGTGGGGCGTGGATCTGCTGCCGCGCGGCAAGACGACCTGGTTCGAGATGCGGGTGCCCCAGCGGCACTCGGCCTCGCCGCCCGGCTGACGGACACCCGGCGCGCGGGTGCCGGGGAGCCTCGGGGTGCGCCGGCGCCCGGGAGGTCCCGGCCCGGCATCTGATCCCGGGTGCACAGAAGCCCCCGTACCGGCCGGGGGTGGCGGCGCGCCGGGGGCTTCTGTGGAGCGCCGTGGAATGGGGGGTGTTTCCACGGCCGCTGTCGACGACCGAGCCCGGGTCGGAGGCGGTCGTGCTCTCGACTATGCCAGACCGGACCGCCGTACCCAAATCCCCCACTCCGGCATAGCTCGTAAAGTGTGACACATCGGTGATCAATCACAGGTGAAATGACCGCCTGGCCTGGCAAGTATCGAGCATGGTCCGTCGGTGGTGTGTATTCCGATGCTTCGCCTCGTCGTGCGCATGTCGAGCGATCCTAGCTCGCAAAACTACCTGAATTGGGGTAATCGTTACTTTTTTCTGATGTTGTATCTACTGTCCTCTCCCGTGACCCCGATCGACCGCCGCCGCGCGCTGCACGCCGGAGCGGGGGTCGCCGTCGCGGGCGCTCTCGCCACGAGCTGCGCCGACGACGGCGGTCCCGCCCCGGCCGCGCCCGCGGCACCCGCCGCCTTATCCCCGGCCCCCTCCCCGGGCCGCGCCCGCGACGCCCGTCCCGCCGCCGCGCCCGCGGCCCGCCGCTTCCCCGGACGGCCCGCGCAGATCACCCACGGCCCCCGGGACCGCGATCGGGTGGCCCTCACCTTCCACGGCGCCGGCGACCCCGCCACCGCGGACGCGCTACTCACCGAGGCCGAGCGCGCCGGCGCCCGGGTCACCGTGCTCGCCGTCGGCGACTGGCTCGACGAGCACCCCCGCTTCGCCCGCCGGATCCTCGACGGCGGCCACGACCTGGGCAACCACACCCGGCGCCACCTCGCGATCAACGAGATGTCCGAGGCCGACGCGTACGCCGAGATCACCGGCTGCGCCGAGCGGCTGCGCAGGCTCACCGGCTCCATCGGCACCTGGTTCCGCCCCTCCCGTACGCAGTACGCGACCCCCCTCGTCATCCGGCTCGCCCGGCGCGCCGGCTACCCGCACGTCCTCTCGTACGACCTGGACTCCCTCGACTCCACCTCGCCCGGCGCCACGGCCGTGACCCGTACCGTCGCCGGGCGGATCCAGCGCGGATCGGTGGTCAGCCTCCACTTCGGCTACGCGGACACGGTCGCCGCACTGCCCGCCCTCCTCGACGACCTCCACCGGCGCGGACTGCGCGCGGTGACCACCACGGAGCTGCTGAGCTGATGCACCCGAGAACCCCCCTGAGACTGACCCGGCGGACCGGCGCCCTGCTCGCCGGGGCCCTGATCGCCGTGCTCGCCGGCTGCGGCACCGGCGGCGACCGGGGCCTACGCGCCGACGGCACCGAGGCGGGCGAGACCAAGGCCGTCGCGTCCAAGCGGCCGGCGGCCCGCGCCGGACTGCCCGGGATGCCCCCGGTCACCGACCCCAAGGACATCTACGCCGCCGACCGGCCGGGCAGGCTCTCGCCCGTGGTCAGGGAGTTCCCGTCGAAGGTGTACGTCCCCAACACCAAATCCAACACGGTCTCCGTCATCGACCCCGCCACCTACAAGGTCGTCGAGACGATCCCCGTCGGCATCCAGCCCCAGCACGTCGTCCCCTCCTGGGACCTCAAGACGCTGTGGGTCAACAACAACCGGGGGCACACGCTCACCCCGATCAACCCCGCGACCGGCAAGGCGGGCAAGGCGGTGGAGGTCCACGACCCGTACAACCTCTACTTCACGCCCAATGGCAAGTACGCCGTCGTCATGGCCTCCATGGACCGCGAACTCGTCTTCCGCGATCCGCACACCATGGAGCGGAAGAAGACGGTCCCGGTCACCTGCTTCGGCGTCAACCACGCCGACTTCTCCGCCGACGGCCGGTACTTCGTCGTCTCCTGCGAGTTCTCCGGCGAGCTGCTGAAGGTCGACACCGAGAAGATGGAGGTCGTCGGCCAGCAGAAGCTGCCCTTCGACGGCGCGATGCCGCAGGACGTGAAGCTCTCCCCGGACGGCAAGACGTTCTACATCGCCGACATGACGGCGCACGGCATGTGGGCGCTGGACGGCGAGAAGTTCACCACCCCCACCCTGCTGCCCACCGGCAAGGGCTGCCACGGCCTCTACATCAGCCGTGACTCCAAGGAGATGTACGTCTCCAACCGCGGTGAGGGATCCATCTCCATCTTCGACTTCACCAAGAACGGGCTGACCAAGAAGTGGTGGCTGCCCGACGGCGGCAGCCCCGACATGGGCGGGGTCTCGGCGGACGGCAAGGTGCTGTGGCTGTCGGGGCGCTACGACTCGGAGGTGTACGCGATCGACACGAAGACGGGCAAGCAGCTGGCCCGTATCCCCGTCGGCGGCGGTCCCCACGGGCTCGCCGTCTATCCGCAGCCGGGCCGCTACTCCCTCGGCCACACCGGAGTCTTCCGCTGAGGCATCCTCGCCCGGCCGTCCGGCCACCGCGAGACACCCGCGACCCGCTGTACGAGGCCCGACCCGCCGTACGAGGCCCGACCCGCCGTACGACACGCGACCCCGCCGTACGACACGCGGCGGCCGACCCGCCGTCCCGACCCCTGTCCGTCACCCCGCCGCTCAACTCGCCCACCCACGAGTGAGGTTGCCCGGCCCGGTGCCGCACGGCCGAGAGAGTGATCTTCATGATGACCACTCGACCGCGGCGCCGGGCCGCCGTTCTCGCCCTGACCCTGTCCGCCGCTCTCGCCCCCGCCGCCACCTCGGCCGCCACCGCACCCGCCGAGCGGGCCGTACCGCGGCCCGCCGCCGCGTCCGGGCCGAGCGCCGTCAAGGCCGCCCCCGCCAACTCCTGCCCCGCGGTCGGCGACCGCCTCTACGCCGCCGCCGACCGCCGCGTCGACATCGGCCGGATCACCCCCGACCCCGCCTGGCGCACCACCTGCGGCCAGCTCTACCGCTCGGACGGCCGGGGTCCCGAGATCGTCTTCGAGGAGGGTTTCCACCCCAAGGCCCCCCTCGACGGCCAGTACGACATCGAGAAGTACGTCCTCGTGAACCAGCCGTCGCCGTACGTCTCGACCACGTACAACCACGACCTCTACAAGTCCTGGAAGAGCGGCTGGAACTACTACATCGACGCCCCCGGCGGAGTCGACGTCAACAAGACCATCGGCGACACGCACAAGTACGCCGACCAGGTCGAGGTGGCCTTCCCCGGCGGTGTCGCCCGCGAGTTCATCGTCGGGGTGTGCCCGGTCGACAAGGCCAAGAAGACCGAGATCATGAACGAGTGCCGGGACAACCCGTACTACGTGCCCTGGCGGAACACCTACCCGGCCGCCACCACCACGGCCCAGTCCGCACCGGCCGACTCGGCCCCGGCCCCGGCGTCCGCAGGCTCGGCCCAGGCCGCCCAGGTCCCCGCTACGACAGGCTCCCATTAGCCGACAGCAGGGCCTCCGAGCCGACCGCCCGGAACCCCGCCCGCTGGAACGCCCGCACACTGCGGGCGTTCCCCGGCGCCACCTGCGCCCACACCGCCGCGTCCGGCACCAGATGCCGGGCCGCCCGCGCCAGCGCCACCCCGAGCCCGCGGCCCCGGGCGTCCTCGTCCACCTCGACCGCGCACTCCCAGCGGCCCGCGAGACCCCGCCCGAGGACCACCACCCCGCCGTCGGCCGCCCACACCCGTACACCGTCGCGGTACGCGAGCGCCCGCGCCACCCTCGGATGCCCCGGGTCCCCGATCTCCCGCAGCTCCACCTCCGGCGGGCCCGGCAGCGCCTTCGCCACCGTCGTCAGATCGATTGTGCTCATCGTGCGGCCGGTGCGCGCCAGCAACTCCGCCAGGAACACCGGGTTCATCGCCGCGGCCAGCGGATCCGACGGGGCGGCCGCGAGCCGCTCCCGTACCCATGCGGGATCCTCGTCCGTGAAGACCACCGAGTGGGCGGTGAAGGCGAGCACACCCGCGTCGCGCGCGTTCGGCTGCCCGATCACGCTCGTGGTGCCGTCCGGCGCGGGGAACTCCCCGCGCGCCGCCGCCTCAAGGATCCGCCCCAGCTCATCGCTCATACGCCCATCGTGCCCCGCACACCCTGGGACCGGGCGGGCGGGATCCCCGGATAATCTGACATCGTCATTCGGTGCACCTAGGAGGGGCGAGAGCAGTGGTGGACAAGGAAGAGGCCCGCAGGGCGTTCGACCGGTACGACCTGAACGGCGACGGTCTGATCACGGCGGCGGAGTACAAGAGTGTGATGGCGCAGCTGGGCGACTTCAACGTCACCGAGCCGGTCGCCGAAGCGGTGATCAGGACGAAGGACGCCAACGGGGACGGGGTGCTCACCTTCGAGGAGTTCTGGAACTCCCTCAACAAGGGCTGACAGCCCTTCGCGGCCAGGGCTGACGGAACTCCCTCGGCGAGGGGCGCGACGGCTGAAGCCTCCCGCCTCTCCACCGGCCGGCGCGCGGGACCGTGCCGGTCGCACGCCCTGCGGCCAGCGGCCGCTCCCGGGCTCCGTCGGCCCGTGGCCGTCTTCGCCGGTTTCCGGACCACCGCCCCCGCAGGGCTGGTTGCCCTGTCGGTGACGGCGGTACCGCCGGTGCGGGTTGCCGGGCCGGTGACGGCCGTGCTGCCGGTGACGGCCGTGGCGCGCCCCGGTCCTCGGGTTGGCACCGCCGGTACTCCCGGCGCCGTGGACACCTGCGGCTTCCGGCGCACCGCGCCGCTGTGGGCGGCCGCCTTCGTGGCGGCCGCCCACTCGCGTCCGGCCCCGCATCGCGCATCTGCGGCCTCCGCCGCCGGCGGGCGGACAGGGGACAGGGGGCTGTCGGAGGTGGCGGTTTTCGGCCTCTGGCCCCGATCCGCCGCACCCGGTGGTGTACTCGAACTTCCCGTCGCCGGAACGGAGTTCGAGAACCGGCGTCCGGGTGAATGATGTGCGGGGACGGCCCGTCACGACAGGGCCGACCCGTCTCGCACGCCGAACGGAAGGATCCCCCCACCGTGCAGGTAAGACGTTTCGCTCCCGCGCTCGCGGTGAGCATGATGGCGACGCTGGCACCGGCGCTCGTCTCGGCTCCGGCCACCGCCTCACCCACCCCGCGCGCGGTCCCCACGGCCGCGTACGCACAGCAGAAGGTCACCTGGCAGAAATGCCGCGCCGACCTGCCGCCCTCGCTGGAATGCGCCACGGTGAAGGCGCCGCTGGACTACCGGCGCCCGCGCGGCGCACAGCTCGACATCGCGATATCCCGGATCGCGGCGACCGACCCCGCCAAGCGGCGCGGTGTGCTGCTCATCAACCCCGGCGGCCCCGGCGTCTGGGGGCTCGACATGCCCGCCTACCTCCACGGGGCCTTCCCCGCCTCCGTACTGGAGCGGTACGACCTCATCGGGTTCGACCCCCGGGGCGTCGGCAGCAGCGCGCCGATCACCTGCGGACTCTCCCCCGAGGAGCTGGACGGGGAACGCCCGTACAAGCCGGAGACCTTCGCCCGCCATGTCGCCCTGACCCGCGGTATCGCGGACAAGTGCCGCGACAAGTACGGCGAGGACACCCTCAGGCAGTTCACCACCCGTAACACCGCCCGGGACATGGAGGTGATCCGGGCAGCGCTCGGAGAGCGGAAACTCAACTTCCTGGGGTACTCCTACGGCACCTACCTCGGGGCCGTCTACGCCCAGATGTTCCCCCGGCGCGTCGACCGGTTCGTCCTCGACAGCGCGGTCGACCCCGCCGGCGCGTGGCACGGGAGCTTCAAGATCTGGGCGCCCGAAGCGGAGCGGGCGTTCAAGCGGTGGACCGAGTGGACGGCCGCGCGTTCGGCCACGTACGGACTCGGCGACACCCCGGCCGCGGTCTCCCGGACCTTCTGGGACATCGTCGCCCGGGCCGATCGCGAGCCCGTCCTGCTGGGCGGCACCCGCTACAGCGGCACCCAACTCCGGGCCGCGCTGCGCACCACCTTCTTCAAGCCGCGCCTCGGCGCCGAGTGGGTGGTGAACCTGAAGAAGGCGGCGGCCGGTGAACCCACTCCGGACCTGCCGGCCCCCTACCCCTGGGACGACAACGCCACCTCCATGTTCTGGACCGTGGTATGCGGCGACACGCCCTGGTCGAAGGACCCGGAGAGCTACCGCCGTGACGCGGTCCGTGACGCGGTCCGCTATCCGCTGTACGGGGACCACGCCTCCAACATCGCGCCCTGCGCGTTCTGGGGGAGGACCGCCGAACCCGCCACCGAGATCGACAACGACGTTCCCGCGCTGATCCTCCAGAACGAGTGGGACTCGCAGACCCCGCTGTCGAACGCCCACGGTCTGCGGCGCGCCCTGGAGGGCTCCCGGATGGTGACGGTCGACGAGGGCGAGGGCCACGGCGTGTACGGGACGCTCGTCAGCGACTGCGCCGAGCAGGTCGCCAACACCTATCTGACGACCGGCCGCCTTCCCGCGAAGGACGTCGTCTGCGCGGCGAATCCCGCGCAGCAGCAACAGCGCAAGGGCACCAAGGTCCCGGTTCCGGTACGGGGGCCGCTGGCGCCCTGACCGCCGCGCCTCCCGGTGGCGGGCTTCGGACCGGCCCGCTGATCCGGCGCCGGACCGGGTGGGTTCCCAAGACGCCGTGCACCTCGGGTACGTCGGTACGCCGGATGCCTCGGTTGCCTCAAGTACCCCGGGTGTCGGCCGGGTGCCCGGTCTGGTCGGCGACGGTCGCGGGTTCCGCTGTCGGCGGGATCCGCGACCGCGCTTCCGCACCCCGGTGCGGAACGGAGCGCGCGATACGGAATCCCACGCCGTCGATCCGGACCACCCCCGCCTGCGCGGGGAGCACGCGCTCGCCATTTCCTCCAGGTACGGCTGAGCCGGACCACCCCCGCCTGCGCGGGGAGCACTCCGGTACGGCCACGGCGAACGCTGCTGCTTCAGGACCACCCCCGCCTGCGCGGGGAGCACTCAGCGAGCGCATGGTGCTCGCCGGACTCCTGCGGACCACCCCCGCCTGCGCGGGGAGCACGTCCTGAACCTGACCGGACAGCTCCTCAACTACGGACCACCCCCGCCTGCGCGGGGAGCACGGCAAGGAGACCGAGGCCGACGGGACGATCCGCGGACCACCCCCGCCTGCGCGGGGAGCACTCCTGAAGCGCCTCCCGCGCGCACGCCTCGGCCGGACCACCCCCGCCTGCGCGGGGAGCACGTGGATCAGGCCGGAACCGGCTCGCCCTTGGCGGACCACCCCCGCCTGCGCGGGGAGCACCCGGCCGTGAAGGACCCGGAGCTGGGCAATCTCGGACCACCCCCGCCTGCGCGGGGAGCACGCCTGCCCGCCGTCATCACCCCCGTACGAACCCGGACCACCCCCGCCTGCGCGGGGAGCACCCGTCGACAACACGAACGACAGCGTTACCCGCCGGACCACCCCCGCCTGCGCGGGGAGCACGAACCAGCCCACCCAGCCCGACAGCCAGACGGCGGACCACCCCCGCCTGCGCGGGGAGCACAGCCGGACCGGGACCTGGATGGTGCGGGTGCCCGGACCACCCCCGCCTGCGCGGGGAGCACTCTTCCTGAGCTGCGGTGTCAGAGGGGCTTTGCCGTTGTTTTGCCTTGAGGTGGGTGCACAGTTTCATGGTGGCAGAGGGATGCGGTCGCGTGGCCCGCAGCCAGGAGTTGCTCGACAGCGGTACTCGGGCCCGCCGGGAGGGGCCGGGCCAAGGGAACCTGGACCAACACCCCCGGAAGTCCGGGAACACCATCGTGTGGTGAGCGAGCCCTCGGGGGCACCGCCGGCCCTTGCAGGGCCATGAGGGGGTCACCCGACCCCTGGTGGCGACCTGGCCGAGGAAGGGTGAGAGCAGCACCGTCTCCTCGGGCGACAGGGCCTGGACTTCGTCGAGGTGCAGCGTCGGCAGACAGAGGCGCGCTGGTCAAGCCCCGGACCTCAGCACTCGATGATGTTCACCGCGAGCCCGCCCCGCGCCGTCTCCTTGTACTTCACGGACATGTCGGCGCCGGTGTCCTTCATGGTCTTGATGACCTTGTCGAGGGAGACGAGGTGGCTGCCGTCGCCGCGCATCGCCATCTTCGCGGCGGTGACGGCCTTCACCGCTGCCATGCCGTTGCGTTCGATGCAGGGGATCTGGACGAGGCCGCCGACCGGGTCGCAGGTGAGGCCGAGGTTGTGCTCCATGCCGATCTCGGCCGCGTTCTCGACCTGTTCGGGGGTGCCGCCGAGGACCTCGGCGAGGGCGCCCGCGGCCATGGAGCAGGCGGAGCCGACCTCGCCCTGGCAGCCGACCTCGGCGCCGGAGATGGAGGCGTTCTCCTTGAAGAGCATGCCGATGGCGCCGGCGGCGAGCAGAAAGCGGACGATGCCGTCCTCGTCGGCGCCGGGGACGAAGTTCATGTAGTGGTGCAGGACGGCGGGGATGATGCCGGCCGCGCCGTTGGTGGGGGCGGTGACGACCCGGCCGCCCGCCGCGTTCTCCTCGTTCACGGCCATGGCGTAGAGGGTGATCCACTCCATCGCGCGGGCCGCGGGGTCGCCCTCGGCGCGCAGCTGGCGGGCCGAGTTGGCGGCGCGGCGGCGGACCTTGAGGCCGCCGGGGAGGATGCCCTCGCGGGACATGCCCCGGGAGACGCACGCCTGCATGACGTGCCAGATCTCCAGCAGACCCGTGCGGATCTCGTCCTCGGTGCGCCAGGCCTTCTCGTTCTCCAGCATCAGCGCGGAGATGGAGAGCCCGGTCTCGCGGGTGAGCCGCAGCAGCTCGTCGCCCGTGCGGAAGGGGTACTTCAGCGGGGTGTCGTCGAGCTTGATCCGGTCTTCTCCGACGGCGTCCTCGTCGACGACGAAGCCGCCGCCGACGGAGTAGTACGTCTTCTCCAGGAGGGTCTCGCCCCCGGCGCCGTACGCGAGGACCGTCATGCCGTTGGCGTGGTACGGCAGGGCCTTGCGGCGGTGGAGCACCAGGTCCTCGTCGGCGTCGAAGCCGATCTCGTGCATGCCGAGGAGGCTCAGCCGGCCGGAGTCCTTGATCCGCTGGACCCGCTCGTCGGCGGTCTCGACGTCGACCGTACGCGGCGAGTCGCCCGCGAGGCCGAGCAGGACGGCCTTGGGGGTGCCGTGGCCGTGGCCGGTCGCGCCGAGCGAGCCGTACAGCTCGGCCCGTACCGAGACGGTGTGGGCCAGCAGGCCCTCGTTCTTCAGCCTGCGGGCGAACATCCGGGCGGCGCGCATCGGGCCGACCGTATGAGAGCTGGAGGGGCCGATGCCGATCGAGAACAGGTCGAAGACCGAGATGGCCACGTGAACTCCTAGGGAGGCTGGTAGACGCCGTTGTCTGCCGGGTGGTGCGGAAGAAGCGCGCGATGCGCGGGAGAAGCTCTGAGGACCCGAGCCCTGAGTGAAGAAGCTCGGAGGAGGACCGGGGTGCGGAGGTGCGGGGCGGGGCGGGGGCGGGCCGTGGTGCGCGCGGGGCCGCCGCTACGGGTGGGGGCACCGCGCTCACCGTCCAGTGTGCGCGGTGCCCCCGGGCCGCATGCGGTACTGCGTACGGGCTACAGCCCCGGGTACAGGGGGTGCTTCGCCGCCAGCGCCGACACGCGGGCGCGCAGGCCCTCGGTGTCGTACGACGGCTTCAGGACCTCGGCGATGATGTCCGCGACCTCGCGGAAGTCCGCCTCCTGGAAGCCGCGGGTGGCGAGCGCCGGGGTGCCGATCCGCAGGCCCGAGGTCACCATCGGCGGCCGGGGGTCGTTCGGGACGGCGTTGCGGTTGACGGTGATGCCGACCTCGTGGAGGCGGTCCTCGGCCTGCTGGCCGTCCAGCTCGGACGCGCGCAGGTCGACGAGGACCAGGTGCACATCCGTACCGCCGGACAGGACGGACACGCCGTGCCGCGTGACGTCGTCCTGGACCAGGCGCTCGGCCAGGATCCGGGCGCCGTCCAGCGTGCGCTGCTGGCGCTCCTTGAACTCCTCGGTGGCCGCGACCTTGAAGGAGACCGCCTTCGCGGCGATGACATGCTCCAGCGGGCCGCCCTGCTGACCGGGGAAGACCGCGGAGTTGATCTTCTTGGCCAGCTCCTGCGTGCTGAGGATCACTCCGCCGCGGGGGCCGCCCAGGGTCTTGTGGGTGGTCGTGGTCACGACATGGGCGTGCGGCACCGGGTTGGGGTGCAGCCCCGCCGCGACGAGGCCCGCGAAGTGGGCCATGTCCACCATCAGATACGCGCCGACCTCGTCCGCGATCCGGCGGAAGGCGGCGAAGTCCAGCTGGCGCGGGTACGCGGACCAGCCGGCCACGATCAGCTTCGGCCGGGACTCCTTGGCGAGCCTCTCGACCTCGGCCATGTCGACCTGGCCGGTGGCGTCGTCCACGTGGTAGGCGACCACGTTGTAGAGCTTGCCGGAGAAGTTGATCTTCATGCCGTGGGTCAGGTGCCCGCCGTGCGCGAGATTCAGGCCCATGATCGTGTCGCCCGGCTTCAGCAGCGCGAACATCGCCGCCGCGTTCGCCTGCGCGCCCGAGTGCGGCTGGACGTTCGCGTGCTCGGCGCCGAAGAGGGCCTTGATGCGGTCGATCGCGATCTGCTCGACGACGTCGACGTGCTCACAGCCGCCGTAGTAGCGGCGGCCGGGGTAGCCCTCGGCGTACTTGTTGGTGAGAACCGAGCCCTGGGCCTCCATGACCGCGACCGGAGCGAAGTTCTCCGACGCGATCATTTCGAGCGTGGACTGCTGGCGGTGGAGCTCGGCGTCGACGGCGGCGGCGACGTCCGGGTCCAGCTCATGGAGAGGGGTGTTGAGGAGCGACATCTCTGATCCCTGGAGGTCTGGTGAGGTCAGTTGCTGGAGAATTCCGCGTATTCATCCGCGGTGAGCAGGTCCTTCGGCTCCTCGCCGACCCGCACCTTGAACAGCCAGCCACCCTCGAAGGGGGCGGTGTTCACCAGCGACGGATCGTCCACGACGTTCTGGTTGATCTCGGTGACCTCACCGGAGACGGGGGAGTACAGGTCGCTGACGGACTTGGTCGACTCCAGCTCGCCGCAGGTCTCGCCCGCGGTCACCGTGACGCCGACCTCGGGGAGCTGGGCGTACACGACGTCACCGAGCGCGTTGGCCGCGAATTCCGTGATGCCGACCGTCGACACGCCGTCCTCGGCGGCCGACAGCCACTCGTGCTCCTTGCTGTAGCGAAGCTGCTGGGGGTTGCTCATGACCTGAATTCTCCTGTACGCGGGAAGTGCGGATGTACGGGCAGGGGGGTGGGACGCGACGGTGTGCCGAGGGTCACTTCCGGCGCCGGTAGAACGGCAGCGCGACGACCTCGTACGGCTCGTGGGTACCGCGGATGTCCACGCCGACACCCTCGGTGCCGGGTGCGGCGTGCGCCGCGTCCACGTAGGCGATGGCGATCGGCCGGCCCAGGGTGGGGGAGGGCGCGCCCGAGGTGACCTCGCCGATCACCCTGCCGCCGGCGACGACCTCGTATCCGGCGCGGGGGACCCGGCGGCCCTCGGCGATCAGACCGACGAGCCGGCGCGGAGGGGCGGTCTCGGCGCGCTTCGCGGCGGTGGCCAGGGCCTCGCGACCGACGAAGCGGCCGTCGTTGGAGGTCTTCTCGAACTTCACGACCCGGCCGAGACCGGCGTCGAAGGGGGTCAGCGCGGTGGTCAGCTCGTGCCCGTACAGCGGCATGCCCGCCTCCAGGCGCAGCGTGTCCCGGCAGGCCAGACCGCAGGGGACCAGGCCGGCGGCCTCACCCGCCCCGGTCAGCGCCCGCCACAGCCCCTCCGCGTGCCGCGGCTCGACGAACAGCTCGAAGCCGTCCTCACCGGTGTAGCCGGTGCGGGCGATCAGGGCCGGGACGCCCGCGACCGTGCCGGGCAGGCCCGCGTAGTATTTCAGGCCGTCCAGACCGGCGTCGGTGACGGACTTCAGGATGCCGGGGGACTCGGGGCCCTGGACGGCGATCAGCGCATAGGCGTCCCGGTCGTCGCGTACCTCGGCGTCGAAGCCGTCGGCACGCTCCGTGATGGCGTCCAGGACGATCTGGGCGTTGTCGGCGTTCGCGACCACCATGTACTCGGTGTCGCCGAGGCGGTAGACGATCAGATCGTCGAGGATGCCGCCGTCCTCCCGGCAGATCATGGTGTAGCGGGCGCGGCCGGTGCCGACGGTGCCGATGTTCCCGACCAGCGCGTAGTCCAGGAGGGCGGCGGCCTGCGGGCCGGTGACCGTGATCTCGCCCATGTGGGAGAGGTCGAAGAGGCCGGCCCTCGTGCGTACGGCGTTGTGCTCGTCGCGCTCGCTGCCGTACCGCAGGGGCATGTCCCAGCCCGCGAAATCGGTCATGGTCGCGCCGAGCGACCGGTGCAGGGCGTCAAGGGCTGTATGACGGAGGGCGGTGCTCATAGACGGGGCTCCCAGGGCATGGCCGACGAGGACGATGATCCTCCCCATCTGTCATCGGAACCTGAGAGGTTCGTCGCGACCGTACGTACAGGTGGTCGTGACTTGCACCTTGGGTGGAGCCGGCGTGAGCGGCTCGCTTTTCAGATCTGCCTCATCGCGCGCGGTACGGGGCCTGAGAGATTCAAGGGAGGATCTTGCTCCTTCGGCGTCCAGCCGGGTGGCCGGAACTCTCCCGCGCGGATTCAAGCGGCCGGTATGCAGTTGGCGGGCACATCATTGCACGCATCCCGGCTGAGTGGGGTGTACGGGCCCGACCGGTTCCGCCGGGGCCGTTCCTGGAACCGCAACACGGGGCAAGACGCTCTTCGGAGGGAAATCGGTTGTGCCGCATTACCATTTCTTTACGCTTCATGGGCAAGGGTTGTGTGAGCTGACATGGGGGAGGGTGTGATGACGTTGCAGCACTCCAGTGCTTACGCGACGACCGCGGGGGTGCCCGCTCAGCCACAGGCGCCCGTCCGGGAGCTGGCCGGGGAGCAGGCGCCCGTCCTGCGCGATCTGAGGGCCCGCTCCGGGCGCAGCCCGCGGCGGGTGATGTTCGGCGCGGGTGATCTCGTGGTGGTGTCCGGGCTGCCCGGCAGCGGCAAGTCCACCCTGATCCGGCGGGCGGCGAGCGGTTGCCGCATCGACTCGCAGGACACCCGGGACCGCTGGGACGCGCGGATGCCGAGGCTGCTGCCGTACGGGGTCTACCGGCCCTTCGTCCGCCTGGCGCACTACGCCGGGCTGCGGCGGGCGCTGCGGTCCGGGGAGAGCGTCGTCGTCCATGACTGCGGGACGCAGGCGTGGGTGCGCAGGTGGCTGGCGCGGGAGGCGAAGCGGCGGGGGACGGCCCTGCATCTGGTCCTGCTGGACGTCTCGCCCGAGATCGCGCGCCAGGGGCAGCGGCAGCGGGGGCGGGGAGTGTCGGGGTACGCGTTCGCCCGGCACCGCCGGGCCGCGGGGCGGCTGATCGCGGACGCGGAGGCGGGGAGGCTGCCGGTGGGGTGCGCGTCCGCGGTGCTGCTCGACCGTGACGCGGCGACGGTTCTCACCCGGCTGGGCTTCGGCCACGCCTGAGCCCGGGGCGCGGTCTCCTGTCGGGGACGCGGTTTCCTGTCGGGGGCGCTGCCCCCGAACCCCCGCGCCTCAATCGCCGGCGGGGCTGGTTGCGCCTGGGCCTGGACCACCCAGCCCGTCCGGCGTTTGGGGACGGACCCGTGGCCCGGGCAGCGGGCAGGCGGCGTGGGCCCCGCGGTGGGGCGCGGTCGAAGAGGCCCGGGCCGCAGGGCCATGGGCCGGGCCCGTCCGGCGACAGGGGGCGACCCCACCCGCGGGCGCGGGAACCCGGCGGCCCCGCATCGGACCCACCCGCGGCGCTAAGGTCGGGCACACGCAGTCGTACGGCGCCCGGCGCCGCCGCCGGGGGAGAGGGCCAGCAGGATGACCATTCCGGAGCAGGCGCATGCGCACCCGTACGGGGAGTGGCCCGGTAACGAGCTCGAAGAGGCGCTCGCCGCCTCCCTCGGGAACACCGCCGCCGGGGCGCGCCTCGTCGAGGTGCTCGGCCGGAGCCGCATCTGGATCCCGCTCCCCAACGGCGGGGGCCCCGAGAGCCCGGACCTCGATCTGCCCACGATGGAGATCGACGGCGGTGCCTACGTCCCCGTGTTCAGCTCCGAACAGCAGTTCATGGCCTGCGTCGGCGGCCATATGTCCTTCACGGTCGCCCCCGCCCGCGAATTCGCCCGGGGGCTGCCCCCGCAGCTCGGTATCGCCGTGAATCCCGGCGGCACGGTCGGCACCCCCCTGCCTCCGCCCGCCGTCGCCGAACTGTGCCGGGCGGGGCGTACTCCGCTGGACGGACCGGCGAGCGGCGGACGGGTACGGATGTTCGAGCCGGACTGGCAGGAGGACCCCGTCGACTTCCTGACCGCCGCGGCCGCGGAGTTCGAGGAGTCCGGTGTCGTCCTCAGCGCCCGCAGGGCACTCGCGTCCGTCGAGGGCGACCCGCCGGCGCTCTTCGTGGGCGTCCAGATCTCCTCCCTCGACCCCGACGGCCGCGCCGCTCCCCTGGACGCGCTCGGCCGCGCGCTCGGCCGGGTGCCGGTCGCCTGGCCGGTCAACCTCGTCCTGCTGGACGTGGCCCAGGACCCCGTGGCGGACTGGATGCTGGAGAAGGTGAGGCCGTTCTACCGGCGGGAACACACGTCGTAGGACGGGCCCGCTGGGCAAGGTCGCCAAGTCGGCGCCGGTACGGCCGATTAAGCTGGTTCCCGGCCCGCGCAGCGGCATCGCGGTGGGCCGGGCCTCCCGCCGGCCGGGGGGGCACGACCGGTGGAAGCCGGACGGGGCGAAGCCGGACGGACGCGGATCCGGCCGGACGGAGAAGCCGGGCGGAACAGGGCCGGACCGAGAAGACGGTCAGACAGAGGGGCGGGACCAGGGTGAGCGCGTCAGGCACCGCGGCGGCCGGGCAGGTCGAGCACATGCTCCGCCAGGTGACGCCCGGACGCTACGACGCGTACGAAGCGCTGCTCAAGGCGCTCGCCGACCCCGCGGGCGGCCAGGTCTGGATGCTGCTCTGGAACGGCCGGGCGGGCTCCCCGGACGCCCAGTACGGGAACATGGAGATCGACGGCGTCGGTTACGCCCCCTGTGTCACCTCTGCCCAGGAGCTCTCCGCCTCCGGCTGGACCCGCGCCCACGAGGTGGTCGGCGGGCTCGACATCGCCCGGGCCCTCTACCCCGACCGCTGGGGCATCTGGCTGAACCCGCACGCGCCGGGCGGAGGCGTCGGCATCCCCTGGCCGGATCTGCGGCGTATCGCCACGGGATTGGACCGGATGCCCGCGGGACCGCTGCGGCTGTCGGAGCCGGCCATCGAGATCCCGCACTTCTACGCCCTGCTGGCGCAGAACGCCCACCGCACCACCGCCGTCCGCTCGCTGCGGCGCGCGTGGGTGCAGCCCGCGCTGGGCGCCCCGTACCTCGCCATCGGGCTCGATCTGTACGACACCGGCAGGCAGTCCGTCGACGCGGTGCGCGCGATGATGCAGCAGTCGATCGGCGCGGTACCGGAGGGGCTGCCCGTCTCGACGGTCGCCATGTCGGACGAGTACGACCCGGTGACGATGTGGCTGCGGGCCAACGCCCGCCCGTTCTACGACCGCGACGCCCCGGGCGCTCCGGGCGGCGGCTACGGCTACCCCCCGCCGCAGGGCCGCTGACCCCCGGTACCGCGCCTCATCCGTACCGAACCCTCGCCCCCGTACCGAACCTCATCCGTACCGACCCTCCCTCTGACCCCCGACCGGATCCGTACGGCCCCGCCGCCCTGCGCCCGCTGACGCACCGACACCGCCCGGGGACCGCACAGATCCGCGCGGCGCAAGGGACCGTACGCACCGCCGCTGTCGCAGGGGCCGCGTCCGGTACCACCTTGGGGGAGCGCCGACACCGCCTCCGTCAGCGGCCGCTGACGGACCGGCGTCGCAGGTGGCCGCCGACCCATCGGATTCGGCCATACCCGGCCACGTGATGTGCGGCCACCGTGAAGGGGCGCACACCCCGGCTCCGTACTCCACCACGCGTTGCCGCACAACTGCCGCCCCGTTTGCACGTGTCTGCGGCGCCATGCCCTGCTCATTCCCTGGACACGATCGTGTCCGTATGGCGGGCCATGCCTCAACTTTCGCCCGTTTCAAGCCAATTGATGATCCGCTGAGTCGGAGGTCTCGTCCGGATAACGGAACACCCTGGCATGCATCACGTTTGAGCAAACATTGCTCAGGGGGTCTGGCGGGTGATCGCAGGACCGTTGAAGACTCCCGCTCCAAGAGGCGGCGCGCCCCGCGTACGGCCGGGTAACACGTCCTTCCGTACCAACTGCTCCACACGCACCGGATGTTGTGAACGAAGCCGCCGCAGCGGCGGGTACGGGCCGGTCACCTCCGGCCGAGAGGGGTCCCCACCACGATGACGGCACCATTGCACGACACCGGCGCGGACGCGGCCGAGGCCGCGCCCGGCGACGTCGCGGCGGCTGTAGTCGGGAAGCCCGTCGAGGGGCGGTCGCTGAGGCGGATCGCCTGGACCCGATTGAAGCGGGACAAGCCCGCACTGGCGGGCGGCATCGTTGTCATCTTCCTCGTTCTGGTCGCGGTCCTCGCCCCGCTGATCGTCGGTCTGCTCGGCCATCCGCCCGACGAGTTCCACCAGGACAAGATCGATCCGCTGTTCGGCACACCGATCGGCTCGTTCGGCGGGATCAGCTCGGAGCATCTGCTCGGTGTCGAGCCGAACAACGGGCGCGACGTCTTCAGCCGTATCGTCTACGGCGCCCGCATCTCGCTCCTGGTGGCCTTTCTCGCCGCCCTGGTGGCCGTGCTCCTCGGCACCGTCCTCGGCATCGTCGCCGGGTACTTCGGCGGCTGGGCCGACTCGCTCATCAGCCGGGTGATGGACATGCTGCTGGCCTTCCCGCAGCTGCTGTTCATCATCTCGCTGGTCTCCGTGCTCCCCAACGACCTGCTGGGCATGACCGGCACCAATGTCCGGATCGCGATCCTCGTCACCGTGATCGGCTTCTTCGGCTGGCCGTACGTCGGGCGCATCGTCCGCGGTCAGACGCTCTCCCTCCGGGAGAAGGAGTACATCGAGGCCGCCCGCAGCCTGGGCGCCGGCCGGCGGTACGTGCTCTTCAAGGAGCTGCTGCCCAACCTGGTGGCCCCCATCACCGTGTACGCCACCCTGATGATCCCCACCAACATCCTGACCGAGGCCGCGCTCAGCTTCCTCGGCGCCGGAGTGAGGCCGCCCACCGCCTCGTGGGGGCAGACGCTCTCCTCGGCCGTGAAGTCCTACGAGTCCGATCCGACCTTCATGGTCGTGCCCGGTCTCGCGATCTTCCTCACGGTGCTGGCCTTCAACCTCCTCGGGGACGGCGTGCGGGACGCGCTCGACCCCAAGGGCACCCGCTGACCGCTCCCGGACCCCGCGGCGCCGTCCAGGCCGCGGACAACTGAACCCGCCCCTGTCACCGATGTCAGGCGGCACACCGATGGACTCCCGGCGTCGAGCAGGGACCGCGCTATCCCGGAGGTTGCAGGAACGATGACTCCCCCACGTACGTCGAGGACCAGGCGCATCGCCGGAGCGGCACTCGCCGTGGCCGCCCTCACGGCCACCGCGGCGTGCGGCGGCGGTTCGGGTGACGGCGACAACGGCGGCAAGGGCGCCGGCTTCAACGCCGGGGCCAAGGGTGTGGCCAACCCGTCCACCAAAACCGGCGGCACACTGAAATTCATCGGCAAACAGGATCTCGACTCCGCCGACCCGCAGCGCCAGTACTACGGCATGGCCTGGGACTTCTCCCGGTTCTACGCGCGCCAGCTGGTCTCCTACGCGACCAAACCGGGCGCCGCGGGCGCCGAACTCGTGCCCGACCTCGCCAAGGCCAAGGGCGTCGTCTCCAACGGCGGCAAGACCTACACCTACCAGCTGAGGGACGGGATCACCTGGGAGGACGGCTCGCCGATCACCTCCAAGGACATCAAGTACGGCATCGAGCGCATCTGGGCCACGGACGTCATCACCGGCGGCCCGCAGTATCTGCGCCAGGTCCTCGACCCGGGGGAGGAGTACAAGGGCCCGTACAAGGACACCACCCCGGACAAGCTCGGCCTGAAGGCCGTCCAGACCCCGGACGACAAGACCATCGTCTTCAATCTGGCGACGCCCAACGGCGACTTCGAGCAGATGCTCGCCATGCCGTCCGGCTCCCCGGTGAAGAAGGACCGGGACACCGCGGCCAAGTACCAGCTGAAGCCGTTCTCCTCGGGGCCGTACAAGTTCCAGTCGTACACGCCGAAGAAGAGCATCGTCCTCGTCCGCAACGACAAGTGGCAGAAGGCGTCCGACCCGATCCGGCCCGCGCTGCCGGACAAGATCACCGTCACCATCAACACCAATCTCGAAGCGATCGACGAACTGCTGGTCAAGGGCGAGTACGACCTGGATCTGAACGCCACCGGCATGGCCCAGGCCGGCCGCACCAAGGCGCTCAAGGAGCACAAGGAGAACGTCGACAACATCGAGACGAGCTTCGTCCGCTATGTCGACATCGCCACCAAGGTCGCGCCGTTCAACAACATCGAGTGCCGCAAGGCCGTCATCTACGCGACCGACTACACCTCGCTCCAGACGGTCCGCGGCGGCCCCCAGGCCGGCGGTGAGATCGCCACGAACATGCTGCCCAAGGGCATCAAGGGTGCCGACGACTACGACCCGTACGGCATCAGGGCACGGAACGGCAAGCCGGATGTGGAAGCGGCGAAGGCGGCCCTGAAGGCGTGCGGCAAGCCCAGCGGCTTCTCCACCAACATCAGCGCCCGCAGCAACCAGCCCAACGAGGTCCAGGCGGCCGAGGCGCTCCAGCAGTCCCTGGGGGCCGTCGGCATCAGGACCGAGGTCGAGGCGATCGACGGCGCCGAGTCCGCCAGCATCACCGGTTCGCCGGCCGTGGTGAAGCGGCGCGGCCTGGGGCTGGTCATGACCGGCTGGGGCCCGGACTTCCCCACCGGCCAGGGCTTCTCGCAGCCTCTCGTCGACGGACGTTTCATCGCCGACAACGGCAACTACAACGTCTCCGAGACGAACGACCCGAAGATCAACAAGTTCTTCGACGACGCGCTCAAGGAGTCCGACCCCGACAAGGCCGGGGCGATCTACCAGCAGATGAACCACACCGTCGCGGATCTCGCCGTCCAGATGCCGTTCATCTACGAGAAGAACATCACCTGGCGCAGCTCGCGGCTCACGAACGCCTACTCCACCACGGCGTACAACGGCCGCTACGACTACGTCTCGCTGGGCGTCGCCGAGTAGCCCGCCGATCGCCCGTCTCCCCACCATCGCCCAACCGCCAGTCCCGAAGGGCAGGTGATGGCCTCGGGGGGGGGGGGGGGGGGGGGGGGGGGGGGGGGGGCGCGGGGGGGCGGCCCGCCCCCCCCCCCCCCCCCCGCGCGCCCCCCGCCCCCCGCGGGGGGGGGGGCGGGGGACAGAGTATTAGTGTGA